>JBFLVQ010000676.1:0-5117 GCA_040758525.1 Acidobacteriota bacterium
TGATGATCTCACCGCTTTTCTGTTTACTCATAATTATTGCTGCTTGTTGACAAGCGGCGAAGGTGCTTTTTACGGTAAGATTGATCATTTGATCAAATTCCGCTTCATTAATCTTGAGGAACTTGTCGCGGCTAGTATAAGTCGGATCTGTGTAGAGTGTGGCATCGCCTGCCGTGCCTGCACATTGCACCAGCACATCCAGTCCTCCTAACATCTCTGCTGCCGTAGATACTGTACGGCTGGCGGCTAGATAATTCGATAGATCGGTATGAATCATTTTTGCGCCGGGGAGTTCTTCAACCAACTGGTGCGCTGTCTCTGAATTGGAAAAGTAAGTAAAAACAATGTTTGCACCCTCATTATAGAGTAACCGGCAGACCGCCGCGCCAACATAACCGCTCCCCCCTAAAATCAGACATTTTACTGGTGTAGTCTTCTCATCAACCATTTTCATAGATCCAATCTAATTGTTCTTTGAGAATTGCCACAAAAGTTTCACACTCTGGCTCGCTAACAATAAGTGGTGGCTCAATACGTATAGTATTCCAGTCATGGCCACACACTTGCACCAACACTTTTCTACGATACATCCTGTGTACTAGCAGCGGTCCCACAATTGGCATATTAGCAAAATCATCGATACCCAAATTCTGCCAAGAGAACCAAGGATGATCTAGATCTCGCAACTTGATCCCACCAAGCAGCCCACGCATAGTTATTCCTGCAACTAATGGATGCTCTGACAATGTATTTGTCAATAGATGATTCAATTGTTCGCCGCGTTCACTAACGGTAACAAGAAAATCTCTCTGCTCAATAATTGAGAGTGTCGCTAGCGCAACCTGACAAGCCAATGCATTGCCACCGAAAGTCGAGTTATGGATCTCACAGGCTCGATAGTCGCCATAGGCACGAGCAAACAGGCCGGGGCCAGCCACCATTGCACCAATTGGGACAAGCCCACCCCCTAATGATTTCGCAAGCACCAGAATATCTGGTGCCGCCCCCTCTTGTTGAAAAGCACATAGACTCCCTGTACGCCCCAACCCTGTCTGTACTTCATCAAGCACAAGCAATGTTCCTTGTTCTCGACACATCGCTTTTGCCGCCGCCAAGAAGCCGTGTGGTAGTATACGTAGTCCAGCTTCAATCTGAATAGGCTCTAACACAAATGCGGCCGGCTGTTCAGACAAAGCCGTTTGTAAAGCTGCTAGATCGCCGAAAGGTATTGCCTGAAAACTTGGCAAGAGTGGCTCAAATCGTTCTCGATAAACCCCTTGTGCCATCATAGAGAGCGCCCCTAGGGTCGTACCATGATAGCCATCCTGACAATAGACGATCATTCGGCGGCCTGTCGCAGCAATGGCTAGTTTTATTGCTGCCTCTACCGCTTCTGTGCCGCTGTTAGAAAAGAAACAGGTCGCGAAATCTTCTCCCAGCGAGTGAACAAGCTGCTTGGCGAGCATTCCCGCGAATGGATTAAGGTTTTCAATAAACAGATTGGGTGTGCCTGCAGAAATATGTTTGGTAATACAATCGATCAGACGAGGATGATTATGACCAAGGTTTAGACTGCCCATACCAGCAATCCAATCTGCATATGACTCGCCCTGATCGGTTATCAAGTAACAACCGGCTGCTTTGACAAAATGTTGATCTCTACCAGAAAGCGAAAGGAATTGTGCCAATGGCGGATTGACATGTCGGCCATAGGCTAGGTAAGCGGAAGACGGTAAATGTTGCTCTCTCTCCACCATTGCTCCATATGTTTAAACAAGAATCCCTATTGCATGAAAAGTAGCAAAGATTCTCACCATTATACTATAGCCTCAGACTATCGCTGCCAATCATCGACGATCAATGTACGATAGAGTGCTTGTTGACGTGTACAAGCCTGTTGATAAATTTTATGATTCTCTGCATTAGGAAGATGATTTTGGACAAAACCGGCACTAGCAAGCGCTAGATCGCTTAACAATCCATTTGCTTCTAAAACAAGTAATGCAGCGCCACGACTGCTGGCTTCTGGTTCTGCAGATAAACGTAATCCCATGCCTAATACATCAGCAATAATATCTCTCCATACAGACGAACGTCGTAATGCCCCACCGGTCGCGATCACCTCACTAGGAGGATCAAAATAGTCTGCTAACCTTTTATAGATAAGGGCAAATTGGTAAGCAACTGCCTCTAAGCCAGCGCGTAAAATTTCTACTGGTTGAGTAGCAAGCCGTAAACCGATCAATGCGGCAGTGGCATCATCACGCCAACCAGGGCTGCGCTCTCCAGAAAATAACGGCAGTAGTGTCAGGCCATGACTGTCTGGGGCAATTTCAGTAAGAGCCTTTTCAAACTCCTCTAGGCTTGGCAGTTGTAGACTATCTCGCATCCAGGCAAACAGGTTACCACCATTAGCCAGCGCACCACCCATCACAATACGCCGACGATCGATACGATAACACCACAATCCCGATGGTATAACAAAATTCTCTCTGGCAGCAACAGCTCGTAATGCTCCAGAAGTGCCTATCATTAATGCAAAGCGACTAGGATCAGTACAGCCACACCCTATATTACTACAAGCCCCATCACCAAGCGGCGGATACCAAGGAATATCTGCAAGGGCTGGCCAGCGAGTAGCAAACTCATTGCGTAAACCTATACAGGGGCTGTTGATATCCACAATTGTGGGGAGTTGGCTAGCATCAATGGGTAAGAATGCTAAAGTCATATCATCCCAATCACAGCTATGTTGATTCAACAACCCTGTTCCAGAAGCCATTGAGAGACTGCTCAATATCTCACCAAAAAGTCGGCTAAACAGATAGTCGCCAAATGAGAGCCAATACCGCACTTGTGTCATCAATTGCGATCTTGTATCTGCCAGCCAGCCAAGCTTCGCTGGCCAATAGGAGGCATGCAGTCGGCAGCCGGTGCGTGCATGTAGATCGACTTCTGATACTTGATTACGCAAACGCGCAGCTTCGCCTCGACTGCGAGTGTCATTCCAATTTATTAAAGGTGTTAATGCTCGTCCCTGCTTGTCTATACCTACTAGGCTATGCCAAAAGGTGGTGGTTGCCACTGCCAGCAATTCTTTGCTACGTTCACCTAAAAGCGCTAATACAGAATCTATACACTCTGCAACAATATTGAACAGTCGTTCGGGATCGATCTCAACAGCACCATCAGCAGTAATGGCAAACTGATATTGGGCGCGTGCTTCTATACCAGTAACACTACTTCCATAATGATCGTAAGCAATAACACGCACTGAAGAGGTACCAACATCGATTGCTAACACATAGGGTGGCTTATTTTGATGCATATTAGTTTAAGCTTACCGCACTAACCAACTCCGGCGAAAGTCGTCTGCCACTCCCTAAGTTCACTTTTTCTTGCACTTTCCATGCTTCATGCTATCATTTAGGCATAAATATTTTTCTAAATACTTAATTATATTTATAGATCCAGCAATGCGAGACTATTACTGGCAGAGTGTATGCTGCTGTCCGGATACTGGAGGATACGCTTGAAGGAATGCCTGATTTGTAAAAAGGTTTATGGCGATCATGTAGAAAGGTGCGATCGTGACCGCAGTCCTGTCAAGCTTACCTTACCAGGTCCGCCTCTTATTGCCGACCGATATCGGCTAGAACAGAGGATTGGCCAGGGCAGCTTAGGCATGGTCTACCGTGGTCTACAAGTTAGTAGCAACAATCAGTTCGCAATCAAGATAATCAGTCCGGAATACGTACATGCCGATCCCAATTGTGTAATGGTCTTCTTTGACGAGGCTGATGCTGTGATGGTCTCGCAACACCCACATATTGTACGCGTCTTCGATTATGGCAAAAGTCCTGCTGACTACCTATATTTGGTAATGGAATACTTAGAAGGTTGTACGCTTAAAGCCTTAATCGAACAGGAACCAGAAATCCCTATTGAACGAGTAATTAATCTAATGCTCCAGATTAGTGATGCAGTCACGACTATGCACAAGCAGGGTCGTCTACATCGTAATCTCAAACCCTCTAATATCTTTGTCGTTTATGGCGATGATGATAGCGAGCGGATAAAACTGCTAGATTTTGGTATTGATCGTATCAAATCTGTGGAACTATGCAGCGCACTGCCTGGCGCAATCACTCATAATCTGCTAGATCCGCCCTATTATCTTGCTCCCGAACAGTGTAATGGCCAGGAATTGGATGGCCGTAGTGAAGTCTACTCCTTGGGTGTTATCTTCTACCAATTGCTAACCGGGAAGGTGCCTTTTACTGGTAAGAATGTCTCGATCCTAGAACAACATATACATCAACCACCGTTACCACCTCGCTCTCTACGTCATGATATTCCAGAAGCGATTGAAACAATCGTCTTACGTGCCCTTGCCAAGCATCCTAAGGATCGTTTCCATTCTCCTTCTGCGCTGCTAATGCTGCTTAAAATGGCGATGTTACCCTCCTCAAAGACAACTACGGCTACTCTTGTTAGTAATTCATCTGCACCACTAGTAGAAATGGCGCGTGAGGAACGTCTGCAACCAGCAGCAGCACAGTCGAAATTTCATGATCACATACCTGGACGTTCGACCGGTAAATTAGGTAAAGAGTTTCTGGAAAAGTTAGAGAACATGCTGCTAGAGAAGCTGAGCTTTAGCCATTTTCTTACACATGCTGATCTTGATCCTGGCGATGTTATTGAGCAGATTGCTGAGCAGTTCCGCCGCAAGAATATGTGGCAGGATGGTGTTAATTATGTACCACATCTAGTAAAAATCTCTGTAGTCCGTACCAGCCGTGAGAAGTTCGAAGAGTTGGAAGAGATCTTCAACTCAATTCCCTTCCTTAACCACCTATATAAATATGCTGGTGAGTTAGGCTATAAACTCTTTGGCTTGCTGAAAATTGAGATGGAGATGATTGAGCCAAAACCAGGACGTGAGCGTGGATGTGTTCTCAGTGTGGAATGGCCACAACCTTCAGAAGTCAGTAATGGACTAGAGAAGATAATACAGGTAAAACAAGAACAGGTAACTACCTCTAACCCACTGATCAAGATTCCACGGGTTGCATTGCTACAATCGATCAATGCTGCTGCTTATCAGGATTATT
>JBFLVQ010000677.1:0-5100 GCA_040758525.1 Acidobacteriota bacterium
CTAGTGATGCGATAGAAGAAGATATCAAAGATCTTATTACGGGCATTTGTCAGTGCATCAAAGAGAGACTGATCCTGTACACGCATTGCCCAGTCTATGATGATATTAACGATCTGTGGGATCTCAAAGCGTATCACCAGCGCTAGTGAAACTTCGATCACGGCAGGCGCACGCTTGCCGGCAAGGAAGAGTTCAAAATCTGTGATTGCTTCTCGAACCTTCTCTTCGCTGGCATAGTCTTCGGCTGGTGGAGCTTGATGCAGTTCAGTAGCATTAATATTGTCAAAAGTAATGGAATGATTATTAGAAGTGTTATAGTTTTCTCGCGGTTGTGGTAATGGTGTTAGATCAAACAATGGTCCCGAACTAGGTTGTTGTGTACCGGCAGACTGCTCCAAGCTCTCTAGTTCGCGTTTTAGCTCTAGCGCGCTCTTATGGCGATCCTCAGGTGATTGTGCCAATCCCTTGAGGATAATCTCGCTTAAGCGAGGAGTAAGCCCTGGTCGCAGTTCATCGAGTGGCCTCACCTTGCCCAGCATAACCGCCGGCACGCTACTAGTGAGCATCTCATAGATCATTAGGCAGATTGTGAAGATATCAGCACGTACATCTAAGGTATCGCCATAGAACTGTTCTGGCGACATATACTTGATCGTGCCAGGCAGTTCGCTGCCAGTTGCACTGGTAAGATTTTCACTACCATCAGATTGGATCAATTTGGCAATACCAAAATCGAGCACACGCGCCATTATTTCACCATCATCGAACTCCTGGATCATTATATTTTCCGGTTTCAAATCACGATGTATGATGTTCTGGCGATGTGCTTCATGCAGAGCCGCGCAGATCTGTTTGGTAATATGGATTGTCTCTCGCTCCCCCAGTGTGCCCTGCTTCTCAAGTAATTGGCGTAGTGTAATGCCTTCGATAAACTCCATAACAATATAGGGAGATTCATCGGGCAGGACACCGAAATCGGTCACCATTACTACATTAGGATGATTGATCTTGGCCAGTGCTTCGGCCTCACGGTGAAAACGAATCAGATGATTCGCTTCGCTTTTGCCAGAGTGGAAGGTCACCACCTTGAGCGCGAAATCCTTGTTCAAGGTCATGTGGGTAACACGATAGACTTTGCCCATCCCTCCTCGACCAAGTAAGGTTTCTACACGGTATTTACCATCAATAACTGTTCCTAGTAGTGGGTCACCAGTTGACGTTTGACTCATGACATAACTCGTAATCTTTATTCAGGGAAGGACAACGGCCTAAGTTCTTTACTAACGCCACCCCAGAATAATAAGCACTCCTCAACGCGGTGGGATTATCTTATTACGTAACAAGGGTTACGCAATTCTTTTAGCCTATCTGTCAACTCTTTTAAGCACACAGTATAAACCTATCTGGAGCGATACTCAAGTTGGCTTCTGCCCTCTTCTTAATATCAACCAATAATGTGCGTCAGCCTGCTATTTGAGCCAATTCCCAGTTCTCTATACTGGTGATACTTCGACAGCATTAATACGCTTCATATGCTCACGCCCCCAATCACACATTGCCTTCAGGGCATGCTTAAGTGAGTCACCATACTCAGTAAGCGAATACTCTACTTTCGGTGGTACGGTTGGATAGACTTGGCGTTGTACAATGCCATCTGCTTCTAACTCTCGTAACTGCTGTGTCAGCATCTTCTCTGTAATGCCTGGCATTTTTCGGCGTAACTCTGCGAAGCGATGCGTGTCTTGATGCAACCACCATAAGATTAGTGGCTTCCACTTACCACCAATAACATCGATCGCGGCTTCAACGGGACAGTTATAAACTTTAACTTTCATAAGCTCCTTAACTACCTTTTTACATAGTATCTTCCTGGATTGTAAGTACTTTACTTTTTAATAGCAAAACGTAAACTGCTTTAGACCAATCTTAATACGGAGAAATAGTATGATACTTGTTATTGGCGCAACGGGCACAAACGGTAGCGAATTAATAAAACAACTAAGCAACCTAGGCGAGAGAGTAAGGGCGCTTGTGCGCGATCCAGTGCGAGCCACTGAGCTTAAAACCTATAATGTGGAATTGGTACAAGGAGATCTAGAAAAGCCAGCAACGCTTGATACAGCTCTTAATGGGATTGACAAAGCGTTTATTGTCTCATCTGTGAATCAATCATATGTAAAGCAAATAAGCAACTTTATCGAGGTTGCCAAACAAGCCAAACTGAAGCATATAGTAAAATTCTCGGGTATGGGAGCAGCGGCAAACTCGCCTTCAATAATTATGCGACAGCATGCCGAGACCGATAGTCTGCTTAAAGAATCTCGCTTAGCCTATACTATCTTACAACCAAACTCGTTTTATCAAAATTTGTTCTGGTCTGTTGCAACAATAAAACCTCAAGGCGCCTTCTATCTACCGCTGCAAGATGCTAAACAGAGTTTGGTAGATGTGCGTGACATTGCTGCAATAGCAGCTAAAGTGTTAACAGAGAACGGTCATGAAGGAGAGACCTATGTTATTACAGGTCCACAAGCACTCACATTCAAAGATGTCGCCGCCAAGTTATCAACCCTGCTCGGCAAGACCATCACTTATGTGGATGTCCCTGTGCAAGCGGCCAGAGACGGCCTGCTCAATGCCGGTCAGCCTGAATGGAATGCTAATGCGATAGCTGAGATCTATGGACTCTTTGCTACTGGCAAATACGCTCAAGTAACCGATGTAGTTACCAAATTATTGGGTAGAGAACCGATCAGCTTTGACCAGTTTGCCCAAGATTATGCCGCCATTTTTCAGTAAAATGGCAAGCGCAAGATTTTAGTATCTGGACCAACACGAAGAGTGCCTCCTTTAGGCACTCTTTTTTTCTTCTCTTATCGACTATAATCAAACTGCTAGAAGCAAACTTTCCATTAAGACTACATATATTTTATGAATAGATCTAAACAGACAATACCGATTGCGAAACCAGAGCTTGATGAAACTGAGATTGCTGCGGTAAGCGAAGTGATTCGCTCTGGATGGATTATACAAGGCACACGTGTGCTTGAATTTGAACGCGCTTTTGCCGAATATGTAGGTGCGCCAGAAGCGATTGCTGTCTCTTCAGGAACGGCGGCGCTGCACCTAGCATTATATGCAGCCAATTGTGGACCAGGCGACTCTGTTATTTGTCCCAGTTATTCCTTTATTGCTAGCGCCAATGTGATTCGCTACTGCGGCGCCGAACCGATCTTTGTAGATATTGATCGGCAAACTTGCAATATCAATCCTGCTTTATTAGCAGAGGTGTGTCAGTCAAATACTAAAGCGATCTTGGCGGTACATCAGGTAGGCTTACCTGCCCCACTCGATGAGATCATTGCCTTTGCTAAACGCCATAATCTGATTGTAATTGAGGATGCCGCTTGTGCCATTGGCAGCCAATACCGAGGCCAACGTATTGGCAAGCCTCACACTCTGGCAGCCTGCTTCAGTTTTCATCCACGCAAGATTATTACTACTGGGGATGGCGGTATGATTACAACTGCTGATCATAAGCTAGCGGAACGTATGCGTTGTTTGCGCCAGCATGGTGTTGGTAAGGCTGGTGAAGGTTATCTTGAAGTTGGTTTCAATTACCGTCTTACCGATATGCAAGCAGCACTAGGCGTAGAGCAATTGAAGAAATTGCCTATTATGCTTGCCCACCGAAGGGAACAGGCAGCCCGTTATACAGCCGCTTTCCAAGGTCGGCGTGGACTAGCCGTGCCGGTAGAATCGCCTCAGACAGTGAGTAATTTCCAATCCTACCAATTGCGTATAGAGCCCACAGCACCAATCACACGTGATCAACTCTTACAGGAATTGATTGCGCGTGGTATTAATGCGCAACCTGGTATCACACCAATCCATTTAGAGTCTATCTATGCTGATATTGCCAAAGCCCCCTTACCAGAGACGGTACAGGCGGCGAGAGAGATCATAATGCTGCCTATTTATCACTCGCTTACCTATCAACAACAGGACTTTATTATCGATTCAATATTGGAGTTGTTAGAAGAGCAGAATAGTTAACGAGAGAAACTATCCATTTCCCACGGATAGCTTCTCTCGTTAATAGTTCTCTTACAATAATGGCACAGATCACTATTTTGGTGTAACGCCGATATTGTATAGGATAAATGAGTAGATATCTGCTGTCTGCTCGATCGCTTTAGCGGTATTGCTAGCACCGTGCCCTGATTTTGTATCAATACGGATCAGTACAGGGGTATCACCACTGTGCTTTGCTTGTAAGGTCGCAGCATACTTGAAAGAGTGAGCTGGCACTACGCGATCATCATGATCTGCAGTAGTGATCAGAGTAGCCGGATATTTGACTCCTTCACGAATATTGTGTATAGGCGAGTAACGATAGAGAGCTTTGAACTCTTCTTCGTTATCGCTTGATCCATAATCGGCAATCCAATTGGCACCGATTGTGAACTTGTGAAAGCGCAGCATATCCATTACCCCAACTTGAGGTATGGCAACCTTAAAAAGTTCTGGCCGCTGATTCATTACTGCTCCCACCAGCAGACCACCATTTGAACCGCCCTGAATTGCTAGCATATCTGGCGAGGTATACTTATTGGCAATCAGATATTCTGCTGCTGCGATGAAATCATCAAAGACATTCTGCTTATTTAATTTCGTACCAGCAAGATGCCATTTCTCGCCATATTCACCGCCGCCACGCAGATTTGCTGAAGCATAGACAACACCCTGCTCAAGCAAGGCAAGACGTAGCGAACTAAAGGAAGGGTTGACGGTAACGTTAAATCCACCATAGCCATAAAGCAGAGTGGGATTACGACCATCAAGCTTGATACCTTTCTTGTGTACGATAAACATAGGTATACGTGTGCCATCTTTGCTTGGGTAGAAGATCTGTTTGGTCTCGTAATCTTCAGCTCGAAAATCGGGAATTTCTGGCGCGCGGAACAATGAACTCTGCTGTGTAGCAATGTCATAGCGGTAGATCGTAGGTGGAAAGATCATAGAAGAGAAGGTATAAAAGACAAACTTATCATCTCGCTCTCCACCAAATCCTCCCGCTGTGCCAGGGGCAGGAAACTT
>JBFLVQ010000678.1:0-5092 GCA_040758525.1 Acidobacteriota bacterium
GAGAGTTTTAAAGCAAAAGTTTCTCTCATGGGATTTCCTCGTATAGTGAATCTACCAGATGGCAAAAAGATCACTGTTGAACATAAACCTGAACGTATCATCTCCCTCTCAATAGGCACTGATGAGATTTTGTGTGCGCTTATTGATCAGAATAGTCTTAATCGTGTAGTGGCGCTTTCTCGTTACTCGACTGCGCCTGAAATGAGCAATATCGCTGAAATTGCTGGGCGTGTAGGCGTACTAGTCGAGCGTGATGCTGAGCAGATAGTCTCGCTTAAACCGGATCTTGTACTTGCTGCACGATACACTAAAGCAGAATTACGTCAGATTATAGATCAAACACATGTACCTATGGTTGTCGTTAGCGATTTTCATACCATTGCTGAGATCTCAGGTAACATTCGATTAATTGGTCACGCCATTGGCGAAGATACTCGCGCAGATGAGATTATTGATGCAATGCAAGTAAAGTTGCGCAATGCCAGAGAGCGGCTGAAACCGGAGCGAACTTCTCTGCGTGTGTTATATCTTGCGCCAGGTAATTGGACGGCAGGAGCAGCTACAAACGTGCACGAGATCATTACTATGGCAGGCTTGCATAATGTCGCGGCTGAAGCTGGTATTACCGGCCATAGCAAAATTGCCGTTGAAAATATCTTAGAAATTGATCCGGATCTAATCCTTGTTGCTACTGGTCATGAGCGTGATCGCGATTTTGTTAATCAGCTTGTCAATGATACTCAATTAGTTGCACTCACCGCAGTGAAGAAAGGACAGATTATCAAGCTGCCGTCACGCTACCTAAGAACAGTATCTCACCACCTAGCTGATGGAGTATCGGCGCTGGTCGATGCAGTCAATACCTTAAACGGAGGGAGAGCTCTCTATGAACAGTGAAATTGTTGAGAATCTTGATGGGAGTTTTACCCATTACACTTATATAGAGCCTAACCAAGAGACTATGCAGTCTATGGTTGAGATTCTATTTGAAAGACACTGGCGTGATATCGTTGTTGGTCCTTGTATTGAAGGCGCCGTTTTTGAAGTGCGATTTAGTGAGCCACCCAAAACTTCTATGTTAGATGGTTATTTAACTGTTGATCTTGGGCACTGGCACTTCCATCTATGTATAGGCGAGCACAGAGGCACACCGTCAGCAGAACTTGCCCGTAAGCGTCGTGTGAGTAGGGTTGCCTTTTTTGAGACTCGTAGTAGCAAATGCGGTGGTGGGCGTAGTTGGGGATTACGGCTATGGAATGGATTTAATGAACAAATGATAACAGTATTCTTGCCCAGTCCTTTTCTTTCTGATGAAAGAAAGTTTCTCAAAGAACCTAAATGGGAAAGATTAAAACTCTGGTATGAATTAAGACATCGTTTTCTTGGTGAGCCGATACCAGAAGATATTAACCGTCTCATAGACTGATATTATGAAACTACCAGAAGCAAACAATCGAAAAAGCACATACACATTTCTAATATTGTTAATCATGACACTGGTCGTGATTGTATTAGGTATTGAAATAATGCGCCATTTCAATAAGTATCAGGCAGACCAGACTACTGCAGCTAATATGATGCCTGGAAAACCAAGCGCTTCTTATCCTCGTGAACTACGCGATGGGAGTGGAGAGATCTTTACCATTAAGTCGCCTCCTCAACGTATCGTCTCAGAGACTCTTGGTACAGATGAGATCTTACTAGCTATCTGTCCAACAGACCGTATTATTGGTCTGAGTAGTCTTGCGCTTAATGAGAGTTACAGCAATGTTGCTGAGCAGGCTCGCACTACTGCGGCTGAAATCGTACATGAACCAGAACAGATCTTACGACTTGAACCCGATCTGATCTTTGTTGCTAGTTATAGTCGTGCAGAGGTAGTGGAACTGTTGAAAACTGCCCAGGCACCTGTTTTCCGATTCTCAAACTTTGATCGTATCGAAGATATCAAATCCAACATTCGTACATTAGGTTATGTGATTGGTGAAGACGCACGCGCAGAAGCACTAATTGCCCAGATGGATCGTGAAATCAAAGCTGTACAAGCACGTATACCCACTAATAGCCGGCGGTTTCGAGTTATGTCTTATGGCATACAGGGGTATACCACCGGAGCAAACACTACTTTCGACGATATTGTTAACAAAGTAGGCGCAATCAATGTTTCAGCCCAACAAGGGATAAAGGGATTTCAGAAGATTAGTACAGAACAGATTGCTACTTGGCAACCTGATTTTATTGTAACTGGCGCGGAGAATGGAAAAGCAGAAGAGGTTCGTCGTCGTTTGCTTGCTGATCCTGCAATAGCTTCCAGCCAAGCTGGACGTGCAGGTCGAATCATAGTAATCGACAATAGATACTTTCTCACTGTCTCGCACCATGTCGTTCGCAGTATCGAAACTTTGGCCGAAGGACTCTACTCAAATAAATTAGAAGCTACCAAATGAGCATAGAAACTACTTCTCAGAGAGAATATTCATTAACTTCACGTGTTGCCAATCAACTTTCTCTTATTCGATCTAGGCGCATCACACCATACTTTATCGCTATCACTCTATTACTTGTGCTAGCAACTGTTTTTGGTATTGCCATTGGAAGCACACATATTGCGCCCAGTGTAGTGATACGTATACTTTTTGCCCGTCTATTACCGAGTGAGTGGATAGATCTTAGCGGTATTTCCGAATCAGAGCAGATTGTAGTTCTGTTAATTCGTGCGCCTCGCGTAATAGTAGCTGCTCTAGTTGGCGCAGCCCTTGCCATTGCAGGCACTCAGATGCAAGGGTTATTTCGAAATCCGCTTGCCTCGCCGGATATTGTTGGAACAAGTTCAGGAGCAGCGCTTGGCGCAGTACTAGTGCTTGCAACAGGGTTAGCAACTCGCTCGCTCTTTTATCTACCAGTTTTTTCATTTATTGGAGCACTAGCCGCGCTACTAGTTGTTTACAGTCTATCTACCTGGCGTGGCCGAACCCCTATAGCCACACTGTTGTTGTCAGGTATTGCCCTCAACGCAATGATAGGAGCAGCAACATCACTTCTTATCACATTAAATTGGGTACGCGTTGAAGTAGCACAAGAGATAATTTTCTGGTTGCTTGGTGGGCTAGATAGTCGTGTATGGTCACACGTATGGCTTGCTGCTCCCTGTGTTGTGGCAGGCTGCATAATCGCCATTATTTATGCACGAGATATGGATCTATTACTGACTGGTGAAGAGACGGCTGCTTCACTTGGTCTTGAGGTTGAGAATATCAAACGTATTGTACTTGCTAATGCTGCATTACTTACAGGCGCAGCGGTAGCAGTAAGCGGTGTGATCGGATTTGTTGGATTGGTTGTGCCACACATCGTTAGGCTGGTTATAGGACCATCCCATAGACGCCTTATTATCGCTAGCGCGCTTACTGGTGCAACATTTTTGATCGCTGCAGATCTATTTGCTAGAACACTGCATCGCCCCGAAGAGATACGACTTGGAATTATTACTGCAAGTATTGGGGCACCTTTTTTTCTTTACTTACTAATTCGACATCGCCGTGAAGCAGGATATTTATGATCGAACTAGAATTACATAAAGCAGGGGTTCAGATCGCTGGGCGCTGGCTTGTACGTGACGCTTCATTACTATTACGCGCTGGTCATCTGGTCGCGATTACAGGACCGAATGGATCAGGCAAATCAACATTAATTAAGATGCTGGCAGGATTATGTTCACTAAATGAAGGCCGTGTAAGTCTCAATGGTCAGGATCTACATACACTCTCACGGCGTCAGCTTGCTCAGCGTATTGCACTGGTTCCACAAGATACACATTTTGATTTTGCCTTCACAGTACGTGATGCTGTAGCAATGGGAAGGCATCCACACCTAGGGAGATTCGAGCGTCTAAACAGATCAGACCATTGTGCAATTGAGGAGGCAATGGCACGTACCGATATTATTCATTTAGCAGATAGAGTTGTTACAGAGCTTTCTGGAGGTGAGCGGCAACGACTTCTTATTGCTCGTAGTCTGGCAACCCAATCGGATGTGATATTGCTGGATGAACCTACAGCTAGTTTGGATATTGCTCATGCTATTGATGTCCTTAAGCTCTGTCAGACATTTGCAACAGAGGGTAAAGCAGTAGTTGTTGCCATGCACGATCTAAATGCTGCCGCACATTATGCCACTGATGTAGCTTTGTTAAGTATGGGGCGTATAGTTGCCTTTGGCACACCAACAGATGTGTTGACAGACTCTCGTACCGGCACAGTATTTGGAGTACAAGCTGAACGAGTCATTACTCCCAGTGGCCAATCAGTCTTCTTGTTCACGCGATCCAATGGAGCAATTTCTTATGAGTAATCAGATAGAGCCAAAAGATCAATTGATCAATATAACGCGAGCCGATGGTGTTACTAAAGAGATACGTGTTCTTGATGGACATCTATTTGTCTGTCAAGGCTGTTGTTGTGGGCGTACTGATAAAGGATTTCCTGCTGTACCCATTGAAGAGTTTAAACGCGAATGGAAAGAACGTGGTATGCGCAAGCATATTCACCTTACGATATCAGGCTGTTTAGGACCATGCGCATTAGCTAATGTTGTACTAATAGTTTTTGCCGGACAGGTAATCTGGTTGCATTCCATCAACTCGGTTACTCAAGTAAAAGCGATCTTTGATTATCTCGGTTCAATGCTTGCTTGTGGACATTACCTGGTACCTACAGGCGTGCTTGCCGAATGCCATTTCAATAGATATACCTTTGAGATGTTGAGGGAGGCAGATCAGGATGACAGACATAGTTACAAATTGTGATGAAAATATACACCGCTTTAGCGATGAAGAGAGGCGTGGAGTCTACCGAGCAATCTATAGTCGTCGAGATGTGCGTTCTCAATTCACTTCTGCGCCCATTTCCGATGCATTGCTAGCTAGACTGCTTGATGCTGCACACCATGCGCCTTCGGTCGGATTTATGCAACCCTGGATATTTATTATCATACGCGATCTAAACTTACGCCACACTATTCATGAGAATTTTACCCGTACCAGCCTAAAAGCAGCAGAATCTTATCAAGGTAAGAGACGATTACTTTATGACAC
>JBFLVQ010000679.1:0-5085 GCA_040758525.1 Acidobacteriota bacterium
AATGGCAGAAAATTTAGTTCCAACAAAAGGTTATTATTCAATCCTTCAATATGTGCCTGATTTGGAGCGGGCATAAGGAGTAAATATAGGAGTCGTACTATTTTCTCCTGAGAGAATGTATCTGAAGGCACTGTTGAATAAGAGTAATGATCGAGTGCATCGCTTTTTTGATCAGAAAAATCGTATTGCCTTTGACGACACCAGATTCAATACCTTAAAAACCGCTTTTGAAGAACGGATTGAAGCAGAATCTCTAACAATAAAAACTATTGACCAGTTCCGCCAATTTGTAAGATCGCGCGCCAATCAATTACTCTTAACAGACCTCGGCCTATTAAAGTATTTGATCCAGAAGTTGAGCTTACTACTCTGTTCGGAAAATTAGTGGAAAATGCCGCCAGCGCATTTTCAAATTAAGATCTTGAAGATTGCTGCTTGAACCGTTCAATACTTTGAATGCCAAGTTCCATCTTTTGCCGGGCTGACGAATTGGCAGAATGGACTGTAATCTTGGGAGGATTGAATCCTCTTGTTGCAACAGCCTCTTCGATCCATAGAATCACATCGTAGCCCGTTCCTCTGGAATCATCACCGAGATCATGGTCAAGACTGATTTCAGTAACTTGATCAGTTTTTAATAGCTCAATTGCTTCATCCGGCCATCGGACAGCAATCCAACCTGGCGGACATTCCCGCTCATCATCGAGATAGACTTTCATCTTTATAATACCTGATCGCTTTCCATACCTGCTCACCAGCATTACAGCAATGTTCTAGTTTGTAGACAACCTTATAAGAGCCATCAGATGATGAGAACGACCGAGAGAAAATATCAGCAATAATTTTAGTAGCATCATCAGGATAGGAGATCTCATTTATCATTGAGAGAATATCTCGAACCTCTCCTTCATACTCGTCTTCAGGTGCGCCAAGCGCTAATAGTCGCTCTGGATCCCAAGCTTTAATAATTTCTCTAATCCTGCTAAACAAAAGACTATTTTCCATATTCCAATTCTTGATGGTTTGCCTTTTCCATTCAAGCAATTATTATCTTAAGAAAGATTTATCTGAGAGACCAGATATCTTCAAGAGGATTGTAGCTGATAGCCGAAGCCCCACCCAACTTTGCATTCATTAGAATTCCAGCGTGTTTGAGAATGCTTTTATATTGAAAGAACATTGTTGAGCGATAATCTTCGCCGACAGCTCTCTCCCAATTGGTCCTGCCACGATCATCCATTAAAGCTGCCGAAGATTCCGGCTTCAGAAAGAAAATCGGGGCAAGAGCGCGATCGAGTTGATCGCATTTTTTGGCAAGATCGGCGAAGTTTGCTGACCGATTTGGGAATAAGCGAAGGCTATTCATTATCAGACGCACTATAGGGTCATGCAATAACAGCAATCTCAGAGCTGCGGCAGATTTCGGCTCGCATTCAGCCAACGTAATATTCTCTTTCCTCGATTTAACTTTTTCATGAATACTGGCCCATTCGGTTACACTCTCAGGTAGGATAATTTTTACAGTAGCGCCAACATCAGAAAGCAGGACGGTTTTTCCAGATATAGTTACCAGCCCAAGTTTTTGAGCGCCTCTCAAAGCAGCCTTACCATCATCTGGAATTGGATATCCAGCAACCAGCTTAATAAGATCCCCAATTTGATATGAGACATCAGGTTGAAGCACGATAGGCCAGACCAGATAATGCGTGGGAATGTTGTATTGGAAAGTTTGTGCTCCTGTTACTTGGGCAACGCTCTCGAGCTGGCGCTTTATGAATTGAAATGCCTCTCTCAGCGGCATGCGGGCTTCAGGTAAATGGATAATCTTTACAGCTTCACCAACAGCTAACAGTCCAATATCTTTATGGCGGGCAAATTCTACGAGGCTCGATCCTAATGATGAAGCGTCTGCGGCCAGAAAAGAGTAATGAAAGCCGAACTGATACATTTCTGCTTGCGCTATGCCTTTAAGAAGATCGGAACTTCCCTTCGCTTCCACGGCAAAGATCGATTCGCCATCTCCTAACTGGCCTACTAAATCTGGATGAAGCACCATATCACCCATTTCGAGAGTAAAACGCTGAAATGGCTTTAATGCATCAATTTTGAGCAGCGTACTATGGGCATCAGTAAAAAGCTTCATGACGGATTGCCGGCACAAACCTTGATCTTTAATAAATGCATGAGTTTTTGTCAGCACTTCATGTTCATTCATAAATTATAGGGCTTCAGCGATGTCTTTACTTTTCTCACACCACCACGAGGATTCTCAGTATCGCCTGAGTAACGTGGAATAATGTGGAAATGGACATGAAAAACTGTCTGACCGGCAACTGCGCCATCATTCACACCAAAATTATATCCTGTCGGTTGATACATGTTGTCAAATCGTTTGATTGCTACCTGCATTATGCTATACAGATCGATAAATTCTTCAGATGTAATATCGCGAAAAGAGGCAAAGTGACGACGAGGAATGAGTAATGAATGTCCAACATTAACCGGGAAAGCATCTTCAATGCCAACCCATAGTTGACTTTCTATTACTATCCGATCAGAAAGATCACAAAAAGGGCAGGAATCATCCGCGCTATTGATGCTATCGGCGTTATCTGTTGAGCCGCTCATAATAAGAATCGATCGCTCCTAACGCTAACTTCCGCAATGTCGCTTTATCTTCTGCAGTTAAAGCTTTCCAAAGAGGTTGCCAGAATTTCAATACTGAAAGCTCTCTCATATGCTGGACAAACCTACGCCGCTCGAATTTCTCGAATGGCATAGCCAGCATCACCGCTTCAATTTCCGAATCGGATAGTTCCATTACGTGTGCCATTTTATATGATGGAGCTTCTACAATTAAGCCTTCTTTAGCACGCTGCGTATAGAAATTACGAAAGTAATCGACCAGCGCCGATCTTTTTACTCTTCCGGTATTATCAGCCAATTCCAGCAGACCTAACAGCAGTACCGGTTTGTAAGAAGAACTCATATCCATCTTGCAGACAAATTGAAAAAATAACTCTTTGATATTTTCGCTGGTGATTGGAGCGATGCCAAACTCTTTTCTGATCTCATTAACTCGATCTTTGACAAAATAATGATAAGTTCTGCTGCCCAGCGTGATGGAATGATCAGGGGTAATTTTGCCGGTATTAATCCAATTGAGCACAGTGCCTTCGCCGATGCCCAATTCCACTTCCAGCTCGCTGGTTTGTAGCATATTCTGCGCTTCATCTTGCCAGCGGAAGATATCCACAGGCTCATAGTGGTCGGCCCAGACGTGAAGTTGCAACATTGCCGTGGGCTTATTTCCAGAAGTAAGTTCTTTCTCTTCTTCAGCAATCATATCGGCGGGAGCGGCTACTAATGCGCCAGGCCGATATGATGATTGTCGAAATAATCGATGTATGTTCATCGCCTGCGCATAGCGACTGCTATTATCGATAAAATCGAAAACTATCAGACAATCTTTTCCTGGAGCAGTTCTGGTACCGCGACCGAGTTGCTGAACATATAGCACTTTGCTCAAGGTAGGTCGTGCCATCAGTAAAACGGCGGTCTCTGGTGAGTCCCATCCTTCATTGAGCATATCGCAAGCGCACAACACATTTATTTCACCAGATTGATAGGCAGACAAAATCTGTTCACGCTGGTTTATACCCATACGACCTGATACAGCAGCAGCTGTAATACCTTGCCGGTTAAATTCCTCTGCAATACGTTCCGCGTGAGCGACATTAACGCAGAAGCAGACCGCCCGTTTGCCATTCACATGATTTTTGTAAGTATCGACAATCAAGCGATCGCGATCGGGAACAATGATAGACTGCTCCAAATCTGCAGCGCGATAATCCACACCATTGAAACGGATATTTGAGAGATCGACATTTGTACGGACGCGCACGCAACGAATCGGTACAAGCAGGCCGCGCTCGATTGCTTCAGATAGCTCCAAGCGGTGCGCAGTATTTCGAAAAATGTCAATTAACGATTGTCCATCGTGCCTTTCTGGCGTGGCAGTAAGCCCCAAGAGAAATTTGCACCGGAAGTAACCGATGATCTTGCGGTATGTTTCTGCCGCGGCATGATGAGCTTCATCGACAATAATGTAACCGAATTCCCGTTCATCAAAATCACTCAAACCGGCAGTCATTGCCTGTATGGAAGCGATAACGATATGAGAATCAGGCTTTCCGGTATTTGGGCGATAGATTTCACCAGAAGCTGTTGGCCAGATCTCAGCAAATCTTTTTTTAGCTTGTGATAGCAATGGAGTAGTATGAGCTAAATAGAGAGTTCTTAATCCCAATCTTTGAGCATCAGAGAGCGCAATATGAGTCTTGCCGGTGCCGGTAGCATGAGTTACAAGTGCAATGGTTACACCTTGCTCGCGAAGAGTGGCGAGTTCTTGCAACGCATCTGCCTGATGAGAACGCAGAGAGACTTCCCCAGCAGTTTGTAGGGGTAAAAAACCATCGAGCGTGCCTGCTGCAATCTCTTTTTCCAGAAAGAGCCGCAATTGTTCCAGCACTCGTTCACGGTCAGCAGCAAGTTGCACATCGGTCCAGCGATAGACCTTCCAGCCTTGATAAATGAGGCTGTTTTGTCTGAGGAGATCATCCCGGAATTTCTGAGAATCAATTAATGGGCTACCAGGCGTATGCCATACTTCGCCATCGATCTCAAAGGCATAATTATTCTGTCGAGAGAGAAAGGCGAAATCGATGTAACGAGATTGTTGATAAATATCACGCACAGAATACTGAGGTATCAACAGTTGCGTGCGTTCGAATCCAAGAGCTTCTTGAAAAATATCGACAAACAGATCCTCGCTTGAGCTGCCAGCCGTAGGCTGAATGAAGGTTTGATTCTTATTTTGCTGCTCAAGCTGCCGATCGCCCAATGGATTTGATTCTCCTTTAAAATGAGTTAGCAGACAAGACAAAACTGATAAGAGTGATAAAAATTCTACAGATGGTTATTCAATTGTAAAGTTTCTTTGTGGCTTCCCAAATCAAAAGCCAAGCCGCCAAAATCAACCGGAGCATCGCACCAATAAATTGCAGAATGATAATAGGGCTAATG
>JBFLVQ010000680.1:0-5034 GCA_040758525.1 Acidobacteriota bacterium
AACGAATTGGGAATTAAGCTTCAAAAGTAGAGGAAATTATGAAATCGATTACAGAAATCGAAGTAGGAGATGCATGATAAAATTTCGCCTGTTGGTGTAGCGGAAATGCGAACTGTTCTTGGAATAGGATATACGAAGCGATTAGAATGGCCAACTACTCTTGATAAAGGAAGGACTACAAAGATGAGCCCTTTTTTGCCTAGGGAAGATGACTATTTCGCATTGTTGCGTGAACTCGCCAAGGGGGTGCGCGAGGCAACCGAGTTACTTCCGCTCTTCCTGCAAAAACATGACGAGCGTGCCCATTATGCCGAGGACATTAAGGCTATCGAGCATCGTTGCGATGATATACTGAATAAGATTGTTACCAAGCTTAGCGCATCATTTATTACTCCACTTGATCGCGAGGATATTTATGCTCTTTCCAGCGAGATGGATACGATTGCAGATCGGGTTAATGGGGTTGCACGCCGTTCCTTAATGTATCACATTGAGCAAGCCACACCACAAGCTATCAAGCTCAGTGTAATTCTGATCCGCTCGGTTGTAGAGATCGAACGTGCAATCCCGTTGGTAGAGAAGAATAAGAATGTTGGCGTGCACTGCTCCGAGATTCGGCGACTAGAGAAAGAAGGAGATAGCGTCTATGCAGCAGCAATTTCAGAGTTGTTTACCAACCCTTCTGATCCACTTTATGTAATCAAGTGGCATTCGCTTTATGAGACGCTGGAAGATAGTATTGACCACTGTAAGACTGTGGCAGCATTACTCGAATCGGTTATTCTCAAACATTCTTGAACTGAATTTCAAACAAATGGACTGCTGAGGTTGCTGTGTCATCAATTGCACTCTTTGCTATATTGATAATCATCATTGCGCTTGTCTTCGATTACATCAATGGATTCCATGACGCCGCCAACTCAATTGCAACAGTTGTCTCCACACGTGTACTGTCACCAGTACGAGCTGTGGCATTGGCAGCTTTTTTCAACTTCATTGCTGCCTTTGCCATGGATGTTCATGTTGCCAAGACAATCGGTAATGGATTGATCAAGCTCAATGCCGTCGATTCTTGGGTCATTTTCAGCGGACTTTTGGGTGCAATATTGTGGAATCTACTCACATGGTACTGGGGTCTGCCTACAAGCAGTTCGCACGCTCTTATAGGTGGTTATGCTGGTGCTGCTGTGGCAAAAGCAGGTCTCAACGTGATCCTTATTGAAGGATGGACCAAGACGCTGGTGGCGATTGTGCTCTCACCGCTGATTGGATTATTTCTTGGGCTCGTGTTGATGACAGCGATCTTTTGGATCTTTCATCGTACACCCATTTATAAGGTTGATAAGTATTTCCGCAGTCTGCAGATCGTTTCCGCCTCCCTCTACTCATTAGCACATGGCACCAACGATGCGCAAAAAACTATGGGAATTATTACTGGCGTCTTGATCACTTCAGGTTATCTAACCAGCTTTGATGAGATGCCTTTCTGGGTAGTGCTTATTTGCCATGCAGCCATGGGCCTGGGAACACTTTCAGGAGGCTGGCGTATCATTAAAACCATGGGCAGCAAGATTACCCGACTCAAACCGGTAGGTGGCTTTGCTGCCGAGACTGCTGGTGCGATTACAATTCTCACTGCCTCACGCTTAGGTATCCCAGTCAGTACCACACACACAATTACTGGTGCCATCGTTGGAGTTGGTTCATTGCGTCGCCTCTCGGCAGTACGCTGGGGAGTAGCGGGCCGTATTGTATGGGCTTGGCTGCTCACAATTCCAGCAGCATTCTCAGTTGCTGCGCTCTGCTACTACCTTACACTACCACTGCACTAAATTGGCTCGGTTGGTTTATCCAGTTAATCATAACGAAGAAGCTTTTCTCTTTGCGCTCAGCAACGAAAAACCCCTCTTCAAACATCGATTAGAATGGGTGATGC
Source organism: Acidobacteriota bacterium (assembly GCA_040758525.1). Classification (GTDB taxonomy): domain Bacteria; phylum Acidobacteriota; class Blastocatellia; order Chloracidobacteriales; family JADJPF01; genus JBFLVQ01. The sequence goes on from JBFLVQ010000680.1 coordinate 1,937, forward strand.
GCTCGCAAAAGCATGGTTATAGACGATACCAGACTGCCTGTGTATATGGCATGCGTTACTCAGTAGCGGCGAACGCGGCTCGAAGTAAGAGGAGTATTTATGGCAAAAGCATTGGTACATTTTGCAGACGTGAAGTTAGCACCGATACCGATTGTGGTACCGGATCAGATGGTAAGTAGCGAGCCTCAGTTACGCGATTATCTATTTACTTGGGTGACGGAACTGAAAGATAAAATGAGCCAAGTCCGCTGTATCTGGTATCTAGATCAAGAAGAGGGGTTGCGGGCTTATTTTCCTACCGCGAGCAAGCTAGAATGCCGCACCTATAGTGAGGATGAGATGATCACGGCCAGCCTTGATCCAAAATATTCGAGTCTACTGGCAGCAGGTCGTCAACTACAGATGCTTGAAGAAGCTCCCGGTGAACCGCGTACACGTCGTAGTCTCGCGGAATTACGCGTGGTTGGCCTTAACGATTATGAATAGTGCTTATCAGTTAAGGATAAATTATCACACGGCGATAGGGCTCCTTGCCTTTACTTTCTGAGGCTAGGCCGCTACGTTCAGCCAATCGATGTTGTAGGCGGCGTATATGTGCTGCGCGTGGTTCCAATTTAACTGGACTGTTCTTTTCTAGCGCGGCCGCGATCGCCGCTTCTGCCTCCTGTAACGCTTCTGCTTCTTCATCACGATTCAATTCAGAAAACTGCTCACGCAAAAAGGCTGTCATTTGGCTAAGCGTGTTGGAACGGATTACTTCAATGGGGATCGTACGTGCATTGGCTTCCTGCAACTTCTTGGGATTGCCTTTTGCTTGTGATTTTAAGGTGAGCACTAGATGTGCATTATGAAGTTCATCAGTAATCTCGACAGGCACACCAGCCTCGTTGATTGCACGTGCCAGCTTCTCCTGACTAATTGCATAAGGAAAGATTCGCAATGGTCCTTTGCGTAGACGGGTAGGAGCATTAATTGGTAAGGTTGGAGCAGTGGTACTCTTGGCAACCTCAACTATACCAGTGTCCGTGCGTGTACGCAATTCTGTATCTGGCTCCAAACTCCGTAAGACTTGATCAACAGCATAAGCTACATCTGGATAGACACGCAGCCGATCCCTTTCGAGAATTTCAATTAAGATATCAAAAGCAGGCGGGGCTTTGCGCTCCAATACCGTCTTCTGTGTACCACGCCTACGTGCCTCCTCATCACCTAATGTGACAGCCTGCAACCCACCTACTAGATCTGAAAGAGTAGGATTCATCATCAGATTAGCCAATGAAGTACCATGCGCGGTACCGATCAACTGCACACCTCGCTCAGCAATCGTGCGCGCTGCTAATGTTTCTGCCTGTGTGCCGATCTCGTCGATTATGATCACTTCTGGCATATGGTTCTCTACAGCCTCGATCATTACAGCATGCTGAAGTTCTGGTAAAGGCACCTGCATTCGTCTGGCACGTCCAATTCCTGCATGGGGGATATCACCATCCCCAGCGATCTCGTTTGAAGTATCAACAACAATGACACGCTTACCTAGATCATCGGCAAGCACGCGTGCTGCTTCGCGCAACATAGTTGTCTTACCTGTACCTGGCCGACCTAATAACAATAGGCTACGACCAGATTCGATCATATCTCGTATAATGTCTACGGTACCATAAACAGCTCTACCAACACGGCAAGTGAGACCGATGATCTCGCCACGACGATTTCTAATTGCAGAGATACGGTGTAATGTACGCTCAATACCAGCGCGATTATCCTTACCAAAAAGCCCAACACGACTAATGATATACTGCAGATCTTCATGATTTATCTGACCATCACTAAGATACTGTGCCGACCCCAAGTAGCGCGCCTCTGGCCGACGACCTAGATCTAGTACAACCTCAACCAACCCTTCTAACCCACCTATATGCTCAAGTGTTTCTCGTAATTGTCGCGGTAGCACTTCTAGCAGCGCAGTCAAATTATCAGTAACATTTTTCATAATGGCCTTATCCTCCTTAGCAGTACAATTGCGGCTGCTGTTACTAATGATACCAATCATTGCCTAGAGGTAGCCACTATACGAGCGCCTTGGTGATTATTTACATAAAAACAGCGGCCCAGGTATAATCGCTAACAGCTTCAATGCTAACCTTGAAGGAGCAAGCCATGCGCATTATCATAGCAACGATCCTAACATTCAGCCTGATGGTTGTCGCTGTACAGGCACAACGGCGGCGTGGCAAAGCGCGCGCTGCTGCAAAAGAAGCGACTACTACACCAGTCGTATCCACACCAATAATAACTGCGCCAAACGCTGCTACTATCGTGACACGTGTGATAAGTGGCGATCTATTAGAATTGCAATCCGGAGAATTAGTGCGGCTAATGGGTGCAGATGCCCCAGTAATGCCTGCACCAGCTAAACCTGGCCAAGAGCCCTGGGCCAGCGAAGCGCGCCATTTTATCGAAGGATTAGTATTAGATAAAGAGATTAAGATTGATGGATTGGGTTTAACAACCGATGAGTATGGACGTCGTATTGGTCTAGTCTATATTGACAATACTTGGGTAGATTATGAGTTGGTCCGACTTGGGTTGGCCATGGTTCAACAGAATCCCTATTTAAAAAACAGTTTTAAGCAGCAACTTCTTGATGCGCAAAGGGAGGCGCGTGCCAGTTATCGTGGTATATGGAATTCTAGCAAGCCGCTTGAACAGTCGCCGCGTGATTTTCGCGCCGCCAATGGACTACCAGAAGGCGACGATACCATTGCAGATGCTTGGAAGCGGACCGCCACACCTAAAGCTCCTGCTAGCAAGGAAGAGCTGATCAATTCAGCGGCATCCACCCCTGAACTGCAGTCGGCCAGTCAGGTAATTGAAGCGATTGTTGAGATTCAAACTCGCTTAGGTAAGGGAGTAAAAAGCGCTGAATTAGGTCGGCTAGTGGCAACTGCCAATGAACAGTTCACATCCTTCAAAAATAGTAGCCCTCCTCCTGATCGTATACTGGTACGTGATTTTAATGATGCCCTTGATGCTTATAGACTCGCCCTTGATGCTCTAAAACGTAAAGAGACGGCTGCTACGGCAGATTCGCCACAGTA
>JBFLVQ010000681.1:0-5024 GCA_040758525.1 Acidobacteriota bacterium
TTGAGGTCGTGATCAATGAAAAGAATCAATCTTCATTCTATTATTGCTGTTATTGCTATTAGCAGTCTATTTACACCCTTGGCAAGCTTTGCACAACAGCCAGCAAAATTCGAGTTGACGGTCGATAGCATTATGCGTGGACCGGATCTGATCGGTTATGATCCAACAGAAGTACGCTGGTCACAGGATAGCCAGCGAGTCTATTTCCGTTGGAAACAGGCGGGCGAACCACGCCTCAAGGAACCGGATCTATATGTTGTTAACCGTGATGGTAGTGGATTACACAAGCTTTCTGAGGTGGAGGCCAAACAGGCGCCCCCAGCTACAGGAGAGCTCTCCTTAGATAAACGTCTAACGGTCTTTGTCGAGAATAGTGATATCTATCTTTATGATCATACAAAGAGTGAACGTCGCCAGATCACTGTAACTACTGAAGCAGAGAGTGATGCCCATTTCACCAGGGATCAAAAACATATCTATTTCACACGACAGAATAACCTTTTCTTACTAGCACTCAATGGTGGATCGCTACGACAATTGACTGATATTCGTACGTCTGGGGCAGGGAATAGAAGTGCTGGTGGCGAAGAAGCGCAAAAGGAGCGCGATGGTAGCAGCCAGCAGTTTATTAAGAAAGAGGAGCGTGAGTTGTTAGAATCGGTACGTGAGCTTGCCGAGCAACGTGAGCAGCAGGAGGCTAAACGTAAGCAAGAGGAGAAGCGTAAGACTTTTAACTTACCGGCTGGGCAGACCGTGACTAATCTCAGCCTGTCTCCAGATAATAGTTATGTGATTGCCACAATGACACAGTCGGGTAATGCAAAAACTACCATTGTACCTAACTATGTTACTGAGACTGCTTATACAGAAGATATCCCTAGCCGTAACAAAGTTGGCGATCTACAAGCGCAAGTACGTATGGCAGTGATTGCCACACAGACTGGTGAACTCAAATGGATCGATCATGGGCAGCGTAGCGAATCTGTAACACAACAAGCAGGTAGTAATCAGCAATCGACTAAGCCTGATCAACAATCACCACGCGAGCGTGAAGTACAATTATTTGGCTTAAGATGGTCTGAAGATGGACAGCAGGCGGCGATAATGGCACGTGCTACTGATAACAAAGATCGTTGGATAATGCTGCTTGATCCAGCTACCAGTAAAACCACGGTATTAGATCAGATTCACGATGATGCCTGGGTAGATGGACCGGGTGCTTTTACGCTTGGTTGGCTGCCTGACAATAAGCATGTCTACTATCAATCAGAGCGGGATGGTTATGCACATCTTTACACTGTCTCGATACCAGGCGGCAAACCATCACAACTAACCACAGGTACATTTGAGGTTTCCAGTGTTACGATCTCCTCAGACAAGACCAAATTCTATTTTAGCTCAAGCGAAGTGAGTTTTGCTGAGCGCCATCTATACTCTATGCCTATTAATGGTGGAACACGTACACGTATCACTGCGCTACCAGGAAACAATGACACTAACATTTCACCTGATGACACAATGATCGCAATCGTACGTTCCTATAGTAATAAACCGCCTGAACTATATCTTGCTGCCAACCAGCCTATGGCTGAGGCAAAACAGGTGACTACCTCTCCTATACCAGAGTTCTTCGGTTATAATTGGATTGATCCTCCGATAGTCACTTTTACTGCACGCGATGGTGCGAAGGTTTCTGCACGCCTTTACAAACCGGCGAATTTTAAGAAAGGCGGGCCGGCAGTACTTTTCGTGCATGGTGCAGGCTATCTGCAGAATGTACATAAGTGGTGGAGTTTTTACTATCGAGAGTATATGTTCCATCACTTATTGATGGAGCGTGGTTATATTGTTTTAGATGTCGATTATAGAGGTTCAGCCGGATATGGGCGTGATTGGCGCACAGGAATCTATCGTCATATGGGTGGCAAAGATCTCAGCGATCAAGTAGACGCAGTACGTTATTTAATCAGTGAACATGGTATCGATGCTAAGCGAGTAGGTATTTATGGTGGTAGTTATGGTGGTTTCATCACCTTAATGGCAATGTTTACTGAGCCAGAAGTCTTTGCTGCGGGAGCATCATTGCGGCCTGTGACAGATTGGGCACACTATAATCATCCTTATACATCAAATATCCTTAATGTCCCACAAGAGGATAGTGAAGCGTACCGACGCAGTTCACCGATCTATTTTGCGGCAGGACTTAAAGGGGCATTGCTGATCTGTCATGGTATGGTAGATGTCAATGTACATTTTCAGGACACTGTACGATTAGCACAACGGTTGATCGAACTGCGCAAGGAGAATTGGGAGTTGGCAGTTTATCCGATAGAAGGTCATGGCTTTACACGTGCGACCAGTTGGGCCGATGAATATAAACGAATATTAAAACTTTTTGAAACCAATCTAAGAAAAGAGGTCCCTAAGGGGAAAGTGCAAAAATGAGAGCGATACTGGTAGAAGAGGGAAGCGAACAGTTATATCTAGGTGAGGCAGATTTTCCACGGCCTAAAGAGACAGAGTTATTGGTGCGAGTAAAAGCGACTGCGCTAAATCGTGCAGACTTGCTACAGCGCAAAGGGCGCTATCCACCTCCGCCGGGTGCCTCAGCTATTTTAGGATTAGAAATGGCTGGGGTAGTTGAATGGGTAGGTCAACAAGTAGATGGCTGGCAAGTAGGAGAGCGTGTTTGTGCGCTCTTGCCAGGGGGTGGATATGCAGAATTGGTTGCCATTCCTGCTGAGATGGCAATGCGCATTCCGGAAAATCTCTCCTTTGAAGAGGCCGCTGCGATTCCCGAAGTCTTTCTTACCGCATATCTAGCGCTTTTTAAACTAGGTGATATAAAGCCTGGCTATAAAGTTCTTATACATGCTGGCGCCAGTGGAGTTGGTACAGCAGCAATTCAGTTAACGCGTGAGGCAGGAGCAAGCGCAATTGTGACAGCCAGCACCGCCCAGAAGCGAGAGGCTTGTCTTAAGTTAGGCGCTAGCTTAGCTATCGATTATCAGGCCGGTCCCTTCGAGGCCAAAATTAAAGCGGCAACTACTGGGGAAGGGGTTAATATTATTCTTGATCCAGTGGGAGCGCCCTATTGGAGCCAAAACCTTGGCTGTCTTGCTACCGATGGACGCTTAATTCTTATTGCTACGATGAGTGGGGCAAGAGTAGCAGGACTAGATCTAAGCCAGATTTTACGGCGACGCCTGCAGATTATTGGCACAACCTTGCGCGCTCGCCCTGTTGCTGAGAAGATCGAACTAACAAAACAATTTGCCGAGTTTGCCCTACCACGTTTTATAGATGGACGACTTGCGCCTGTGATCGATAAGATTTGGCCTTGGGAACAGGCTAGTGAGGCGCATGACTATATGGAGCAGAATCGTAATGTTGGTAAGATTATCTTACGCGTCGCATAAGCAAGAATTTCACCAACAATGGTGAAATAGCTGCTAATATTTGTATAGTCTAGGAATTTCACACAGTTCCTAGACTATCAGCAAATCTGCTATAGGCTAAAATCGACTACAATAGCATCATGATCAGAAAGTGGTTGGCCTGCTACTGCTAGATTACCAATAACCTTTGGACCTGTAGCAGTAATATCCTGATAGTAGTACTCAGCTTGATCGGTAATTACCTCAAGATCTTTTGTAGCAAACCAGTCCAACTTAAATGAACATTTACCACCATGTGGTTTCAGTGACCATTCGACCAGAGAAAAACACCATTGTGGTATCCAATCACGCAGATTGGTATTTGTCTTAAGATCTTTTACACTGTAATGAACTGTCCCTTTGCCTAGTTCGTTACACTTTTCGTAATCGAATCCATATCTGTTAAGAAGGCGGAAGAGCTCTGCCTCTAGGTAGCGTTCTGGATAAGGGTAGTGGTTAGCAATCACATGACCTACTCCCATCAATACTCTATACCAAAAACTGAAGAAAGCCTGAAAAGCACTACTCGAATTGTAGGTAGTGGTATTCCAATCACCAGCAAATAGTATTGGCATTGTAAACGATGGCTGCAAAGATCTGATTATCTGGGCCATTTGATTATGTCTATGCGCCTGTGAAGAGAGCGCATCCAAATGTATACAGACAGTACGTAGACGTTGTTGAGGAAAATTTATTGTAACAGCAAGCGCCTGTTGGCTTCCTATACGTTTCTCCTTTCCACGTAGCTTGTCTTTCCCATTAGGCAAAGTAATCGATTGTGGATCTTCAATCGGATAACGTGAAAGAATTGCATTTCCGTGTAGCGCGAGATCATTTTCTCCAATTGTCTCTGATTCAACACCACTGCCTTTACATAGGTTTATGTAACAGGGTACAAAACAGTAGTTCATTCCTAGTGCAAGCGCCAATTCTCGTGCAACATTGCGATTATGTGAGCGCGCCATACCGATATCGGTCTCTGTCAATAGTAATAGATCTGCTTTACTGATCAGATCGTGTGTTTTGAGCAATGTTAGTATTTCTTCAAAACAGATACCACGCTCAATATTCCAGGCAACAGCTCGATAGAATGGCTTCACCGTATTAGAACTTGCTGATGCACAACGATATTCGAAACTTTGCATCAATTGCTCGATATCTGATTGCAGCCTTTGGTAGATACTGCTAGCTTGAAGCTCTCTGGTAGTACGGTAACTAGCCAATTCAGGAAAATAGCGTCGTAGGTTATGGGTTAAAATATGTTCTTGAATGGTAACCGGCTCTATCATCTGATCTTTTCCATTAAACATAATTATCGAGCTAGCTATCATAGCTCAAATGTTACCAAAAGATTTTGCTAGAAAAGTTAGTAGGTATGCAAGAGAAAGAGGAAGTGATAGAGATCGTAAAAGCAGATAGCTGCTTTAATCGTTCTATAGTTTTAATGACTCGATATAACTATTAATCCAGCTTAAGCCAAAACATTTACCACAAATAACAGATGCATTTTCGGTATTACCAACAATAAATTTTCCCGTTCCTTTACATTCTGGACAAGGCTTGGAATCTGGTGTTTGTTGAGGGAGT
>JBFLVQ010000682.1:0-5022 GCA_040758525.1 Acidobacteriota bacterium
TTGCCTGAAAACAGATTGGATTTATGCACGGGTAGATGTGATTTGGGTCAATGATGAACTGATATTAGTGGAACTGGAGATGATTGAGCCTTTCCTCTACCTATCTGCAAAAGATGACGCCGCACAGCGGTTGGTAACAGTAGTTCTGGACAATCTGAGATATTAACTAGAGAATAGACGGGTTCTGTTATTCTCTGATCCTATTCCTCAGAATTTCACTACCAAGCCGGTTACTAGCCTGGTATTACTTGCCTTGAGCTGTTTGCGTAAAAATAGGTAATCGACCTGGAGCGCGCGTACAGAGAACCGCTTGTTTATATTTATATCGACTCCTCCACCTAACGCAGTAGCAAGACTGCTTTCCGAGAAAGAGAAGAGAAGTCGATTAAACAGATTATCCGATCGGTCGCGAAGCCTGACATCAAAGCTTGCTCTGTAAGCTCCTATTAACGCATGTGCAAAAGGCGTTACCCTAAGGTTCTTACGGAATGAGTATCGTAAACCCTGTAGGAAAGTATAGGTGTTGATTGAAGCACTATCTCGAAAGACAGCTTTATTAATAAAATCTATAGTTACGTTGGTTTCACGGCTATACAAGCCACTGATCTCGCTGACAAGGCCGATAGACTTGGAAAAATTGTATGTCACAGCAACACTAAAACCATTAAAACTATCGGCAGATGTAAAACTAATGTTACCTTCATCTTCACTGAATAACCGTGCATAACCACCGAATATTTCTACTTTTGGTACATCCTGCGCTGTTACGGTTGAGGACAGAAATATTAACAGCAAAAAACCTGGAATCAACTTTATCATTTAACACCTCTCCTAATAATGATTATTTTCTTTCAGTCTCTTCCTCTACATTTATGGCTTGTTGCGCGCCATGGTTAGATATTTATTGCGGTAAAAGGAAATCTGTCGTCGTTTTTATTACTCGCGGTCTATTATTGCTATCTAGTGTATAAGCAAAATGAATTTCTGAACGTTTATGTTTCCTTAAATACATTTCACTCTCTTTGACGATTAGTCCATTCAAGGTTTGGTCTGCGTATAAAAGCCGTAGCGCATATGGGAAACCCCAAGAGGCAAAGCCTTCTGGGAATCTATGTGTGTTATCTACTTGAGAGTATGTTAGAACGAAAAGGCTCTTACGTTTTGCTTTAACCTGTTGTGTAGCAATTTGATTTAATACGGTAGTATTAACTTCAGCCATTCTCTTCCACTTTAAACTATGACCTACAGTAAATGTGACATATATGGCAACCACAAGTAGAATGGGAAATTTTGCAATCAAGTTGTGACGTGATGACACAATGTTTGTTGTTCCATAGAGCGTGCGTACAGTTGCTCCTAATAATAATGCTGCAGCAATTCCTGGCAGGTAGGTATAAATTCCTGACCTAATAGGAAGCAGGATGAAAGGCGCAATAGTGATAACAAAGAGCATTACCGAGAACAAGATTTCGTTTCTGGTAAGCAGATTGAGTTGTACACGATGTTTACAAATAATCTTAGAGAGTACTATTGCTGCTGCAACAATTGCTAATAATCCAAAGGTTCGCCATCCATAGCGTAGAAAGTTGTCTAACAATACTCTCAAAGATAACAGGTAAGTATATCCTTCACCCTCTGAGATCGTAAGTGGCACTGCTCCTGACTGTGATCTTAGTAAGGCATAAACAATAAGTAGGACAAAAAGTGTAACAAATAGCCCAATGGTTGATATAAGAGAGATACTCCATTGCTGTTGTCTTTGTCTCTCATAGAGAAGTAAAAGCGCAATTGTCACAGGTATTGTGACACCACTCTCTTTTGAAAATATTGCTAAAGCAGAAAATAGCGTGATTGTCAGTATGGCAGACAATCGATAATTTTGTGTTCTAGTAAACCAGAGTGTCGCAAGCATGGCGGCGAGATAAAAGACGGTTGTTAACAGATGTGCGCGAGTGCTGATCCACATCACAGCCCAGCTATTTGCCGGGAATAGTAGGGCAAATCCAAAAGCTGTCCACCATGCAACAAGATGTGACTGCCATAACCGTAATGCTAAGCGATAAAGCAGTAGTGTGTTCACAATGTGAAGTAGTAGATTCATTGCTGCTAATGGGAAAGCCATTCTTCCCCACAGTATCCAATCGACCTTAAACGTAAGCCAGGCGATTGGGGTGTAAAATGGTCCACCATTAGCACGTGTTAATCCCCACCATATAGGATCGTATGCGACAGAACATAGATGAACAAAATCGTCGTGAATAAATCCACGTCCCATCATCGGTAGAAATATTGCCATACTAAAAACAACTATCGTAAATGGATAAAGTAGATAACTCTTAGGCATTGACTATTCTCATTTCGCTATTTATTACTGTCTCTGGTAGACGACAGCCGAGAGTATAGTCATGATTTCAAACCAATACATCGGGCTAGCGTTGGAAACTGAGTCCATCTTAAGAAGGATTTTCTAGTAGTAATAAGCCATCTTGAGATGGAATTAAAATCCTTCTTGAGACGGATATGATTCCAATATATTCTGTGTTATTAAAAGCAGAGAGGTAATGTTTATGATTGGCCTAAAATTGTCTGGACTATTACGCAAACTCTGGTTAAAACTGATGATCTCCTATGCGCTGGCAACCGTGCTAGTATTGATAGTTGGTAACTTAGTGAATGGATTGATTGAGTACTATAGATTACATAATGCACTCAAATCGGATGAGCTAGCTGGACGAATGATAGAGACTGGTCAGGATATTGTGCCTTTGCTCAAGCCCTCTTCAAAAGATTTAAGATCCTTGAACTGGTGGTTAGGAAATAGGGAAGAAGAGATACGGCGCTGGCAACTTGAACTAGCTCCTTCGCTCTCGAACTATCTAGATAGGTATGATTTCAAAGAGCAACGCCATCTACTGTTCATTACTGATCAAGAAGGTATTATCCTGGCAGGAACTAGAGACACACCTGAATTGAGAAGTATCAACATGCTCAATATCAGAAAACTGTTGATAGATAATCTACATAAGATGGGTCACAAAATAGACTCTATTAATGGGTTATCGAACCGAGAATTATTGAGTATATTTTGTAGTGTATTTAACTGGGGAGATTATGGTTCTTTGATATTAGTACCGATCAAAGATAACAAACAGGTTTTTGGAACAGTGGTTGTCGAGAAGATCCGTACGCCAAAATTGAATAGACCTATAATAACAATCTGGTACGATTTGCTAGGCGATGCTAGTGTTAGCATCCTACTTGTTGGCCTATTCGGATTACTATTCGGTTGGCTATTGGGATGGCATCTTACCTCACGTATCAATCGTATTGTAGTAGCAGCACAGTCCTGGAGCAGTGGAGAGTTTTCTGTACTTGCCAATGACCAATCTGCTGATGAACTTGGACAACTGGCTCAACGCCTCAATGGAATGGCACGGCAATTACGTGAGACATTCGAACTACGCGAGAAACTGGCAGCATCAGAAGAGCGTAATCGATTGGCACGTGACCTGCACGATACCGTTAAACAGCAGGTTTTTGCTCTAACAATGCAACTTGGCGCAGCACAAGTACAGATTGAACAGAATCGCTCAGCCGATCAATCGCTACAAACATATCTAAGCACTGCAGAGAAGCTTGCTCGCCAAGCACAACAGGATCTAGTTCAGATCATTCGCGAGCTAAAACCAGCAACACAGCCAAGGCAGGACTTACCAGTCATTCTACAAGACTATCTGACAGAATGGTCGCGACAGAACAGGATTAGTGCAGAGGTTGAGTGTGATGATACCTTATGGTTGCCTTGGCAGGTACAGATTACTTTCCTGCGTATTATTCAAGAGGCTTGTGCAAATATTGTTCGTCACAGTCAAGCACAACAAGTAACGGTTACTCTTAAAACCAGCGGGAATAGGGAACTGCTGCTAACCATTAGAGACAATGGCAGAGGCTTTAATACTCAGACAGTTGTACCAGGAATGGGACTACAGAATATGCGTGAGCGTGTTGAAGCGCTACCAGGTGGCTGGTTCAAGATAATCAGTCAAATGACGACTGGCACAGAAATTCATGCTGGTTGTAAATTATCTCTATAAAAGGAGCCGGCAAGTAATGACGGAACCAATTTCGATTCTGATTGTTGATGATCACGCAGTGGTGCGCCAAGGTGTGATCTCTTTCCTATCCACACAGACAGATATAAATGTAGTTGGTGAAGCCGCCTCGGGTGCCGAGGCAATTAAAGCCTGTATTGAATATGCTCCTGATGTTGTGCTAATGGATCTACTGATGCCGAATTTGGATGGTGTTGAAGCGACTAGACAGATCCGACAGGTCAGTCCGCGCACACAGATCATTATTCTAACTTCATATCACGAGGATAAGCACATTCTGCCAGCAATACAAGCAGGAGCTTTGTCTTATCTACTGAAAGATGTTAGCCCACAGGAATTGGTTGAAGCAGTGCGTAAAGCCGCGCGTCAAGAGGCAACATTGCACCCCAGAGTTGCCAGCCATATTATGGCAGGATTGTGTCGTAATGAGATTGATACTGAAGATACCCTACTAACATATCTTTCTAAACGTGAAATTGAAGTGCTGCAGTTGATTGCAGAAGGATTATCTAATGCGGAGATTGCTCAGCGACTTTTTATTAGCGAGAAGACTGTTAAATCACATGTCAGCAATGTGCTAGGAAAACTCCATCTTGCCGATCGTACACAAGCGGCTGTTTATGCCTGGAGAAACGGTCTAGTTTCACAGACAAAAACAACCGCTCGGCAAAAGCCCTGAGATTATCAGGATGTTTTAGCAACACCGCAGCTAGCGGCGACGAAATCTTTCATACAACTGTCGATGTTTATTATCCATACTAGTAGGTTGACCCTGAATAAACAGATGGCGAATCTCACTACGAATCTCAAGTGGATCACCAGTAGTAACGATCAGGTTAGCAATTTTTCCTGTTTCAATAGTCCCAACAAGATCAGAGATACCAAAAATCTCTGCTGGGGAAACAGTAAT
>JBFLVQ010000683.1:0-5013 GCA_040758525.1 Acidobacteriota bacterium
TATAACGTACAATAATACGGCCTATACTGAAATCAATAAGTTTAAGCTGAGAAATATTAGGCCATTCTGAGATCTTCTTACTATGGTATTCGGTCACCAGGATATTCTCAGGTGTCAGACTGCCATGTACAAAGCCAGCCAAGTGTGCTGTCTTTAAGATCTCAGCAAGTGAAAGCAGTAATGAAGCACAGATCTGAGGAGGCAATGGTGCTTCACGAGTCAAGGCATCATCAAATGTAACACCTGCGCAGAAATCAGATAGTAAACCCGTGCGTCCATCCTCTAACTCAATGGGAATGTAATTGGTGGTAATATCGGAACAATCGAGCCATTCACGCAGTAATGCGCCAAGTTGCTCTAAACCTGAGAAGGTTGCTTGCGTAGTAACACCAGGGTGAAAGAGGCGTAGACAAGAGACACGCCCTGTAACAATCTTGTCTGCAACTTGATAAATCACACCAAGGCTGTCCGTACGCAATCGTGCAATTACTGAGAGGCTATCATTAATGATACTTCCTAGTGAAAGGTAGACCTCTTCAGAGCAGTTGATTAGAGGTACGCCATCCAAGCTGCAGAATTTCAGTGTGCCGGTATAAGATGTATTGCACTTTGGGCAAACAGACATGGCGATCGTTTACTTTCGACGGTTGATTTATGCCCCCACTTAGACAGCCACTGCAGGCCGCAGAATCAACCCCAGTATACCACATGTCATTGGCCTGTGATCGGCTTTTCAACAAGCTGTTTGTGTTGTCAGTCGAGTTGCGATAAAAGCGACAATATGGGGTGGGATTCCAATCGCATGCTTCATATGAAGTTCACGGGTAAGGTGACCGGCGACAAATAGATTAGCCACACCAGTCTCATAAGTTTGTCGGTCATAAATTGGTCTACCATCATCAGCAATTGCTACGCCTGCTGTTGCCAGCAGCGAAACATCTGGTCGTGCGCCAAGTAATGCAAGGATATGGTCACAGGCGATCTCAACATTCCTGTCTGCCACTGCCAAACAGGCGCTTTGGGGCAGAATCGAGATAACACGGGCAGAAAAGAGAGCCTGAATACGGCCACTAGCAATAGCCATTTCCAGGGGGTGTCGCACCCAGGGTTTGATCCCTGCGTTAATGGAGTTTGGTTCGCGATCAAGGCTGGGTCGGCGTAGTGCTAGTGTTACCTCTACATCCTCCTCAGTCAAATAGAGAGCTGCTTCTGCCGCAGAATTGCCACCACCTACCACTAGTACCTGCTGACCACGATAAGATCCAGCATTATGGAAAAGATAAGAGACTCGCTCGGATGTCTCACCAGGCACTTCCAGCCGATTTAGACGACCCATACCACCTACTGCTACCAGCACAGCACGGGCTTGGTAACGAGCCTGTCGAGTCTGAACCAAGAATGGCTCACCTGCTGTGATAGCTTCGACTGGCTCATCCGTATGTATACGCAATTGCGCTTGTGCGACAAAGCGATAGTAATAATCAAGCAGTTCTTCACGAGTTGGTTTGGCATTGACAGGCTTAAGTGCGCCTGGTTCAAACTCAAGTTCGTTAGGCGTAGAGAAGAGGGGTTTGCCTAATGGGTAGTTATGCACAGTATCAGCAATGCGGCCACGCTCAAGCACCAGATAATTTAGGCTATGGCGTGCCGCCGCGTAAGCGGCAGAAAGCCCCGCCGGACCAGCTCCGATAATAATCAAGTCATAGCAGTTCATAAGGGAATTGAAACACAACTGCTATTAAAATTCCAAGGTTGGCCAGTCGCTAGGTGGATAACCAAGCATCTTAAACAGAGTTGCTGATACTTGCCAAAGCTCTCTCTCTGATAGCCCTGAGAGGGTCTCATTAACTTGGGAAAGCAATGAGTAAGAAGAGATATAAGGATGAGCACGGGCCTGTGCCAGAAAGAGCGCATAACGCGCGTAGAAATTCAGGTTATCTAGATCAGAAAAGATAAATTGCCAAGCCTCGATAGCTGACTGTCTCCATTGCTTAGTTGGCTCGCTTACCCAACAATGTAGATCAAAACCAGCCCCACTCACTTTTTGTAAATCTACCACTTGATGCTTGGTGAGATCGATTACTGGTCGGAAAGGGAAGATACGACAACAGAATGGACGTTGTGCACGTGTACAGGCACAACTACAACCATCACGCCCACGATAGCCTAAGTAGATAAAATGCTCAACGAGCTCGAAGTTTGGAGGAGGTGTATCGGTAAAACATTCGGCCTCGCCAGGCAACAGATACTTCACAGCATCGGCAGCGCGGCAACAGTACTGCTGACAACGCAGACCACAATCAACCTCAACCATATCACCATCAAGTAATGTGTAGAGTTTGACAAACTCTTTCAAACTAAACATAAACTATATTAGTCATTTGCACTGTTGAATGGATGCAATCGCAGTATACGCCCGGATTGGAAAGAGTAACGTGCCACTCTACGCGCCCATTCAACAAAATCCTGACAAGATTGTCTTTCTGGAATAAGCGCACGAAGTTGCTGCAATTTCTTTTCCAGATCTTTCCACCTTTCCGTCTCTATATTACTTGGCATTTCTATATCGCCATTTGTGTGCATAGCAACTATTTCATCAATAAATTGCCACCAATCTTCAGGATGTTTACGTTCAATCAAGTCATGTAGAATATCGGTGGCCGGTTCAGGATAACCGATCAGAATGGCTAGTAATAATAGTACTGCGCGGTACTGTCCATGATCCTCATTGCCTATAAAAGCGGCTAGCTGGCTCTCAGGCACAGATGCGCGTAGCAGTCGATAAGTATTAACATAGCGTTTAGCCGTGCGGGGCGAGCGTATAAGTGGGAAGAACTCTTTCATAAATTTGCTCTCCCAGGAATTGATCTCCAAATGACGATATTGATTCTCAGAGGGCAGCGAGTCGATAGAATTGGTAGAGGAGGTTTGAGCAACATTTACATTTGTTGATGCAACAGAAACAGATTGATCTGGCAGTGTGTTGTCTGATTGCTGGTTAGCAGAAGCAGAAGTTGAAGTAGAGGTAGCGTCAGAAGTTTTAGCTATAACAATATCTGATTTAGACACAGATTTAGGATCATCTTCATTGCTTTGCTTGATTAAGTTATCAATGATATTGCCAAAGCCAGTAGAATTCATTGGTCGTAATGTAAATGGTATTTGAAAGATCTTTTCTAAGTAATGCAGAGGAGTTGATTGCCAAGCGACATGCTCTTCTCCAAACTCTTCTTGGAAAGCTTTTGAATGTTGTTTAAGCGAATGTAATAGCCAGCATGGATCAACACCAACCACTACGACAAATAGAGGGAAGGCAAGCAATAGATGAATTGCTTGCAATACATCCATTACTTTTCGTTCTGGGCAGCGATCTAGATCGTCTATGTAGAGAATAATTCGATCTATACGTGGCAATGGTGTGGAGAGGGAATTAGTTTTGCTCTCCTGCTCTTCAGGTTGCGGATTATTTACCTTCTGTAGGTGTTCGCTGAGTCGCTCAAAATCATTACGTGCGCGTGCAATAATACCTAAATGTTTAGTGTAATCGGTGCTCTCATAACGTTGTTTAATAAACTCATACAACTGCCGATCAGCACGTAGTGAGTTAATCTGAGTTTCCAGTTGTGTGACGGTAGTAGATGCCTCATCTACCTGCTGTTGAGCGGTAACCAACTTCTCCTGCAGTTGTTCTTGCTGCTTCTTCAAATCGTCTTCCATCTTCTGCTTGGTATCATTGATGAGAGTTTGATGAGCATTACGCGCGTTGTCGATTATTGAGACAGCACCATGAGCCTTTTTAATAATGGGGGCGAGAAATGTTGTTATACCTCCTAAAAGCCAAACTATTTTAGCAATCCATTCGCCTAGTTGGGCTTGAAATAACGGCACAAGTTTATAGAAGGCAGGCGCCAAAAGCACACATATGCCTAACCAGAGTAGCAGTAGAGGAAAATTCTTAATGTTGCACAACCATAACCAAGCCGCTTTGGCTTTGCCTAAAATTCCCTCAAGCTCAAGTAGTTGTGCCTGTAGCTCGGCACTTTTCATTTTAGCAGTAGGAATATTGAGCGCCTTGGCTGCTTCTTCTACCTGCGCTTTTAATTGAGGGTTCTTCA
Organism: Acidobacteriota bacterium; assembly: GCA_040758525.1. Classification (GTDB taxonomy): domain Bacteria; phylum Acidobacteriota; class Blastocatellia; order Chloracidobacteriales; family JADJPF01; genus JBFLVQ01. The sequence continues at coordinate 4,116 of JBFLVQ010000683.1, forward strand.
TTGCATAAGTATAAGTTCCTTGAATTATCGCTTCTGGGGTTAAGCTGGCAGCGATATCGACCTGATTACGTTGAAGCTTTTCCAGATGCTGCTGACTTTCTTGTAGTTGAATTTCCGCATCACGTCGTTTCTGTTCTGCATTAGTGAGCAGTTCTTTGGCATTAGAAGTAGCTGCTAGCAGACGTGTACGAGCCAGCTTTAAATTATCTTGCTCAGAAGCGGCGGGCATCTCTTGAGCAAGCGCGCCTGCTAAACCTTCAAAGATCTCCGAAGTTAGACTTGCCCAAAGGTTGGTATCAATAAAATGCCAGGCATTAAACTCCAATTGGACAATATTGGAACAGAATGCTTCATTGCCTGCGCGTGCCTTATCCCTCAGTTCTGTAATCCTCTTTTTCATCAATTTCATGAAATGGCTCTTACCGCTTCCCCATTCTCCAAATAGCCCTAATGAAAGCGGTGGTTCCAACTTATGGGCAGCTAGCACTGAGCAGAGCACTTCCACATCTTTGGTGAAATCTAGCAGATCTGGATCATCAGGTTTGGGTAGATCTGCAATATAACCAGCAATCATAATCTCTTTGTCTTTAGACGAAGAGATTCTTGGTGAAAGGTTGATATCCTGTTTGTCTATACCTAGATTTTGCAAAGCCTGTATTAAACTGCATTCCTCAACGGAGAGCAGACCATATAGAAGATGATGATTGCGCAGTTCACGCGACCGTTCCATATCAGCAACCGTTCGTGCTGCTATTAATGCCTGTCGAACATGAGCAGAACAGAAAGGGAGAGAATCTAATCGGGAAGGAGTATATTGCTCAGGAATCTGTGTCGAGGTTACTTGCTCAATAATTTTGAAAATATCTGCTAGGCTTGCCTTCTGCAAAATCAACTGCTG
>JBFLVQ010000684.1:0-5008 GCA_040758525.1 Acidobacteriota bacterium
CTGCGGTTCTTTTCTACTCTCAAAGTAGAAATGGTTCAATATATCCATACTTCGATATGGCTTATTTTTATATTCGATAAAAGCCAGACTCAGATCCTTATAGGCGCCGGAATCTGTCCCCATCGATTTGACCATCTTGACATATTGCTCAAACTCAGAATCATTAAACCCAATTATTAAACAATCCATCTTCATAGTATTCCCACTGTTTTAAGGCAATGCTGCTAACAGAATTGAAGAAAAACCAGCAGACATAAAGAGTATTCAGGCGTCTTTGTATCTTGCTGGTTTTTATCTTCACCATAAACACCTCTCAGCTATGCGTCTAATTTAGTTTTTGACAAAGATTCTGCCATCTTTTTTCGCAAGCTGAGTGGCCTCATATCTGTCCAGACTTCCTTAATATAGTTGAGGCAGTGCTCTTTTGGACCGCTGACGCCAACATTATTCCAACCTAGTGGAGTGTCTTTAAATACTGGCCATATCGAATATTGCTCTTCATGATTTACTACCACCTGATAGGTCATATTGTCTTCTTGTTGTTCTCTACTCATATCATCTCCTATTGAACGCTTGTAATAGTCACAGCCTGTTTGCTGACAACACTAAGTTATTGCTCATGGCTAGAAAAGTGAAGTGCGTTAAAACCTGAAAACACTAAGGGGTAACTATGTAGTCCGGCTTAGTAGTAAGCCAAATCTTAGAACTATATACAGTATTACCTTACATTATTCTCAGGTGTAGCAACTATTGAACCTTCGCTCTCAGGTAGCCTAGTATCCTTAGGGGAAAATTGCCGGTGAACTTTTGGCATTTCCAAATGCAAAAATAAGGAGTGTGTAATGAGCGAGAGACAAGCAAGGATTGATTCAAACAGAAATATTTCAGATCTTGATCTACAACTTAATCAAGATATGCAGTATTGGGTAGAGAAATTATCAAAAGTTATCGGTAGATCAAATCTCAACCTCGATCATCACAGACCTGCAATCTATTCAGGAAACAAAAATAGTGTTGAATTAGATATTAGTGGAGAGCTTTATGACAAACTATCCAGTATTACTGGCAATAGATCTTTTCTAATTTATACAATACTAATGGCCGTGTTGAAGATCTGCTTATATAAGTATACAGGCAGCACTACAATAGTTGTGGGCAGCCCTACTCGTAAATTTGGCAACGATCTATACCAATCAACCAATGCCATTGCAATAGTAGATGATATTAATCCTAAGCTTTCCTTTCAACAGTTCTTACCAATCGTACGCCAGACCCTATTAGATGCCTATTCCAGACAGTTTTATCCTTTTGCTCGTCTTATTAGAGACTTAAAACTCGATGATGTAAATAATAGATGCCCTATATTCGACATTGCCCTGACACTAAATGGATTTCATACCGATCTACCAAAAGTCAAAAATGATATTAATATCATCTTTAACGAGCAGAACTATCAACTATCTGGTATGGTAATCTTTAATTCCGATCTTTATGAGTTAAAGACCATTAAACGTTTCACCAATCATTTCCTGAATCTGCTAAAAGCTGCCATAAACAATATCAAAGAACCTATCTATAACTTGCAGATGATGGATGATATAGAACGCAACCAGTTGCTGGTAGAATGGAATAGAACAGAAAGGGATTTCTCTAAAATTACCTGTATTCACGAGATCTTCCAAGCCCAAGCAGCAAAGAGTGCCGATGCTGTTGCAGTGATCTTTGCCGATCAGCAACTAACGTATAGAGAGCTCAACAATAGAGCAAATCAGTTAGCCCATTACCTTAACCATTTTGGTGTAAGACCTGAGGTAAAAGTGGGGCTTTGTGTTGAGCGTTCACTGGATATGATTGTAGGAATATTAGCAATCCTCAAGGCAGGTGGTGTATATGTACCATTAGATCCAGCCTACCCAAAGGATCGGCTCGCATATATAATGGCAGATTCAGAAATGCCAATAGTGATTACTCAAGAGAAGCTGGTTGAGAATCTTCCAGACCACAAAGCCCGCATTATTTATATAGATTCACATCTAACAGCGATTCAACAGATGAGCTATAAAAATCCAACCAATAGTGTCACCCCAGAAAATTTAGCCTATATCATCTATACGTCTGGCTCGACAGGAATGCCTAAAGGAGTGCTTGTAGAACACAGAGGCATGTTCAATCTCTCTGAGGCTCAGTTAGAGATCTTCAATCTGCAAAAAGAGGATCATATATTACAATTTTCTTCTTTAAACTTTGATGCTTCGATATTTGAAATAATAATGGCTCTTAAAATAGGTGCTACTCTTTACTTAACAGACCAGCATTCGCTAATGCCTGGCCCTGGACTAATAAGACTCTTAAAAGAACAACATATAACAACAATAACCATTCCACCATCAGTGCTTGAGATATTACCAACAGAGGTATTGCCTGCACTCCATACCATTATTGTTGCAGGCGAAGCCTGCCATCTTAATCTAGTAGAAAGATGGGCCAGTGGTCGCCGCTTCTTCAATGCCTATGGACCTACCGAAGCGACTGTTTGGGCAACTACGGCACAGTGCCTAAACAACCATGCGAAGCCCAATATTGGTAGACCCATAGCCAATACTCAAATCTATATACTGGATCGAGATCTAGAGCCTGTTCCAATAGGAGTAGCAGGAGAGTTGCATATAACCGGAGAGGGAGTAACAAGAGGTTATCTTAATCGCCCAGATTTAACATCGGAGAAATTTATTCCCAACCCTTTTACCGGCAAACCTGGTACAAGGCTTTATAAAACTGGTGATCTTGCACGATATCTTCCCGATGGCAATATTGAGTTCTTAGAGCGAATCGATACACAGGTAAAGGTTAGAGGGTTTCGTATAGAGTTAGGAGAGATCGAAGCTGTACTTAGCGAGCATCCTGCTATTGATCAGGCAGTAGTCCTAACAAAGGATGATGATTCAGGAAAGAAGAGATTAGTAGCTTTTCTGCTGGCAAAACGAGATATTGTTACAACCTCTAACGAGTTGAAGAACTATTTAAGGCAGAGACTTCCTGAATATATGCTACCTGCTGGATTTGTAATGTTAGAGAGAATGCCTCTTACTCCTAATGGCAAGATCAATAAATCTGCATTGCTAGCACTTAATAATAATGAATCTACACTTGAAGAGAATACTGTTGCGGCGCGTACTCCAATTGAGGAACTATTAGTTGGAATTTGGGAAGAAGTATTAGGTCAAAAGTGTGTGTCTACTCATCATAATTTTTTTGAGCTTGGTGGCCATTCTCTATCTGCAACCCAGGTGCTCTCAAGATTACTCGAAGTCTTTCAAGTAGAATTGCCATTAAACAGTATGTTCGAAGCCCCAACTGTGGCTGGATTGGCTGAGAAGATAGAGATAGCGCGTAGAGCTAAAGAAGAATCATCAGTTTTACCATTAAAACCAATCCAACGAGACAAGTTTCTTCCTACCTCTTTTGCCCAGCAGAGATTATGGTTTTTGCACCAAATGGAGCCAGACAATGCTTTTTATAATATTTCAATGGGGATCAGAATCAGTGGTAATCTAGATAGAGATGTTCTATTAGAAAGTTTCAACAGAATAATCGACCGTCATGAATCATTGCGTACTGTTTTTGTAAATAACAATGGTACGCCAGTACAGATAATCTCTGAGTCTGGCTCTCTGACAATCCCACTCATTAATCTTACAGACTTACCTGACGATGAACGTGAGGCTAAGGCCCAGATGTTGATCGAGCAGGAATCTCAGAAGCCTTTTGAACTATCAGGAGAGTCATTACTGAGAGCCACTTTATTACAATTAAGCGAAGAGGTCTACATTCTCCTCATAGTAATACATCATATTATTTCTGATGGTTGGTCAATGGGCCTATTATTAAAAGAGCTAGCCATCCATTACCAATCTCTTTTAGAAGGAAGATCGCTTCAATTATCAGAACTACCAATCCAATATGCCGATTTCTCAGTTTGGCAAAGAGAATGGCTACAAGGTGAGGTGCTGCAAAAACAACTCTCTTACTGGAAGAGTAGATTAGATGGAGCGCCCACAGTTTTTGAATTACCTACAGATCGAGCTAGACCAGTATTAGAAACATTTCGAGGCGCGAAACAATCCTTTTTGCTCTCGAAAACTTTGACTGAAGAACTTAAGACACTGAGCCGTAAAGAAGGATGCACACTCTTTATGACCCTCTTAGCAGCCTTTAAAGTGCTACTCTATCGATACACAAATCAGCAAGATATCGTTATTGGCTCTCCTATTGCCAATCGCAACCGTCATGAGATCGAAAACCTGATTGGCTTCTTTGTTAATATGCTGGTCTTACGTACAGACCTGTCAGGGAGACCAACCTTTAGGAAACTACTAGCAAGAGTAAGAGAGGTAGCCTTAGGCGCCTATGAACATCAAGATCTACCTTTCGAGAAGCTTGTCGAAGAACTTCTCTCAGGACGTGATACAAGCAGGAATCCACTCTTCCAGGTTGTATTTGCCTTACATAATAATCCTCTTCCCGTTATAGAGATCTCAGGTCTTACCTTAAATCAGGTATCAGATCTCACTCTCAATCAGGTCGAAATAGTAGATAACAAAACTGCTAAGTTTGATCTTATACTCCATATGTGGGATAAGAAAGAAGGGATCGTGGGAGAATTAGAGTATAACTCAGACCTCTTTGATCCCAGTACGATTGAAAGGGTAATTGAAAATTTCAAAGCTCTGCTTACAAGTATTACGGAATATCCGGACCGATCTATCTCTGATATTCCAATTCTAAGTAGATCCGAAAACCAAAGAATACTAGTAGAATGGAATAACACCAGCAGAGATTATCCAAAGGATAGATGTATACACGAGCTGTTTGAAGAACAAGTAGAGCGTAGCCCTAATGCAGTAGCAGTTACTTTTCAGCAAGAGTCTCTCTCCTATGCAGAATTGAATCAGCGAGCTAATCAATTGGCTCATTATCTGAGAGAACTTGGCATAGGTACTGAATCTAT
>JBFLVQ010000685.1:0-5004 GCA_040758525.1 Acidobacteriota bacterium
CTGTAGTAAGCTGTCTCATGACTCTATATTCCCAAGATGACATAAATTGTACCTCTTATTTTTATGATAATCTATTATTTCAATGATGATTCCCAAACTATCTCAATTAGAGTAGTGTAACAATGTATTTCTTTCCCCTCCAGCCCATCCATGTTGAGAATCAACAAAAAATAAACATAACAGGTTACTATTCGTTAAACTAGGCTGTTTCTTCCAAGTATTACCTTGATCCGTTGAATAAAATATAGCTCCTTCTTCTCCAACTATCCAACCTTGATTATTTTTGAAATATACATCTGTTAAAGCCTTCTTAAAGTCCAAACTATGAAATTGCCATTTTTTGTTACTTATATTCAGTTGTGCTACAACTCCATTTAACCCTAAGATCCAAACACTGTTGTTAAAATAGTGAACACGCAATAATGCATCTGTTAAATCTATATCTATGCGTTTCCAATTTTTTCCTCCGTCTTCTGTAGTTAAAATTAATTCGTTTGAACCTACTGCCCATATATGCTCTGAATCACTACAACTAACACTTAAAATAGTTTCACCTGTTACTCCTTGATATTGAATTTCCCAAGTATTTCCACCATCTTTTGTACAAACAATAGAATTCGCGCCTACTGCCCATCCAAGATCTGAGTTATAGAATGCAAAATCAACTAATTTGTTTACATTCGTAATTGGAATTGGCTGCCAACTTCTTCCCGCGTTCATAGTTTTGAAGATTATTGGTGAGTAATTATCATTTTTCTGATAAGCTCCCAGTATCCAGCCATTACTATTATCAATAAACTTCATAGTATAGAAAGTCGCATTATTACCAATCTGCTGCTCAGACCAATGTTGCCCACCATCTGTTGTTTCAAGAATTTGTGATGTGCTGGCGGCCCATCCATGGTTATTATTAATAAAGCAAATAGAAACAAAAGTAGGTGCATGAAGAGTGTTACTCTCCATAAGTATACGCCACGCTATACTTTTACAAGCAATATTACTCATAACTACGAGTAACACCAAAACTGAGTAACTTGTATAGCCAAGAGAATTAAGTTGCTTCATCATAATATACATTCCTACTCAAATTTTCTTTTATTAATTTTACCATCAGGCCCACGCCCTACACCATTACGATCTCGCTGAATATTCTCAAACCCAACGGAAATTCCATCAGTTGACGTTGAATGCTTGAGAGATAAACCTAGGATAGCATTCCCATACGCATGACCGAATTCATGTGCATCAACTATATCATTAGTGAATTCAAGTCCTTTTCCATTGGTACTTCTAACTGACCCAAGTACAGTACCTAACAATCGCGATTCTGCTTTACTTGCTGCTTTTTCAGATGTAAAAATTTGAGTATTTCCAGTCAAACTTTCATCGGCACCAACAGTGGCAGCCCCACCAAACGTGTTAATTGAAAGATTACTCTTATCTTTAGTACTGAATGATTCAGCAACACGGAACTCTACAGTTTTATTTTGAGTAGTAATAATTCTTGCAATACCAGCGTTGTTGCCACCTGTATTTGCAAAGTTGGCAATTTCACCCTCTTTGATTCTTACAAAAATTCTTCCGTTAACATTTACAATTCTAAGGAGCTTAGCCGCCTCTTTACCAACAAGGTCCTGAATTCTCAAAAATCCCTTTCTTTTATCTTCATCTGAGCCTGTAAGCTCAAGTAGTTCACCTGTCGGATCAACAAATTTAAGCGGGTTATTAATAGTATAAGTGTAACGATTCCACAATTGAGGAGTAAGAAGATATGACAGGTATTTACTCTTTATTAATTGTGGATCTGTCTCATTGTAAACCTCAAAAATAATATTGTAAGGATCTGGTGTTGTAAACCTTCCCACTATTGACCCATAATATCTAGCTTGCGCAAAGTCCAAGCCCGTTTCGGTATCCCTTTCGTATCCAGTAAAGCGTTGACGAATACCATCATTGACGTTATAGCCTAGAGCAGCAGTTCTACCGCTCAGGTTAAGTTCTATTTCCTCGCCAAATGGGTAGTGATCATGTCTAGAGATAACTGCACCATTGCTATCAGTGATGACTGCAGGTGTGCCAAGATGATTAGTAACGATGTACTTGATTGTTACAGTAGCAGCAAACTGTCCATTCTCATTTGGCAATGTTATCGAGGATGGATCGCTATAGTCAGACTCTCCAGCATCATTGTAGGCTTTCACTCGATAGCTGTACTTGCTTGATGCTCTCACTCCATTATCTAGGTAGTTAGTACTGTTCTCTGCTAGTGTAGCAATTACTTGATATGCTGAACCGGCTTCAGCTCTCTCTACAATGTAACCATTCTCTTCACCTGAATTGTCTATCCAGCTCAGCTCTGTTTGAGTGGCACTGCTTACTGTTACTGATAATGCTGTAGCACGAACTGGTGGTCTGCCTGGTGGTGTCGTTAGTACAATGGTGTTAGAAAGAGCTTGTCCTGATGAGTTGACTGCTCTCACTCTATATTGATAGGTAGTGTTAGCCTGCACAGCATTGCGGTCTGTGTAGCTGATGGCATTGGCTGCCATACTCGCTACTACACTGAAATTGATGTTGGGACCTGTTCCCAATGCTCGCTCCAGTTGATAGCTGGTCTCATTGGTAGCATCCAGCCAACTGAGTGCCACCTGATTGGCAGTTGCTGATGTTACCTTGAGATTGGCTGAACCACTCCAGGATGGTGGTGGCAGCACTGTCACACTCATCAATGCTGAATAGACATAGCTGGGATTGGCAGAGTTCTTTACTCCTATCCGATAGCTATATATGTTCTGTCCACTCACTCCATTATCCCTATCAGTGAAAGTAGCGTTAACAGCATTATTACCACACACTGTCTTTACAGCAGTGAAGCTGGTAGGATTAGCTCCTATACCTCGCTCAAACACTATTGTTGACTCATTGTTAGATTTGTCTTGCCATTGGATATCGATAGTCTGTTGGCTCACTACCGTAAGTTTGATGATGGCAGGAGCAATAGGGGCAGGACCAGGCTTGGTTGCTGCCATTATGTTGGAATCAGGTGAACTGCTCAGTGTCACTGGAGCTAGTGCTCTTAGTTTGTAGGAGTAGCGTCTGCCTGCTGCTACAGCAGTATCAGAGTAACTTCTGGCAGTGGCTGGCAATGACCCTACAACAACAAACCCTCCACAGAATCCATCTGACTCTAGTTGTCGGAAGAGCAGGAAGCTACCAACATTGTTGCCATCGTGTGTCCAGTTCACTACCATTGGCGATGTTGTATCTGTGGCAGTAACACTGGTTACTACTGGAGCAGCAGGACCTGTGCCATTGCTGGTAGTAGCGCTGGCAGTGACGGAATAGTCAGAGTCTCCATAGGTGCTGTTGAGAGCCTTGACTCGATAGTAGTAGGTAGTGCTGGCTGTTAATCCTGTATCTTGATGGTTGAGAGTGTTGGCGGGTAATGTCGCTACTACATTGAATGGCTAGTTGATACCATTGGTTCTCCTTAGATTAAAGTCGATCTTATTTGGTGATGTTCTCTACTCAATCATTTGAGCCTAGATAAAACTTGTTTAACGTGTTCATTGTCAGGATCTATGTTAAGTACACGTTCTAAGTGAGCTCTGGCTTTCTCAAGCTCTCCTATACCTTTAAGAAATAAACCAAACCGCAAGTTAGCCGATGGATCATCTGGATCCAACTCCAAGGCGCGTTCGTACAACACTCGAGCTTCTTCCCGTCGGTCTTGACACTCATAAAAATGCGCTAGACACCAATGAGGCAGGCTTTCATCTGGCCATATTTTAATCCCTATTTTAAATGCCTCTTCGGCATCTTTTAACTCATCTTTTTTCCACATTAAGTTTCCTAAATAAACATAAGCCCATACATCTGAATTATCTAACTCTATAGTTTTTCTAATGTGATATTCTGCATCTGTATATTTATCTCTTTGTAGTAACAACCAACCTAACTCACGGTGTGCATAAGAATATTTAGGATCTATTTCAATAGCTTTTGTAAGTAAATCGATAGCTTTATCAGGATGCTCATCCGTAAATGTTAAAGCTAAATTGTAAAGTGCTTCTTCATAGTTAGGATCAATTTGTAAGGCTTTGCCAAAACTTTCTCTTGCTTCTAAAATCATACTAAGCCGCTTTTGTACTGAACCTAAAATGGTGAATGCATCAGCACTTTGGTTAATTTCCAAACACTTTTTAAGATATTCTTGCGCCTTTTCAAGGTTATCTTGCTTTTCATACAGAATCGCCAACCCATGATATGCAATATATAAATCTGGATCTAAGTCAATTGCTGATAAGAACGCTTGTTCAGCTTCTACCCATTCTTTAATTTCCATTGCTAGTCTACCACAGTGGAACAAAAACACAGGATCTGGGTTATGCTTGAAAAGAGTGCGCCAGCATAATAATGCTTCACTAAAACATCCTTCATTTTCTAACTGTTCTGCTTTTTCTATTAATTTACCCTCTATTATTTCACTATTTGATAACTCATGGTTGTTCATATTAATTTACTCACGTTTTTTTATGTCCTTAAAGGACTTCACTTTGCGTTTCTGTTCATTGAAATTTTGCTTACTTTTATCAATGTTGTCAATTAACTTCCCGGGTCTTCCATCTTCTCCTCTTTTGAAAGCCCGTTTAGCTTCTCTTGCATTTTTATCGGCAAATTTCTTGGCAAAGGATATACTATCTAGTTGATCCTTAGTATCTTCAAGAGTTCTTACCTTCTTTTGTTCAGATAATTTTGATGGACCTTTCTTATCGCCTTTCTTGCCTTCGGATTTGTCTTTCTCAGCTTCGGTCTCTTTTACAGGATCAGCAGATGGTTCAGATTCAGCATTGTCGTCTTGCTTATCTTTGTCAGCGTTTAGCTTGGCTTCAAAACCTTTATTGACAGCAACCGCGATTCTGCTTCTGCTATCAGTGTTTTGATTTTGAATTCGAACAATGAGATCTATCGCATCATTTATAAGAAATCCTGCAAAAACAACAC
>JBFLVQ010000686.1:0-5000 GCA_040758525.1 Acidobacteriota bacterium
GAATTCAAAGGATATAGACCAATGAATTGCCCATTTTGTGGTGAAAATAATGATCGGGTAGTAGATTCAAGGGATGGACAGGGGGGAGAGTTTACCCGTCGCCGTCGGCACTGTATGAGCTGTGATCATCGCTTTACTACCTATGAACGGTATGAAGAGATTCCCTTGATGGTGGTCAAAAAAGATGGCAGGCGTGAGCCATTCAATCGTAACAAGATCCTCGCTGGTCTGCTGAGAGCCTGTGAGAAGCGACCAATCAGTAAGGAACAATGTGAAGCATTGGTTAATGAAATAGAGCTGAAAATACATGATCTAGGCGAACGTGAGTATCCTACCAAAAAGATCGGCGAGCAGGTTATGAGTAGATTGAAAGCTTTGGATCAGGTTGCTTATGTGCGTTTTGCTTCTGTCTATAAAGACTTCCAGGATGTTGGTGAATTCTTAAATGAACTGCAGGAATTAACGAAAAAGGCTGGAAGTAAAAAGAAGGCTGTTAAATGAGCAGAATTTTTTAAGTAGAGAGCTAAAAATACTGCCATATTTGAAGTCCTCGCTATGAGTGATGCGGCTATCCTCATTGCCACTCACCTCAAAGGTAAGTAGAAATCTGTGTGAAACGAACAAAGGAGAGGCAATATACTCCAATCTGAATCTGTTACGACATTGCCTTTGTAGGAACGATAATCTGGCTGAAGTTTCACATTGGTGGATTAAGACGTAGTGCAAAGAAGGCCAAGATCTCATCTCGAGCAGCAATGGTTGGTTGACCGGCTTCGTCAATCAGGTGAGCAGTGACGACACTATGAGGACACGTCACATAGCGCGCAAAGAATGGTGCGACATCGGTGTTTGCTGCGTCGTCGGGAAGCACACGCCCTATGAAGCGATTGCCAAGCGTCTCGGAGTAGGTGGCAAAGCGCTGGGCACTGCAAATCAGGTCTCCTTCGAAGCGATATGCCAGAACAGTGAGATCCTCGCGCTCAAGCCTGTCGCGGACGGCCCTGATTTCCTCGGGAGCGATTTCGATGCCAGCAGGGTCGTTCAGCGGTAGCGAGGGCTGGGAGAGCACAGGCGCCAGCATCGAAGGCTCCAGCATCATCGTAAGTGCAAAGTTTCCTGTGAAGCACATACCAATTGCGCCTACGCCAGGGCCACCACACTCCTGATGTGCAAGGCGCGCCAGTGCCCGCAGCCATTGCGTTACGGGGCTTGATACGTTGGCCGCAAAGGCACGGAACTCAGCACTGACGCAGACTCGCTGGAAGACCGCGGCACCCTCCTCAGCATCTGGCACGGCGCCATCGCGGCCGAATAGCGAAGGCATATAGATGGTAAATCCGGCGTCCCGGACCCAGCGAGCAAACCGCGCGACATGCGGGCTGATACCCGGCATCTCGGTCATAACAATCACTGCCGGTCCTGAACCAGCGACGTAAACCATCTTGGTGACGCCATTGAGCATAATCTCCCGGCGTGCAAAATCCTCAAGTGGATCATCCTCTTTCATGCTACGTTCTGGCATATTGCTGTAGTCGTCCTTTCATTCTGTTTTTTGCGCTCACACATTATCTCTTCCATTGGCGAACGCGGTCAGCATAGGGACAAGCAGGTTGGTAAGGGTCTCCTTCTGGCGCTTCGGTGACCAAAGATCTGGCTCAAGCGTAGCACGTGTGCCGACGCCATCTATCGCCGCAACCACTGCGTCTGCGTATTTGCGCAACTGTCGTTGGGAAGGTTCAGGAGCAACGATCCGAAGCGATAACAATGGCGCGATCAACCGATCGATGATCTTGTTGTAGTGGTTGCGATGTATGGCGCATAAGCGCTCATCTGCAATTGCACGTCCCCAGAAAGCGAGCCAAACCCGCCACTCCTGGCGGCTATTCTCGTCGGTTGGCAAATATGTACACACGCGGTTGATAAACACAGCCACGTCCATTGGTGACTTCGTACTGGGTACAGCTTCCATCCTGTTCAAAGTGCGTCTTACGATCTCTTCGAGTGCGGCTTCGAGCACCGCATCCTTGCTGTCAAAATAGTGTGTCACTGCGCCAGTTGTCACATTCGCAGCGCGCGCCACATCGCGTAACCGAGTTCTGTCCAATCCGGCTTCGTCAATAACATCGATCGCTGCGTCTGCGATCGCCAAGCGTTGTGCTGCTAGGTCTACTCGTTTTGGCATAACGGTGATTATGTTTACCGAGCATCCAATTGTCAAGCCAATTTGTGCGGTAAGTATGAGCAGAACGGATCGATGGTAATAGAACTATTTCAGTGCTAGCATAGATGAGTGACCGAGAAGCTCTCCAAGAGATCGAAACCCAACTTAGAACGCTGATGGCATCATCGCAGGTTGGCAACAACAGCTATGGTAGTGTCTTAGTTTAGATGGATTGTCGTCAGAGGAGTGTTATTATGACTGATGAAGTAGGCCGCGAGCCAGCACGTGATCCACAGGATTTGGAGCGGTTGTTGGTTTACCGAGAGAGGGCAGGAGACGTCGATGGAATGGTTGCCCTTTATGAGCCTCAGGCCATCCTTGATTGTGGTGACGGGCGGTTGATAGAGGGCAGGGAAGCAATCCGAGCATTCTATACCGAACAGGTGGCAATGGGTCGAAAATTCGAATTTGGAGATCAACACCCAGCCGTTATTAGTGGAGACTTAGCACTCACCTCAACTCGTCTTCCCGATGGCAGAGTGACCGCTGAGGTTGCCCGTCAACAAGGCGACGGAACATGGTTATGGGTTATTGATCGGTTCTCCATTGCCTAGAGTGTTGAGCCGTTGGTCTGCGCCTATAGCAAGAATCTAAACTGAGATATTACTGATTAATCTTTCAATTTGGCTGTTGCTGCAGTTTTCATTTCAGCAAGATATTCTTGTACTATCTCGACCGTCAGCCTCTGTAATACCTTTTCTATGATGACTTTCACCACAATACTGGGGTCATTATCCTGGCACTGGTTAGCTTCCTGCTTCGCTACACTACCGAGGAGGCGGTTTTTCACTTGATATTCCAGCGCCATCAAGGGCTTGAAATCGTCTTCGGATAAATACTCAAAGACTCTTTCTGCCATATCACAAATATGTGTTGTAGTGACTTTCAATTCTGGTGCACAAAGATAGAAGGCAGCATGAATAGACCCAACTATTGTACGTTCAAAACGGCTTAGGAATTCTTGCCAAGCGATTCCTACTTCTTTACAGGGTTGTTTAAGGTTGACTAGCAGAGTTATTAGTTCAGCATCGGTAAGTTGGTTGATATGGTTAACATGGTTGGTGTGATTAATGTCCATGTGTGATTGGTATCCTTGTCTCCTATATTGTATATGGCTACAGATAATAGGATAACATGGCTGGGTAAGGAAAAGAATAGGGAGGTTGTGAGCGCCCACCTGTGTTGTTACCCACTATCCACAATAGTTGCACAGGCGAGCGCTTTGTCAATAAGGTTATCGGCAAAAGTAGAGGATTAGTTAACTATAATTAGTACTTATTGCAGTGACTCATATGGATTATCTAATCAAAGCAATCTGACGATCAATTTTGCGGTTGGAGCAATATTAGAATTCTTCAATTCCTCCTGATCGTTGTAACACGAGATTCAGCTTGGTTTTATCGAAGGATACTGTAAGCTATATTGGGCTTATCACGATAGATTATCCAACCAATTGTTGGCTCCAGCACAAAGGGTTGGTTTTTCTTATTTGCCTGCGCTTTGCCTCCTTTTGTTAAACTCAAATTTCACTCCCGTTAATTCTTCCGAAATTTTCCATAATCTCTTGGCGATATTTTCATCTTTGGATAATCTGTTGGGTTCAACTTTAATCGGATAGCCCCACATTTCAAAAAGACCGTTGGGTCCAAAGAATTCTCCGCCTTTTAAGTCTGCTTCGATAGCAGCACGCAAAGTCGGTAATGCGCCCTTGGTTATATCCATAGCTAAGAAACCATTGAGAAATTCGGCAACACCCATATTCCTTTGTAGTTCTGTTGCCGTCCAACCTGGATGAGCAGCAGTTGTAAGCGTATCAAGATTGTTCTCTTTCAATCTTTTATTAAGTTCGCTGGTAAAGTAAAGATTGGCAATTTTGCTGTCGCTATATGCTTTCCAAGCGGCATATCTTCTTTTTTCCCAGGCTAGATCCTCAAAATTGATATTTCCCCATCTGTGTGCACTACTTGAAACATTGATGATTCTTGCCCCTTTAGTGTTAATCAGAGTCTCTAAAAGATCTCCTGTCAAAGCAAAATGCCCTAGATGATTTGTGCCAAATTGCAATTCAAAGCCATCTATTGTTTTTGAGTAAGGTGGAACCATCACACCTGCGTTGTTAATCAATAGATCTAGATGCGAATAGTTTTTCCTGAATATCTCGGCAAAATTTTTAACCGATACTAAATTCGCTAAATCGAGTCCCATCACCTTTATATCAGCACTCTTATTCTGCGCCACTATTTTTTCTAACGCGCTATTTCCTTTCTCCAAATTACGCACTGCGATTATTACAGTCGCCTGTTTATTAGCCAAAACTCGCGCCGCTTCATAACCTATGCCGCTGCTTGAACCAGTTATAATCGCTACTCTTCCTTTTTGATTAGGAATGTTTTCTGCCGTCCAATTTTCGTTTTTCATTCTCTTTTTACTCCTTTTTAATTAAACGAGCATTCATTTAATTATTTCTGAAAAATTAATTTGTTACTGCGTCCCAGGCAATTTCAAATGTTGTTTCCAATGTCTTTTTGTCCAAAATAATCTTACTGCTAAACTGTTCTTTGATTAACCCTGTCAGTGGTACAAAGGTAAAAGCAATAAAGATCTCAAGGGAAATATTCTTGAAGACTTTTTCCTCTTTACCACGCTCAAATAATGCCAGTAATGGTTGAAAATAGTTTATACTCTCATCTCTACAGCGTTCAACCAATGGTGAGTTAGCAAATTGCTCGGTAAAAGCAAATCGGATCGGATTTTCAGTTGCATATTGATAAAAATTGTT
>JBFLVQ010000687.1:0-4991 GCA_040758525.1 Acidobacteriota bacterium
CAGAAGAAGTGTCTTGCTTAGTATTATTGTTGGCTTGTTGGCAAATTTTAATATGGCGAATTACTAGAGAGAATAATACCTTTTTGGGCTGCAGTATTGATGGTAGAAAATATGAGGAGCTTAATGATTTACCAGGTCCTTTCACAAAATACCTGCCTGTGCCTACTCAATGCCAAAGTGGTATAAGGTTCTCTGAGTTATTGAAATTGGTCCAACAGGCGGTTGAGACTGCTAGTGAATGGCAAGAAAGTTTTACTTTTGAAGAGATTGCTAATCAAACTAACTACACGCTGCCATACTTTCCACTCTGTTTTGAATACGAGGATCTATCTACAACTGTTAAGGTTGCCAGCATAAATTTTACAATTACTAAACTCTATAGTTGTAGTGAATGTTTTGATCTAAAGCTGGTTGGCTTGCGTCGATTCGACTCTCTCACCTTTGAACTTCACTTCAATCCTGATCTATTTGATGAAGCAGCAGCCCACACACTTGCCAGTTGTTTTCAAGTATTGTTATTAAACGCTATTGATAATGCGAGATTGCCTATAGATAGTTTAACGGTTATTGATCCAGAACTTGAGCAAGAAATATTGTGTATAGCTGAAGGGGGCTGTAAGGAATATCCATTTAATATACTCACACATCAGCTTTTTGAAGGACAGGTAATACGTACTCCAGATGCTGTAGCGGTCGAATATGCAGAGAAGCTTGTATCCTATCGTGAACTTAATGAAAGAGCCAATAGGCTGGCACGTTATCTACAAAGTCAGGGAATTGGACCAGAGAGATTAGTAGCAATATTACTTGAAGATCCAGTAGATATGATTACTGCAGTAATTGCGACCCTTAAAGCTGGTGGTGCCTATCTACCTCTTGATTCACTCAATCCACCGGAGCGTATTGTTTTTATACTTGAAGATGCAGATGTAACGTTGTTTTTAACAGAAAGTCGGTTTGAGGCTTATGCAACACATTATCAAAGAGCGAAGATAGATCTGGATGTAGCATACACTAGTATAAATGAACAGAGTAGTGAAGATCTGTTAAACATTGCAATACCAGATAATCTTGCTTATGTGATCTACACCTCAGGATCAACTGGTCGCCCCAAAGGGGTAATGATTCCTCACCGTGGACTCAGTAATTATGTTCATTGGTGTATTGATAGGTATGAGATAACAAGTGGGCAAGGAGCCACACTACATTCTTCATTTGCGTTTGACTTGAGTCTAACAAGTTTGTTTACTCCACTCCTAGCAGGACGGAAAGTAATTCCTGTAAATGCTATTGCAAATGTTGAAGCACTAGCTACGCTGGTGCGTGAGAAGAATGGTTTCAGTTTTATCAAACTTACTCCTGCACATGTACGATTGCTTGGACAGCAGTTGTCACCTGATAAAGTTAAAGACTTAACCCAATGCCTGATAATTGGTGGTGAAGCATTGTCATACCAAGAAATCGCTTTTTGGCGACAACATGCAACCGAGATGCTGATCATAAATGAATATGGGCCAACTGAAACAGTAGTTGGTTGTTGTGTTTATAATGTGCCAACAAATGCTGAAGAGGCTGGGTCTGTGCCGATTGGACGACCCATTGACAATGTAAGGCTTTATGTTTTGGATCAGAGTATGTTGTTACTACCGCCTGGTGTACCAGGAGAGTTATACATTGGTGGTGTCGGACTAGCGCGTGGATATTTGAATAAACCAGTGCTGACAGCAGAAAGGTTTTTACCTGATCCATTCAGTAATGAGCCAAGTGCACGACTTTATCGCACTGGTGATCTGGTTGTCTTACAACCAGATGGTAATCTACAGTTTTTAGGAAGAATCGATCAGCAAATAAAGATTCGCGGCTATCGTGTTGAGTTAGGTGAAATTGAAGATGAACTTACAAACCACCATTCTGTTAGCGCAGTTGCTGTAATAGCTCAGCAAGATCAGGATGGAGGTCTACGACTCATTGCTTATATTGTTCCCAATAATATTGGACAGCTTGATACTGCGCTGGTAAGCGAACTACGTGGTTTTCTTGTAGAGAAACTTCCTGAATATATGATCCCCACTGAATATGTGATTCTTACAGCCTTGCCACTTACTGAAAATGGCAAAATAGATCGTAAAGCACTACTTTCAGTAGATCAGGTAGCAAGTCGTGCGGTAAGTATTTATGTTGCGCCACGCACACCAACAGAAGAGATAATGACCGGGATTTGGAGTCAGGCGCTTGGCATAGATAAAATTGGTATTGATGATAATTATTTTGCCCTGGGTGGCGATTCCATACGAAGTATCCAGGTAGTGGCGCGTGCACAGGAAAGTGGTTTATGTCTTACCATCGATCAAATATTTAATCATAAAACCATACGTGCATTGGCACAAGCAATTACTGATTTATACAAAGAAGACGAAAATTTAGAAATAACTGAGCCATTTGGGTTAATTAGTGAAAGCGATCGGTTAAAGCTACCTCAAGACATAGAAGATGCATATCCATTGACACGCCTGCAGGCAGGTATGGTGTATCATAGGGAGCTGAGCCCTGAATCTGCTGTCTATCACGATATTTTCACATTTCATTTGAAAGCTCCACTCAATATTAAATTAATGAAGATAGCAATTGAACAATTAGCAGTTCGTCATCCGATTCTACGTGCATCATTCGATCTAACCAATTACAGCATACCATTGCAGTTGATCCATAAACATAGCGACATACCATTTGTGGTGATGGATTTAAGCAATCTGACGATTAAGGAGCAAGAGAGTGCATTATTTGATTGGTTAGAGACAGAGAAACAACGAGATTTTGATTATACTAGACCACCACTACTACGCTTTAATATTTTTATTCGTAGTTGTGAGACATTTGTTTTTGCGCTTGCTTTCCATCATGCCATTCTAGATGGCTGGAGCGATGCAAATATGTTGATCGAACTCGCACTCAGCTACCGCGCACTATTATACAATGAAATATCGCCATTCATATCACCGAAGGCCAAATTCCGTGATTTTGTTGCACTGGAAATTGCTGCATTGAAGTCAGCAGAGCATCGTCATTTCTGGTTGGAAAAGATGTCTGATAGTTCAATGATGAGATTGTCTGAGCGATACACATATATTCACGGAACAGATCACAGACGTGCTGTTACTGTAGAGATAATCCCAATCAATTCCAATATATCTGATCAACTACAAAAACTAGCACGCACAATGGCAGTACCACTAAAGAGTGTGTTACTTGCCGCACATATGAGAGTGATGGGGTTACTTAGCGGCCAATCTGATGTTGTTACAACAATGACATCAGTAGGAAGACCGGAAACTGAGGATGGTGACAAAGTCCTTGGGTTACACCTTAATAGTTTGCCATTTCGAGTCAAGATGTCAGGTGGAAGTTGGCGCAAATTAATATATGATATTTTTGAGCTTGAGCGTGAAGCAATTCCTTTTCGTCGATTTCCTATGTCAGAAATACAAATCTTGCTAGGCCGTTCTAATCTTGCCGAGACACACTTCTATTTTACACATTACCATATAGTGCATAAGCTCGAACAATTTCCAGAAATGGAAATTTTAGATCAAAATGGTTATGAAGAAACAAGCTTTGCTTTAGTAGCTAATTTCACGTTAAACCCAAGGACTAACCAGCTTATGCCTTTCATATCCTATGATAATACACGACTTGATAACGAGCAGGGAAAAAATATTGCTGGATATTATGCAAAAGTACTAGAAACTATTGTTAGAGATCTTGATGCACATTACGAATCATGGTGTCTACTTAGCGATGCAGAGCAACAGACACTCTTAAACTGGAATAACACATATACTGCTTTCCCAGACACCAATATATCAGATATATTCGATGTACAAGTACAATCTACTCCAAATGCCATCGCTGCTATCTTCAATGGACAACAATATAGCTACTATGATTTGAGTTGCCGCGCAAATCAGCTAGCTAGATATCTACGTGCACGTGGCGCTGGGTTAGAAATGCCAATAGGCATTTGTATGGAACGCTCACTAAATCTTGCCATCGGTATATTAGCTATACTCAAAGTAGGTTCTGCTTATCTACCATTAGATCCAAGCTATCCTAGTGAACGTCTGCAGTTCATGATGGTTGAAGCTGGTGCATCACTACTTTTAACTGAGCAAGCTAATGCTGACCGACTACCAACATTGCAAGCAAGTGTAGTTTGTGTTGATAGTGACTGGCAATTGATTGCTAAAGAAAGCGTAGAATCTCTTAACATCAAGATAGCTGCCGACAACCTTGTTTATATAATTTATACTTCTGGATCGACAGGTAAACCAAAAGGTATTGGCCTAACACACCGAGCTTTGACCAACTTGAACTATTGGCACAATAATAGCCATATAAGTGGGGCAAGAACCCTTCAGTTTGCCTCCATTAGTTTCGATGTAAGTTTCTATGAAATGTTTGTTACCTGGTTGTCGGGCGGGGTGGTTGTCTTTCCCTCAGAATCCTTAAGGCAAGATATCTTCGAATTAACTCGTTTTTTAAGAGAGATGAGGATTGAGAAAGTTATTCTGCCAGTCATCATGTTACAACATTTAGCAGAGATCTATGAGTCAGGCTCATTAGCATTACCGGCATTGAAAGAGATAATATCAACTGGCGAGCAATTACGAATTACTGAACCAATTATGAAGTTATTTAAACAGTTAGATGGATGTTGCTTATATAATCACTATGGTCCATCAGAAAGCCATGTTGTAACAACCTTCAAACTACAGACAGAACCAGAGTATTGGGACCAGTTACCCGCTATTGGTCAACCAATCGCTAATTGTCAGATTTATATACTAGACGAATATCTTCAACCAGTGCCTATTGGTGCAGTAGGAGAACTTTATATAGGAGGTGTGGCACTGGCACGTGGTTATTATAACCGCCCAGAGCTTACCGCAGAAAAATTTATACCTAATCCATTTATTGTTGGGACAAACTCTGCT
>JBFLVQ010000688.1:0-4987 GCA_040758525.1 Acidobacteriota bacterium
TATTACTGCTGTTGCGAAGATACCACGCACAAATGGCCCTGAGTGTGGTTGTAATAGGATCTCTACATCCTTACCAGTGCTGTCTTTCAGCGCTTGTTTGATCTCTGGAATATGTCTATGTGTAAATGTCTCATACGCAAAAAAGCTATCATTGCGGAATGGATGATGTGCTTTCTCTTTAGGCTTTACTCCTGATCCAGATGAGCCCGTCACTGCATTAATAACAATATGCTCATACAAACCTTCAGCAACTAATGGATAAGAGAGCAGAATGGATGCAGTGGCAAAACAACCCGCGGCGGCGATATGTCTGGCTTCTTGAATTCTCGATCTAAAAAGCTCTGGTAAGCCATATGTAAATTCACGCACTCTTTCAAAACAGTTGTGATCAGTTTTGTAGAACTGTTGAAAGAGAGATTTATCGCGTAGCCGAAAATCTGCCGAGGTATCGATTATTCTTCGATCTGGAAGACTACTAATCGCCTTCATCGTTTCGCCATTAGGAAGCGCGAGAAAGAGTACCTCGGCATCACCAACATCAGCAAGCTCTCCAAAGGTCATCTCTATTCCGGCCAGATTAGGATGTTCTTCGGCGAGTCTTTTCCCTGCTGCATCTTTTGCTGTGATAGCAACAAGCTCGACGTTTGGATGTACAAGTAAGAGCCTGATCAGCTCTCCACCAATATATCCTGAACCTCCTACTACCGCACACTTAACCATGTGCAACCTCCTTTGCTAATGGTAGTGCTTCAAAGAGTTTCCAAGGTTGCTTAAGCCCATTGATAGCTGGTATATGTAACCTTTCTTCAATATACTTTGAGCCGGATACGGTCTCGGTAGCAAGACCACTGAAAGCATTGATCTCCATACCAAGCTGATCAAAATAGAGCTTGGTGCCATATGCAGCCATTAGATCGCCTGCGCATACAACAATTGCTGTGATATGCGACATCACACTAGGATCTTTTAGCACTGTCTCAACTTTGTAATGGCCCATGATGCCATCACCAAGTTCTACAATCAGTAGGTCTCCTAAAAGCGCATTAATAACTGTCTTGACAATAGGGGCAAGATTCTCTGCGTCTACTGTTGAAGGAAGGCCACAATCAAGAAAGCTTTTAACATCTACTGCGCCAGCAAGCATAAATCGTCGTAGATCTTTGACTGCTGCTACACCAGAGAGTTTTGCAGCACCAACACGATATCCTTCCTGAGCAGCGATCTCGATCAGCTTGGCTGCAGTTAATGTCTTACCAACATTCATACATGTGCCTACCACAAGAATAATTGGTCGCTTACCATCAATTGCAAATGCTTCAGGTAGCACAACTCGTTTTAGATTGACAACTCCATCACTATCTACAACTGTGCCCAGATATCTCAAATGGATTGGTTTGCCTAATTCAGTAGTAGAATCAATATAGTTGCCAATCACACCACCCATATTCAGGAGGGAGAGATTGCCATTCTCTACTAGCTTTGTTGGTGCACAACCAACATAGCCGCGCAATGCTTGGCGAGAGCCAATCACGCCAACAATGTTATCGCCTACAGAGAGTTTAGTAAGTTCGCCATTAGGCTGTTCTAAGTAAGGATAAGCGGGATTCTCGCTCAATACTTCAGCGATAATAACATCTCCAATCTGAGCATGTTGTAGTTGCTTAGTATTGAATGGCGCTTTAAGAGACAACTTTAAAGTTGATGAACCGATTTTCACTTCTTCTTCTCCTTGAGCTGTACTTTTACCTGTTGCGGCGCAGTCCCACCATAAGATTTTCTTGCTGCTACTGACTTTGCCGAATTGAGGAGTTTTACGATTGATGGATCAATGCCAAATTTCTTCCATTCAGCTATAGTTAGTTGGGAAAACTTTTTACCAAACTTAACTATCTCAGCCACTTTTGAATGCGCATCACGAAATGGCAGACCTTGTGTGACTAGGTGTTCAACAATATCTGTGGCAAAGAGAAACTCATCTGAAGTTGCTTTTAGCATAGTCTCTTTATTCACAGACATCTTAGTGATTGCCATTGTGCAAACCATAATTGAATCGAGGAGAGTTTTTGAAACTCTTATTACCGGTGGTTTAGTCTCTTGTAGATCACGGTTGTAACCAAGGGGAAGCGCCTTGAGAGTAACTAGCAGATTCACTAGCTCACCAATGGCCTGGCCTGTTCTCCCACGTACTAGCTCTAAACAGTCAGGATTCTTCTTCTGCGGCATAATACTAGAACCTGTCGTCAACTCATCAGGCAACTTTATAAAACTAAACTCTTCCGTACACCAGAGAATCAGATTCTCAGCAAGTTGTGAAAGATGTACTGCTACAAGCGAGCCAGCAAAAAGAAACTCAGCAGCAAAGTCACGATCCGAAACTGCATCGATCGAATTAGTAAAAACTGACTGCGCACCTAACTGTGCAGCAGTAAACATAGGATCTATTGGTATGGCTGTACCAGCTAGCGCACAAGCACCCATAGGTGAAACTAGCTTAGTAGTAAGACGATCTATATCTCGCCTGAGGGCCTCACGAAATGAAAGTAACACATGGGAAAAAAGTACTACCTGGGCATGCTGTAGATGTGTGTAACCTGGCATCAAGACATCTAAATGCTTCTCTGCCTTTGTCACGAGAGCTTGGCACAATTCACCCAAAGCAATACGTAACTTCTTCTGCTGTTCAGCAACAAAGAGTCGTAGATCCAGAGCAACCTGATCATTTCGACTACGCGCTGTATGTAGTAACTTGGCATCAATGCCGATCAACTCTTCCAGCCGCTTCTCAACATTCATATGTACATCTTCATACTCAAGCTTGAGATCTAGTCCAGTGTCGAGAATCTTCTTCAATCCTTGCTTGATCTTTGCCGCTTGAGTTGCGCTAATTATGCCTATCTTTTTAAGCATTGCGACATGTGCCAGTGATCCTTGCACATCGCAGGCTAGAAGATATTTGTCATCTTCTATAGAAGCAACGTACTTAAGGATTCTCTCGTCAACCAACTTGGTAAAAGCTTTCCTTAAAGTTTGGACCATAGTGATGCCCAGCTAGTCAAACGTAGTCCATTAACATTAATGAATCCGCCAGAATCTTTTGGACTAATACTCATTTTCGTTTCAAAGCTACACTGCTCTGAGTTGTAAAGAGAGTTTGGCGACTTACGACCAATTACACTGACATTTCCTTTATACAACTTTAGCCGTGTTATCCCATCAACCACTTCTTGGGTCTTGTCGATCATGGTGCGTAGTAGTTCCAATTCTGGCGAGAACCAGAAGCCGTTGTAGATGAGTTCAGCAATTTTTGGTATTAAGGAGTCTTTTAAGTGTGCAACTTCACGATCGAGTGTAAGCGACTCTACCGCTCTATGTGCCGCCATAAGTATCGTCACTCCTGGTGTCTCATATACCCCACGAGATTTGATACCGATAAATCGATTCTCAACAAGATCTACTCGACCAATACCATGCTTAGCGCCTAGTTCATTGGCTTTGGCAAGCAAGTGTGCCGCTGATAGTCTCTTTCCATTGATTGAAATAGGCAGCCCTTTCTCAAAACCTATCTCAACAATTTCAGGATCATCTGGTGCCGCTTCAGGTGACTTAGTCCATTGGAACATATCGGCAGGTGGCTCAGTCCAAGGATCTTCAAGAATACCGCCCTCATAACTTATATGCATAAGATTGGCATCCATTGAGTATGGCTTGTCTGCTGTTACTGGGACAGCAATGCCATGCTTTTTTGCATACTCGATCAGATCTTTACGACCAACAAAAGACCACTCTCGCCAGGGAGCAATAACAGTAAGCTGAGGAGCAAGCGCCTTGATCGTTAGTTCAAAGCGAACCTGATCATTACCCTTTCCCGTCGCGCCATGTGCTACTACATCTGCGCCTGCTTCTTTTGCTGCTGCTACCTGTCCTTTAGCGATCAGAGGTCGCGCTAATGATGTCCCCATTAAGTAACCAGCTTCATAGATCACATTAGCCTTTAATGCTGTAAAGACATATTGAGAGGCAAACTCTTCCTTAAGATCCTTAATAATTACTGCCTCAGCACCAGTCTTAAGAGCCTTTTCATACACGGCATTAAGATCGTCGTTCTGCCCCACATCAGCTATATAGGCAATAATGGGGAGCTGATATGTCTCCTGTAACCACTTGAGTATTACGCTGGTATCAAGCCCTCCACTGTATGCCAGTACTATCTTCTTCATTTGATCTTCTCCTTTAATCCTTTCAATATTTTTTCTGCGACCTGCTTTGTCGTACGACCATCTTTCACTACGGCAAAGATCGTATTGTCACCTGCAACTGTGCCAATAATCTCGGGAAAATCTAGATGATCCATGGCTTCGGCTACCGGTGAGGCGCTGCCCGAATCGGTCTTGATAACAATAATGTTGCCCGACCAATCAACGCTCTTAATGAACCTCTTTAAGATGGCAAGTTTCGAGGTACGAATTGTTGGTGAGGCTTCCTCAAGCAGAGCATAGTGGTAACTCCCTAACTCATCAGCCACTCTGATCAGGCCTAACTCCTTGATATCTCTTGATATGGTCGCTTGATCACACTCCATCCCACTTGCCTTCAAGGCATCCCGTAGCTCCCCTTGAGTAGCGATACGAGACTCTTTAATAATCCTTAAAATCAGTTTTTGCCGCTCCATTTTGTTTGCTTTGTTATGCATAAAAATGCATATTATAAGCATGTTTATGCATTGTCAATATTTTTCCGCAATTCTGCCAGCGTGACAATAACGATGTAAACTGAGAAGATATCGAGGAGGTAGGCTTCTGAAGATATCGACATCACTAGCGTAAACAATTGATATTGCCCAATGATGCCCAACTCTCTGGCATCGGTTGATCTAAATGTTGATCTAAATAATGTGAGTTCGAGATAAAATTAAAAGCCCGCAGGGCTTATCTCGAATTGATGTTAAATAACCTTAGCTGCTAATTAATTGGCACCAAATTGGGGAACT
>JBFLVQ010000689.1:0-4976 GCA_040758525.1 Acidobacteriota bacterium
TCTGAAGAGGGTCTACAGTAAGAATAATGCGGTTTTCCCAGGTGGCAACCGTGGCTATCCACATTTAGCTTTTGCCTGCTAGCCAATTATTATTAAGTTTATGTATAGGCTTGTATTTTATATCTTTATACGATATTCTCGCTGCCGAAAGGCGGCGCTGTTATGCGCATAAAATACCATCTTTATTTAGCAATCGGTTTTTTAGCCCTACTTTTGATAACAGGTTTATGGTTATGGTACAAATGGGGGGCTGTACACGAGATCGACGAGGCTCGCAAACAGTTGGCTGCTGCGCGATTGTTGGAGTTCACGACAATAAATTTACCTGCGGTAAATTCTCCAGAAATTGCACTCTTTCACAATCTCACATCAGTCCGAGATCTTATCCGAACCAATGATAGTTTTTTTGCTGCTACTGCAGGCGGGTTGGTCGAATATAGCCAAGACGGCCAGCTTAAACACCATTACACCACACTTAATGGTCTACCTACCAATGATCTAATTGCTCTTGCTACTTATCAAGGTCAGCTTTTTATAGGAAGTGGTAGTGGTAATTTGATCTCTTTTGATGGCGAGCGTTTTACTGAATTTCGATTTAACAAACAGCAGCCTCAACGTATTAATAGCCTAGCTACGGGTAGTAGTAGATTAGTTTTGGGCAGTGCTGGTTTAGGTCTAGTTGAGTACGATGGTAATACTTTTATACGCACACGCGAAAACGGAATGTTTACCTGTGCTGTTGAATCCGCAGGGGTAGACTATTTTGGTACCTTTGCTGATGGTCTTTGGATCCGGCGAGCTGGACGTTGGTTACATACTGGCCGTGCAGAAGGACTACCATCAGACCGTATAGTAGGCATTGCTGTACTAGCTGATCAGGTCTATGTTGCTACCGATTTTGGCATTGCACGATTAGAGGTGCTAGATATTGCTGGAGAGCAAATGCGTGCACGTACACTAGCAGTATTACCTGGTCTTGCCAGTATTGTTACTTATAAGGATCAAATTTATATCTGTCGAGATAATGGCGAACTCTTTTACTTTACATTACCCAATACTAACAATACACATTTAACGCTCAATGCGCTTGTGCGTCGCTGGCCATTATCACACGATTGCCGATTACGGGTTATTGACAACAATCTCTTTCTTCTTACTGCAAATGGTATATGGTTAGCAACTGGTAGCGCAGATTTTACCCAAGGTGAAGATAGTTTTCGTAGATTTGATCACATTACTACGCCAACCCTCACTGATAATATGGTCTCAGCACTTGCGCTGGATACAGATGGAAGACTCTGGGCAGGGCTTTTCTCAGGCGGGATAGATATACTTACACAGAATGGTCAACTGATTAAACATATTGAAACTGAAGCATTGCGCGAAATTAATTATTTACGTTGGGATGCTACCTCACAGCGTATGTTGACTGCTACTTCTGCAGGTCTTTTCGAGATTGATCGTAAGTTGCATCTGCAACGTCTCACTATCGATAATGGGTTGCTATCAAACAGTATCAATCAGATCGGTTTTGTTCCTGCAACGACATTAGTCGCTTACATGAAACCACAACAAGATGCTGACTCGCTGCTTGCCATTGCGACAGCGCGCGGCTTCAGTATAGGTTCGCGTGTCCACTTGCAAAGCTATACAACTTTGCAGGGCCTGCCTTCTAACAGTGTCTACACTATTGCTAATATTGGACGCAAGCTCTTTGTCGGCACACTAGCAGGTATTGCCGTAATTGAAGGTGGCCGCGTGGTACGTACTTACAAACAGTCGAACTCTAGACTTTCTGCCAACTGGGTGACAGCACTGTTGAATGTTGATGACAAACTCTTCATAGGCACTTATGGTGGTGGTGTAGATCTACTTACTGCCAGCGGTGAGATCGAGAATCTACATTCCCAGATTGGCAAATTTGAAGTAAACCTTAATGCCATTGCTGCTGATCGTACTCATCTTTTCGTAGGCACGCTCGATAGTGGGTTATGGATATGCGAATTGGCTAATCAGCAATGGCGACAGATTAAAGCAGGGCTACCCTCCGCCAATGTGATGGCGATTGCTAGTAATCCCAAATACATCTTTGTGGCTACCCAGTTTGGTCTGGCCAGGATTACACGTGAATAAGACACGCACTATACTTGGGAACTGATCATGAGATTTGATCGATTGTGCAAAATAATGAGAAGAACAGGTTGGTTAAAAGCGTTTTGCTTGTTTATTGTCGGATTCGCTCTACTTGGTACAGCAATAACAAGTGCCGATTCTGGTGTACTGATTGCCATTGATGTAGGTGTGCCAGATGAGAAAGTATTATCACTGGAAACAATGAAGGTCGATATTAAAATCGACAATCAGCATGCCTTTGTACGAGTAGAACAGGTATTCAAAAGCCATGTCGATCGTGTGCTAGAAGGTAATTACAAATTTGACCTACCAGAAAATGCTACTGTGGCCGATTTTGCTGTATGGGATGGCCTTACCAGAATTCCTGCAGCAATAATGGAGAGACGGCGTGCCGAAGAGGT
Source organism: Acidobacteriota bacterium (assembly GCA_040758525.1). Classification (GTDB taxonomy): domain Bacteria; phylum Acidobacteriota; class Blastocatellia; order Chloracidobacteriales; family JADJPF01; genus JBFLVQ01. Next base: position 2,535 of record JBFLVQ010000689.1, read on the forward strand.
TTATGAACGGATTAAGAGACCGCAGGAGATAGATCCTGGACTACTCACCAAAGATGACGAGCAGGGCGGCGACACACTTTTTAATGTCAAGGTAACACCTATTCCTGCTTATGGAAACAAACGACTAGAACTAGAGTATACAGAGATGCTCCCGATCGATGGGCTTGCTGCTATCTTCACATTTCCCTTCCAACCCATTAGCGGTTTTGCTCAACGCGTAAATAATTTGTCGATCAAGCTGCACATATTGAGTGAGCTACCGATCGGGCCACCTACGTTACTCTCAAAAGCTTATCCACTTACTTTTCAAAAAGCCGATGCGCATGAAATAGAGGCAGAGTTTCAGACAAAAAATATTGAACTCAATGAGGATCTAGTTTTCAGCTATCCAATCGTGATTCCTGAAACCACACTCGGATTTATTACCTATCGTGCACCAGAACGAGTAAGCGCCTATGATATGCGTGATCCTGCGCTTAGCAAAAAAGATCCCGATGGCTACTTTCAGGCTACTGTAAACTACAATTTAACAGGTCGTAGCGCCGAACAACGAACTGCTGGCAATAATCGTAACGAGCAACAGAAGCCACGCCAGATCCTGCTCTTGCTAGACAATTCACTCTCAATGAATGGTAAGAAGATTGTGCGTGCCTATGAGGCAATCGACTTCTTCTTACATAGACTCAACGCTAGTGATAGCTTTAATGTAATACTATTTAATGAATATCCAACTGCTTTTGCTGCACAACCACAGCCTGCCACAATGGAGAATATCGAGCAGGCACTGGGATTTGTCCGTAATTCTCCGCTAGAGGGTGGTACTGATATTCTTAGCGCGCTTAAACTGGCGCTTGAACAGGTTGAGCAAACATCACAAATAGATAGTATTAATCGTTCGATTGTGCTTATTACTGATGGTAATCCTACCCTTGGCGCAATCACAACAAAACAGATTGTCGCCGATTTTGATCGCCTTAACCATAGTGGCAATAAACCATTGGTACAACTCTATAGTTTTGGTTTAGGTGGTGATGTGCGTCAGCAATTATTGGCAGAACTGGTTGCGAAATGCCAGGGCTATTTTGTTCAGTATCGCGAGACTGAAGATCTCAGTGGTCGGCTAGGACTATTTCTCGACAAAGTAGGAGAGCAAGGCATCACCGATGTAGCTTTTCAGGCCGAAGAGGCAAAGAATTTCTATTATGTCTATCCAGTCTTCTCTGCATTTAACAACCGCAGTTTTGATGGCGCAAATCTAGCCTATGTAGGTCGCTATCGTCAACCGCGCAGTCAGGAAACGATTTCGATTGTCGGCAAGTTTGAGAATCAAGTCGTGAAGTTTAATAAACAGGTAACCTTACCAGAGTTTGATAATCTACATACACAGCTACCACGATTGTGGGCACGCGCTCGTGTTGATGCGCTATTACATGAAATAGATCTCAATGGTGAGCGTGAAGATCTTATCAATGAAATTATCAACCTTTCACAGAAGTATAAATTTGTTACACCTTACACAGCATTTATTGCCGCACCGCGTGCTTTGCTAAGACCGCGTGTAATTCAACCTGGCGATCCTGTGATACGAGTACGCACAGATCGGTCGATAGTTTCAGTGCTTGCCGTATTACCTTTTGGATTCACACTTCCACTTGAATATCTTACTGAGGAAGATGTTTGGGAAGCTCGCTTCATTGCACCCAAGAATGTTCCAGATGGAACATATCGTTTTCGCTTAATTCTTACCGATAAGCAGGGCAATGGTTATCAAGAAGAGAAGACATTGGTAATTGACAGTCACCCACCTACACTCAACGTAAAAGTAGACAAGCAAGTGAGAGCTGGAGAAGTATTAAAGATTGCTGTTAATGCAGATCGTGACACAGCAATGCTTACAGCCCGTTTCTATGGTGCACAGCCAGTACACCTACAATGGTCTGCAGCCGAGAAACATTCACTAGGAACCCTCTTTATCCCACGCGATCTACCATCAGGTAAATATACACTGGTGGTTGCTGGAGAAGATTTCGCGCATAACAACTCCACTGCAGAAGTGGATGTTGAGGTGATCGGTAACTGAAACTTATGAACATTATTATCAAGAGACAGGTTATGGGTAGAAAGCGAATAGTATTGTCGTTAAGTGCTGGCATTATCGCATTGGTGTTGGTTGCCGGGTTATTTACTGTCTCTCAAAGAGCTGCAGATATAGTACAGCAGCGATCACAAGAACAGTTGTCAGAGGCACTCTACGAACAGGTTGATTTCTTTGGTACACGTGCACGTGTTGCACGTCCTACTGAGGCGGCACGCACACGCTTGCAAGCACTTGCTGAGAAGTTTCCTGACAACAGCGAAATCCGTATCAAATTAGCACAGGTCTGTGAAGAGTTAGAGGATTTTACTGCTGCAGAAAAACATATGAAGGCAGCCGTAGAGATC
>JBFLVQ010000690.1:0-4974 GCA_040758525.1 Acidobacteriota bacterium
ATTCCAGCATCTTGCGCTCTCTATGACAAAGCGTAAAGAGGGTCATCTATTCACCCCTGATTTGAGGACTCAGTTTGGTGACCAATTATACATTTTTTGTCAAAGAACTTTTTTCCACCTACTTAAAAGAGTTGGAACGGCAGAAGAAAAAGACACCTTACTACGATAAAAGTAAGAGACATCCTTGTAAGGTGAAATATACTCGCTATGGCGATGATTTTGTGATTTTGGTAGCCGGTAACAGGCAAGAAGCAGAAGCTATCAAAAGCAAAGTAGCCACTAAATTCTCTGAAATTGGGCTTAAACTCAGTCAAGAGAAAACAAAACTCACTCACTGGAGTAAAAGCTATCAATTCCTTGGATATAAGATTCAAGGAAAGTTAAGTAAAAGAGGAACGGGTATCCATGCTGTTCTAACTATCCCGCATAAGAAATTTAAAAAGGTAGTAGAGAATATTGCACAAATAAGTGGTTATTACCATATATCAGAAGCTGATGTTCTCGTTCAAATCAGTGCAATATTTCGTGGTTGGTGTAACTATTACCGATGTGCCAATAACTGCTCCAAAATTTTCAATAAGCTTGCCTCTGAGATGTGGTGGGCTTATGCGCATTTTCTTGCTAGAAAACATAAAACGAGTATTAAGCCAATGTTAAAGCAAGAAGTATCAGCAGGAAACTTTGGAATAATTCAGAAAGGGAAAAGGGCAAGAAAAACTTTCTCTATTACTGTTGTAAAGAAGAAAAAGATACTTGATATTTTCCCGCCAAGGAGAGTATCGATTAGAGTCATTTCTAGCAAACAGAATTGGGAAGTTGATTTAAAGCCTCTTCAACCATTGAACTGGCAGAGCGGAAGAAGTCTTGCAACACGTTTGGTAGCATTAGAAAGATCCAATGGTATCTGTGAGCGTTGTAAAGAAGGAAAAGTTACTCAAGTTCATCACAAAGTACCTGTGAGAAAGAAGTCATTCCTCGCAAGGGTAACGTCGGATAGAGATCAAAGATATTCGGCGATTGCTTTATGTGATGAATGTCATCTTGAAGTTCATCAAGGATCTTATAATCCAAGAAGTGATAGATCGGTACAGAGCGCCGAGATGCGGTAAAAGCCGCTTGTCCGGTGCGGGGACGGCTTCGGGAAAACCTACAGATCGCAAGGCCTGCAAGGCGTCCCGATTCCAGTCCATGTCAGACATTTGTTGTCGAATTCGAGATCACCTATATGTATTAACTCACCTACTGTGGTTAATGAGGTGAGGAGATGAGCAGGAAATATTTTGAATTTTCTGTCCCGCAACTCGGAGCAGTTCGTACGAGTCGTCAGTTCGGGATTAAAAGAATCTTTGTAATTCTTTTAATGAATCTCAAGCGTGGTACGCCACGTCAAGGTGTCGGAAGAAGACCTAAATCAGCGGATAAATTGTTATGTGAGTAACGTCGGAACTGATTGCGATTCCCCATAGGGTAGGTAGGTAGATTACCAATATCGTAATCAGGGCAGCGAGGTTGTAGTAGTCGATGGAGTAACGACCATCCAGGGAGACGGTAGCACCGCTCACAGGGCGAAGGACCTCAGACTCGATAGCTACATAAATTGGAGACGGACAGCAATAGGCTGTATCAGCAATATGATAAACGTAACCAGTGAAATGGAGCACCTTCATAAATTAGCTAAATGTGATCCAGGCAAAAGGTTCAATCATTTATGGAAGAATATCACTTCAATAGAATGGTTGGCACATGCCTGGGAGCAGATCAGGAGTAATAAGGGAAGTCAAACTGCGGGGATTGATGGAATCATTGCAGTTGATGTTGACCTTAACCTGATTAGTAGATTGGCTGAGGAATTAAAAAGTGGAATGTACCGGCCTAAACCAGTACGCCGCGTTTATATTCCAAAAGCCAATGGTAAAACGAGACCGCTAGGTATCTCGATCGATATTTCATACTACACCTCCTTACAGGCGGCTTTAGGATTAACTTGCTTCAAAGCTGAAGTGGATTTGAAATAATAGCAAACTTAGTTGTGCTGAAACGGATAACAAACAGCATAAACATTATTGGCCTTACTCACTACTCACTTTCAAGAAGACGCACGACTTTTTTTCCTACAGGTTCTACACCTCCCTGTCAAAATAAGATCTCCTGATTCAATATCGCCGCAGTACTCTCGCATTGTTGTAGTGCGGCTACAATGTGGACACCAAACATTTTTGAGAATCAAATCTTTTTTATCGGGCGGAATTGAATCCCAAATATTTTTGGCTTCGGTGGTAAAGTTATTGCACATCTGGTTGCCTCAGAGAAATTATTTTACTATAGGCTGGATATTGCGTAGATGGTGACGCCGCTTAATGGGCCTTCTTAATTTGGAAATAATTTCTGGTGTCAGTCTGATCCAGCGCGGTCCATGAGGTTTTGCACTAACACCATCCAAAATTCCTGTTTTGCACCATTCGCTTATTGTGCATACATCCACATTCAAGAGTTTTGCCGCAGTGGCGGCTGAATAGCGACCATCAGCGCGCTGTCCCGTAGGACAATCTGACGGACGCTCCGGACAGCCTGTGTTAATACCATTAGTATAGCGTATCCAAGAGACTTTACTTTGTGTAAAAGTCCCGCCAAGACCAGCGCTAAATTCCGCCTCATTGAGTAGTAAAGCGATTTGTTGATCAGTGTGATCTGGGGCTAATTGGCGAATAAGTTCTACTACTTTGGTATCTGTTTTTCGTACTTCCCAGGACTTGGCGGCACGGGCAATCTCAAATTTTGTAAGCGCACCAGTTTGCCAACGAATGGCAATGCTGATAACTTTGTCCACTTTCGTGAGCGTGACATCTTTGATTAAAAAGCGTAGCAGTTGTTTGCGCTCATTATTGGCTGTTGTTTCAGCGTGCCAGATAGCCGGCAGATCCTGTGCCAAATCAAGAACGTGCTTTCTTTGTTCAGAACTGGCAATTTGAATAGTATGCATTGGTAATGCTTGATATTCCCGGTCCAGTGCTTCTAAAGCAGCAAGTTTTTCGTTCCATTCTCTCTCCAGAGAACGAGCAACCAAACGGTTCTCTGGGTCTACGGCAACATAGCGGCGACGAGCAAGATCAACTTCATACTGAGAACGCTCTTTACACAGTTGCCATTGACGTTCAACCTGCCGGATACGTGCATCGATATGCTCTAAGGCGGCTAGTGAGACTTCAAGTTGTGCCGGCTCAACAGCAGCAAGAAAACTATTGGCGACAGCTTTATCAATATTATCAGCGGACATAGTTTGACAGGTACGCGCTGCCAATTGGCTGTGAGCCTGGTTGCAAACATAGAATGGAGTGGATCTGTTATTGTGATACTCTGCCGACATGCGGCGGCCACAGAGACCGCAGGTCACAATTCCTTGCAAAAGCGCGACGCCTTCTCGCGCTACTCCGCGACGATCTTCATCTCGCCACGTCCTATTGTCATCGAGTTGTTGTTGATTGCGGAGGAACTGCTCCCAGGAGATATAACCCTGATGGGAATCAAGTAAAACAATGGGCCAATCTTCAAATTTAACTTTGCGCGTGCGACCTTTTATTCTGGGTGCTTCTCCTGGTAATAGCTGAGTGCGATTATGAGTGCGGCCAAAAACATAAGCGCCAGCATAGTGCGGATTATGCAACATAGTCAGCACTCGCCCGCCAGTTAGTCTATTCCATACCAGTTCTCCAACTCTACCGCCAGAGCGCAGCCGAGTTGGGAAACACAGATTGTTTTTGGCAAAGTGAGTAACAACAGCGAGAGCTGAGCCATAGTGTGAAAAAAGATCAAAAAGCATGCGCACAACTCCTTGTACTTGTTCATCAGGGTCGAGCACGATTTTACCAACAGGGTTATAAACTAACCCCGTCGGTAGACAAAACCGTAGTTGGCCTTGTTCGGCTTTGGCAATCTTGCCGCCTAACAATCGTTGGCGCAACCAATGAAGTTCCGCTTCACTCATTGTGCCTTTAAATCCCAACAGCAATCTGTCATTGTAAAAGCCGGGATCATAGATCCCTTCTTCATCAATGACGAGCGTATCTGTCAATGCGCAGATCTCAAGCAAACGATACCAATCACTGCAAGAGCGAGCAAGACGGGAGGTTTCTAAACAGAAGTCTGCGCCAGCATGCTTGAGACCGACTTCGGCAACAAGAAATTGAAAACCATCCCTATTGGTAGCAGAAGCGCCAGAATGGCCTTGATCCTGATCAATTATTTGTATCCTCTCTTTTGGCCACCCCAGATTAATGGCACGGGCTGTGAGATCATATTGCCTGCTAGTACTGCCGGTATTTTCACGCACCTGTATCATGGTAGACTGGCGCACATAAATAAACGCCTGCCGATCGAGATGGTCCGCGCGAATTTTAATACTGCTTGGCTGATGTATTGGCATCACTAACCTCCTTTCGCGATTGCTCGAGTTGAGTAATAACTAGATTGAAAGCAAGCTGAGATAAGAGCCAGATCACTTTCACTTTTAAATCAGTAGTGAGATTGAGCCATACCTGTGAGGGCACAACAGAGTGGTTTGTTGAGTCTCTTTGCTCAGACATTTATTCACCTCCAGATGATTTTGAAGCTGAATCGGATTTATTGGATTGAGCATACTGTGATTGATTATCTGAGCCAATTTGTGAATTATCAGATAACTGTTGCTGACAGATTTGGCCAATAAATTTGACCATCTCAAACAAACCAGCGATATCAAGTAATGGTGGTGGATCAGGCATTAACTCAAATTCGGGATTAAAGGAATAATCTGTCCAGCTTGCCGAAATTGCGCCATGAAAACCGTCTGGGCAGCGAATAATTAAATCCGGGTCTGGAAAATGCCGAATTCGAATTACAGTGACTTTTTGTCCATAGAGGGGATGGTGAGGATGTGTAACAGTCACCACTAAATCCAAAAGGTCATTGGAAGAGTGGGTAGTTTGCTTTGGGAGTCCC
>JBFLVQ010000691.1:0-4970 GCA_040758525.1 Acidobacteriota bacterium
CCTTGCCTATCGTGCTTTTGGGAGAAAATTGCTTGATCAATACGTCTTCTCTCTTGATCAATATATCTTCGTTCACGCCAGTCTAAATAACCATCTGCTCTAGCACTGCGTTCATAGTTATGAAGATTGATCACCCGGCTCTGTAACCTTACTGCTTCACGTCTAGTAAGAGCGCCACTACGTATACCCTGTTGAATTCTAGCGAGCTGACGATTCATATAAAAACTCTGTGCAGAAACCGCCGATACTCCTCCCACAACTACCAATAGGATAGCGATAATAAAGCTCAACAGCTTGCTTTTTACCATCTTACTTCTCCTCTTCTAAATCGATATAATCGATATAAGGATATTAAATAAGTTTGCAAACTATAGACCAAAACCGATTTTAGAAAGATTCAAGAGACTGCGCTAGTTCCACTGAGGATAGTAAAATAGAGTTCAGGAAAAACCGGGAAGAAAAGAACAAGCTCGGCTATCTAATCTAAACGCATAGAAAAAATTGCTCTGAGTAAACCCTAATCAAGCTGCTTCATCAGGCAAAAGTACTTTCAAGTGGAAAAAAAGAACAAAGTACTAACAAAAGAGAACATCAAGATCGCATATCAGTTAGAACCAGTAATTCATAGAGAAAAGGAATCTATGTATCTATTTTTTGAGTAATAACCATAGGGCTTAGAGAAAACATCATTCTTTGAATTCAATCTTTTCATAATCAATATCATCTAAAACTTTCTTTGTTATCTCGACCCTGGTGTTCTTACTGGAGACAGGAACGTACTTCTCTGTCTTCTCATTGTACCGCGATATCTTTGTGATCTTGACACCAGTAAGATAGTTAATGCTCTCATCAACGACCTCCCCGGTAGCACGATCGTTATCAACAATATCGAGCCCTATGAGGACAAATTTACCTAGACTCTGGTCATACCTAAAGCGATAGGTTGTTTCTGTAACATTACGCGATCCATGATCCTGTTTAACAATAATCACTCCTTTCTTAACAGAAATATTCGCAGGCGCTTCTACGACTCCATAGAATGCACCGCCGCAGGTAGTACATTGTAGTAAGTGAGTTGCTACACCAGCACGGCGCAATTTGCCATCTGCAGTTTTAAGCAGTATGACCAAAGCACGATAACGATCTTCAGCAGTATCCTCTTGCTTCTTTGCACCAGGCTTTTCAATCAATTTCAGGACAACATCGGGGAGAGTATCACCATTTAGATCATCTTTGGCAAGCTGCTCTTCAATAATCCAACCACGCGGCACAAAATCTTTCACAGCACTGCCTTCCTGAGGAATCTGTGAAACATTAATAGTACGCCGGTCGTCTTGTGCATCGGCAATTAATCTATACTGGGTAAATGAGAATATAAAAAAAAACATGACAAATAAGATTATCCGCATAATCACCTCCAAAAATTTGTCCGAAGCACCTATTGCCATATTGTTTTAATTCTCGCGCTATTTCAACCTATCCTGGAGTATCAGAGTTACTGTCTAACTATGATTTTAAGGTTTTGCTGAAATTTATTGATAAACTCTTTGATATCGCTGCATAATAAGTGTTTATTAAGTGAGCTTGAGGTTTTGATCTGTGAGAGACCAGAAATTTGATGGCTATTTATATGGAAAGATAGAGAGAAAGATCGAGATAAATGAGTTTCTTCTAGCAGAAACTGCTTATACTTCACAACTAGTACTGCCAGCACACACTCATAAACATGCCTATTTCTGTCTTGTGCTAGATGGCACTTTTACAGAACAGTATGAGAACAAGAAACGCTTTTGTGGCCCTTCAACAATCATCTTTCACCCCTCTGGTGAGTTACACTCAGACCAGTTTGGCATTGCTGGCGGTCGCTGCTTTAACTTTCAAACTGGAAATAGTTGGTTAGCGCGTATACGTGACTATTCAAGGATCTTTGAATCTCCATCTGAATATCGTGGAGGAAAATTAGTACAACTTGCCACACGCCTCTACAGAGAGTTCCGACTGTTCGATACAGTTTCCCCTCTTGCAATTGAAAGCCTTGCGCTTGAAATCATTGTTGCAGCTTCACGCCAGGCGGAAAAAGGCAGTGCTACTTCCTCACCAAATCGTCTAAAAAGAGTGAGAGAATTTCTCCAGGAAAACTTCTCAGAACGACTTACGTTAGACCAAATTGCCAAATCAGTAGATATTCATCCTGTTCACTTAGCCCGTATTTTCCGAGCCAATTATGGCTGTACTGTCGGTGAATATCTACGTCACTTGCGTATTGATGCTGCTGTTCGTGAGCTTGCTTCTTCCAACACACCCATTATCGATATTGCTTTTTCTGTCGGCTTCTCTAGCCAGAGCCACTTCTCTACGACTTTCAAACGTTTGATAGGAATGACTCCGGTTGAATACCGAACTATTTTTCGCCCACGCTAATAATCTTAAAAATGTTTTATTATTGAAAGACAGGCTCGATACATAGCTGCTAGATTAGCAACTATGAAAAAACAAATAACTATTCCAATCCTTTTATCTACTTTAGTAGCTGCTGGCTGGCTCACATATGTGTTAGAGACAACGGCGTTATCAAAAACAATCACCGGCACCAATATACCACCAAAGGAGAGTTCGCACGAACTCCTTGAGCAAGCAGAGGAAGCCCATTATAAACATGATATCGTTCTTGAGAAGGAACTCTTAAGCCGTACACTTGCCTCAGAGCCTTCGCAAGAAGACCGAGCCATTGCTGAACGTCGGCTTGCTACATTGACTTGGAGATTCTATTCAAATCCGATTGTTGCACGGCAGCATCTTTTACGGGCAGAAGCGATTGGAATTAAAAAGGCTGAAACACTTCTTGAGCGTGTTAGGATGGAAACAGCATTAGGTAATTTTGTTGAAGCGCGTTTAACGGCAAAGCGTGCTTTACAGGAAGCAAAAGACCAAACTACGGAAGAAAACGCAGTCATGGCTTTTGCTGAAGTTATTGTTACTGAGATACTACATGAGCGTCTAGATCAACAGACAAGATCGACTGTGAAGGAGAGTGAGTTAAGGAAGAGGCGCTGGCTGCGCGAAGCTCTAGCTGGAATAATTAGAATTACTGAAAAGGAACCTGGTCTACTCACACCCTCTCGTCTTCAACTCGTGCTCGCCTTGCTTCTTGATGATGGCTCTAGAGTGTTGCCAGCTTGGCGTTCTTATTATCACGTTAGTATTGACTCTCATACTAATGAATTATTAACTCGCTCCAAGCAAACCTTAGAACGCGTACTTAAGAATTGGCAAGGAGTGAGAGCTTCAAGAAGTGAGCGCCAAGATCTTATCCTGGCATTAGCAGACTCGCGCCTGTATCAAGAGGCCGCCTTAGTTGCGCTAGCTCCAAGAGTCTCTGTTAAAGCAGATGTCACTCAGCTTCCACGTGTTGCTGAGATTATCGAGTACGCACGCTTTTGTCGGCAAATACAAGATATTTCCAATGAGTATTACAGGAAAACTGCCATTGGCCAGGGAGATCCAGAACAATATCAGAATCAATTGCAGACTCAAGCCGAATCTTTCTGGCCACGTTTAAATTGGAATGGTAATCCTCCAACCTTTAATCTAGAACTCTTTGTAGGAGAAATGAATAAGCGATTTGGTGCAGAGATAAACTTTGGCACTACCGCCGGATACTTAGATCTGCATATGGGACATCATGTTATAGATGAAGAGAGAACTGTTACTCAGTACAACCATAGTGCAAAAGTACGCTTCCTCTCGCTCGACTCAATTGTATCAAATGGTTTTCAGAGTTGGGCCTGGGATGGCCGAGCCCAACATGGAGGATGGGCATCCGGTAACACAATTATTCAGGTCCGCCCTGCATATATAGGAAGAGCATTACGAGCTTGGCGGATATTATCAGATACAGTTGAGAAGGAGAAGGAAGAGAAAGAGATCCGCCTAGCCAGTGCAGATGATGAGAGAAAAGCTCAGGCTGATCCTTATGCTTTTCTGCCTGGTCTAAGCAGACGACTTTTCCGCAATGGATGTGAGCGACTAGTTACCAGACTACGCGCTAAAGGGCTTGAAGGTAATGCACTTCATATAGCATTTCTAGCAGAATTTGAGCAAGCAGCTATTGAAAGCGCTATTTTTGCTCACGAAGGCCGTCATGCAATAGATAAAGTAATGAACTTGAATCTAACTGGTGATGAGCTAGAGTTTCGTGCAAAACTATCGCAAATCGCTTTTTCCGGTGAACCGTGCCTTAATCTTGGTTCGATCTTTGATAGCAATATTGGAGATAACACTCCACATGGATTAGCTAACCAACGTATTATGAAAGGTCTGGTCCAATGGATGACAACACACTCACAGTCAATTAACGGCTTAACTCTATCAAAGCCACTTCTCCCACAATTCGATCTTTTAACAGATGACCAGATACGCGCAGCATTTCGCTCCTTGGATCCATTTTCACCCGACTATGTAAATGCTCAATAATGAAAAGAACAGAATGCTTTTGACTTAACGATTACTGATTGCAAATCTGCCTAATATCGCACTCACCTATAGTATTTATTGCTGAGCCAGCATAAAATTAAAATTAACGGCAAAGAACCATACAGCAAAGTAGGGGCATCTACTCAAATAACCTAGCGAAGAGACTGCTAAGGTTAAAGGAGGAAAAATGGTTAAGAGACAGTACATACTCAAACGGGTTGGCTTGCTCATGCTGGCACTGTTAGTTATTTTACAAGCGACCTCCGCTTGGGCAGTTATTGAAGATACTAAAGATAAACGTAAGAAACGAGAACGTAAATCTGAACAGGGCGATAAGGGTTACCAGCGCTGGATGGAGGATGATGTCGCTTATATTCTCACTCCAGAAGAGAAGGCGGCTTTCAAGAAGCTTCAAACTGATGAGGAGCGTGAGCAGTTTATTGAACAGTTTTGGCTGCGTCGCGATCCTGATCCTGATACTCCAGAAAATGAGTATC
>JBFLVQ010000692.1:0-4961 GCA_040758525.1 Acidobacteriota bacterium
CAAACTGCTGAACAATAAAATCGATCAGTGATCTGTTACTATCAGACCAATCTTTTAAGCTGATATAGATAGGTATTCTGTCAACTTCTAGTAGACCATCGACGGCCTGTAACGCGATATATTTGAGGAATGTCGTCTTTCCTGCCCCAGGCTTGCCTAAGAGTACGATCTTAGATAGCTTATTTACTGCTTTGATACCATCTTGGACTTCACTTTTACTCTCAGCTTTGTGTTCATTGCGCTCAAAATACTGTTCTAACTCTTCTATTGATGTATGTCTGAGTGCTACTACTTTCTCAACTATATTAACCTGTGTGTAGATGCTTCTCAGCTTCAATGGCTGAGACTTACCAAACAATTTTATATTATCGTAACGTTCATCGAGACGCTTTTTATACTTTTGTGCGGCACCGACAAAGTCATATTTCTTGTTGATATAACGTGTCCAAAAACTAACATCTTTTAAGCTTAGACTGGCATATGTCTTATCAAAGATCTCCTTGATCTCCTTGATCCCTTTCAAAGTTTCTCCCCGATAGGCTATCGCTTTGCCAAGTTGACCTCCTATATTGACTGATTGCTCTACCTGATTGTTTCTATCCATACACTCTTCCTCCTTGTCTAGCTCTATTGTAAAAAGCAACACGTAAAACGAGCGCGATCACAATCAGCATTGACGAGATAGTTATTCCCTTCTACGAGGGATTTATTGGTGAGCAAAAAGTCGAATTTGTAATTAAAGCTCTGCGCTTCCCACTGAACAAACCATTGGCGGTTTGCCATGCGATCTATTGTTACTATCTTGCTGTTTGAGGCTCAACCTGATAACACAGACCTATACAGCGCGAAGTATTAAAATTGATATATGGGTTATACACAACAGGAAAGACCATTCAGTTGTAACGCCAGTCATCGCAACGGCGCACGCACACACTCCTCCATTAGCCGTGAGAAAAGAGCGATAACCCTGTTCAAAAATCGATAACTGTTGTTATAGTATCTGCTTACTAGATTAGATATAGTTATCCAATCAGACAGACGAAATCATCAAGCTCCTAGCCCAAGTTTCGTAGTCCCAGTAATCGTTTTAGCCACTAGGAAAATATTATAGGTATGTCGCATTTATACTACGGGATTTTTACAAAAAACGCAAGTTAATATCCATTATCAATAAGAAAACTTTATCGCAAAATTATATTGACGGCAAGTACTAAGCCCTGCCGTCAATTGTGTTAGTAAAAATAAAAATACCAACCTTTGCCGGTATTTATTTACGCGTCTGTGTCGCCGTCTGTGCAGCATCAAGAATAGCCTTGATATGTGAATAGAAGGGAGATTGATAATCTAGTTTCTGTCTGATCTCTTGCACACTATTGTACAGTTTCTCGCTTGCCGCCGTGATCTTAGCAGCATCGCCAGTCTTCAGAGCCGCTTCGAAGTTGCCCCATTCTGTATCTAGCTCTCTTAGTCTGCTGAGCACCTCCAGTTCTCTAGAATATTTTTCCAGACCTTTCAATCGGTTGTCTTTGCCAATCTCTGTAAGTACCTTATCTAAACCTCTCTGCCAATTTTCTAGCGCCTTCTGATATTCAGGCAGCTTTTCTGCTTCCAATGGTTTCATTGGTCTACGCTGCCATTGTTCTTTAAGCAGTTTAGCAAGTGGTATCTGATCACCCAATAGCTTAAGGACAAAGAGTATCTCTGAGTTTCTTGCTTGCAACTCTTCCGCGCTACGATAATACTTGAGTAATTCCCTAGGGGTTTGTGTAGCATCCAATCCTTCTAAAATAGAAGGCACTTCACGAAGCTGTTTCCCATAAAGCTGGTTCTGCTGTTCTGGTGTAAGCCTCTTTATTCTTGTCTCTAGATCTTTCATAAAGCGTTGCAATGGTTTACTCTCAGCAATGGCTTGTTCACGTACCCCTATTCTTTGTAACACTTCATCATAGGTTTTCCGGGCAGTTTTAACCTCGCCAAGCAAGAGTTCAATCAATCGGAAGTTTTGCGTTTTGCTCAATTCCCGTGTCAGATCGGTTTCCAATGCTTTTCTCTGTTCAGGGAATTTTTCTAGATAATCTTTTACACTACTGAGGACATTTTGTACTTCTGTCTCGATAGGATTCTTAAGTTTCAAATTAAACTCTTTTAGACTGTTGAATACCTGCTCTAGTTGTGGTGCATCTAGCGATTTCAAAGCGGTGTCTAGCTCTACACGCAATTGTGCATCTGTGAGCGGTTTTTCAATATGTTGTTGCGTTATTCTGCGTAACTCCTTGAGCAGCACTGGATCTGTAATAATAGGTTTTTGATCACCATTCGCCTCACGTATTCTGGGTTTGCCGATTGTGTCTAGCACTTCATTCAAGACCAATCTCTGATACAACTCAGGATTGGTCTTCTTTAATGCTGCAAGCAAGGTAGCGCGATTAGCATGGGAGAACTCATGCACTAGTAGACGTAGTAGTTCGGTCTGTCCTCGTCCCGCCATTTTAGCAGGATTAAATTGTAACACTCCCTCTGGATTAAATGCCGCTTCCAAAGAAGGATCATCACTTATTTTTAGTTTCAGGCCCTCTAAGAAATATTCTGGTAGTCCCTCCATATTCAGTTCACGTGGTAGCTCCATCTGTTTAGCAATGTAACTGAGTACCTGTTTAGCATTGGCTTTAAAATCACGCTGAAAACTGGCCTCTTCGACAATCTTAGGATTCTCATTAACTCTGGTTAAAAGCTCGCGCAGTTTTTTAACCGGCTCTTTCAATTCCATAGGAAGGAATTTGCCACTCACATCGGTTTCTAGTAACTCTTCTATCAAAGCAGGCTTGGTTTTAAAACCAAGTCCTTCGGTCTCGGCTACCTCTGCCAGTTGCTTAAGTAGAGTAGCTTCAGAAGGAACGCTATTAGCGTTATCCAAAACCTTCTTGACCGTTTCTCGCGACTTCATAAAATCGGCTTTTGCCTGTTCTAGCGTGCGGCCATCTCTGGTTTTACCAGAACGGTAAGCCTCCATCATATCTTGGAACGCTTTGTCAGCTTGCGAGAGAGATTTCTTTAAGTTTTCTAATTGCTGCTGAGAGGCTTCTGCCTTGGTTTTGGCTGTATTGGCGGCTTCTCTTAACTTGGCAGCATCTGGAGTGCGTGCTACTTCTGCTTGTCTAGCTTTGGTCTCAGCAAGTTTGGCTTCTTTAGCAAGACTCTTTGCATTGACCTCACTGGCTTTGATTAATGGATCTTTGAATGCGGAGTTAATTCCACGATTGACGCCCTTAGCTGTACCTACTCCGGTTGCCACTTGAGTACCTAAGGACAAGACACTACGGAAATATTTTCGAATCGCTTGTTCCTGCTTCTCTGCATGTGCTCTGTTCTTAGCTTTCACAACCTCTTCAGAATCTTTGAATGGACCATCGGTAATAATAGTGTTTTCGGCTCTGGGCATATCTAGAATCTCTTCCAGACGATTGATATTGCCGCCAATCATCATAAAAAGCATACCGATCGCAATCGGCGCCATTACTGTACTACCTAACACCAGTTCGCCTGCGGTAAAGCCTAATGCCATAAGGGCACCTTCAATGGCATCTTTACCCTGCTCTGAGCTTAACCAATATTTCTTGAACTCTTGCTGAAAGATCTCTTGTAGACCTGGAAGACCAGCATCTTTGAATTGACCATCTAATTTATCAAGATCGTCTATAATCCAAGGTAGTTTTGCCACTTTCCATACTGATATGGCATCGTTAAACATATCTAGATACTGTTTCAATTGATCTAGAATAGGCTTTGGTACTTGAATCCCCCAATCTTTAACATACTCGTCTAGAGGCAGATTGACGGTCTGGCTAAGCCTTGATTTCAATCTTGCTACGGCTATTTCATTCTGTCTTAGCTGAGTTTTTAGATCTGTGACAGTAGCTGCATAGTCATTAAATTTTGATTGGATCAGTGAACCAATATCATGGGTATCATTGTAGAATGGACTCGGTTTCTTAAGTAAATCATTAAATTGGAAGAATTCAATAACTTCTCTGGGATTTGTTTTTAACGCTTGAAGTTTTTCTAATGTTTCGGGAGTGAATTTAGAGAGTTCAAAATTCTCTTTGATCTTATCAAAACTAAGTCTATTACTATCTTTCTCCTTAAATCCACCAATAATTTTAATCAAATCTTTTCTTGTTGATATATGTGTTTCTATAAAAGGGATGCGTTTTTCTAATTGCTCAATCTTATTCTTTGTCACTATATACTCAATAACTTTTGGATCACTCTGTTGTAGTAGCGCTTTTTCTAATACCGATCTTCTCTTGGCGATCTCGACGAGTAATTGCAGTTGTAGCTCTTTTCGCTTGCTCTCACGAGAGGTTTTTCTTCCTTCTGCTTGAATCGCAGCAATCTGTTTATCGATCTCAGGAATCTGCTTGAGTGTCTCTGCTACTTCTGAACCAGGAACGGCTGGCTTTTCCAGCTCTGCTTTTCTCGCTTTAGCCGCTTCCAGCTCTTTTTTAGTCTCCTGCAATGTCTTTTGTAATGGATTTTTATTGGTCGATGCTAATGAATCATCTAGATCGTATCGGTATTGCCGGAAGAGTTTTGCCAATTGACCAGCAACCGCTTTAGCTGCTTGCTCTGGATCGACTGGCTTGGCATCGCCATCCATTGTTAGGGTTGAAGTATAGATGAGCGCAGCCAACAGCTCTGTTGGTCCTGCTGTCTCCTCCCCCATAGCTAACTTTCGGCCCATGTTGAACCTTAGCAGGCTGCCTGTATCAAGACCCTGTTTGGCAGTTAAAGGAGTAAAATCTCCTTTTGAATTGGTCTCCTTTCTCTGTGCGGTAACAGAACTATCCTTTACTAGAGAAGTCACGCTCTCAGCCTCAAGTGATTCCCTTGAGGCTGCTTTTAGATTATCAATATCGGTCTGATCTGTCGTGTTGTATGCAGTATTAAACAGATCTATGGGA
>JBFLVQ010000693.1:0-4960 GCA_040758525.1 Acidobacteriota bacterium
AATAATACGAAATGTAAATAATTATTTTTTACTTTATTATTAGTAAAGTATTGTTTGGCAGGTACTCCCTAGCCGATCTTTGAAATTGTTGAACCCTAGCGGCTTATGCGATTTCAAATACCAAATAGCGCCATTTTATGGCTTAAATCATTAATCCTTTATTTTCCAAGCACTTCAAATATCAGCTAGGGAGTAGCGTTTGGCATATTCTCCAATTTATCGAAGCGATTCTTTTTTGCCGATGGATTCAGTTAATGGATAAACGAACTAGTAGGGTGCTTTCGTTTTTCTTACTGTTATTATATGGCCTTGGCCAGGCTGCCAGTGTCAGGGCAGAAACTGTTGAAATTAAGTCGGTTGAATCGACCTTTAAGCTAGCTACTAAATGGAAATATCAACAAGGGGATAATGCCGCTTGGGCAAAACCAGATTTTGATGATGCTGGTTGGCAAGAACTGCAAATCGATGAGAGTCCAATTAAACAGGGTATAAAAGCGCTAGATAGTTTTGCTTGGTATCGTATCAGGCTGCGACTGCCTGCTAAACAGGCTGATATCTCCTATGAAAACCTGGCAATAGTGCTGGGTAACCTCTTTTATGGTAATTATGAGATCTATGCAAATGGTCTATTGATAACCCCTCAAAAAGATATCTATGCTGTTGGCAATATTAAATACCCTTGGCCAGAGGTTACACCGCTACCTGCTAATCTAATCGATGCTAATGGTAGCCTCTCATTAGCTGTGAGGGTCTGGGTTTTACCATTTTATAGTCAGCGTTCTGGTTCAGGTTTTAGTGGTGGACTGTTTCTTATTGGACCGCGATCAAGTCTTGAAACAGCAGCAAAATTGCATAGAAATACAGGGTTATATAGCGATATATGGGGATTAATTCTTTTTACTATATTTGCGCTGGTTGGTCTATATCATTTACTAATCTATTATAAATTGCGATCTGAGAGAGATTATCTATATTATGGTTTTATTGCACTCTTTTTTAGTATACAGGTTTTAACTGCCACAGCTTCCTGGACCTCCTTATTGGTGCCAAATATCAACTATATTTTCATCACAAAATTGATTGCTGCTAAACTGACCTCTATATTTATCATGCAATTTCTCTGGCATTTCTTTGCTAGGCCGATCAACAAATGGTTACGCGCTTTTCAACTGCTAAACCTAGTTAATGCAATTGTAATAATCTTTTTACCATTAAATTATGTACTGCTTATCGAAAGTTATTCATATCCCCCTCTCTCACTACTACTGCTTTCACTAATAACGATATTGGTAGTGCAGGAGAGTTGGCGTGGCAATCCAGAAGCACGTATACTCTGTATTGGCACGATCTGTTATTTTGCTACCTTTATCGGTCAGGTCTTATTTAAAGTGATCATAGTTCAATGGGCATTTGCCTTTAATGTGGTACTAATGGCGATAGTAATCGCAAATCGCTTTGCCAGGGTATATAAAGATCTTAATGAACTAAATCGTAGTCTTGAAAAGAAGGTTGCTGAACGTACTAGCGAAGTAAGTCAAAAGAATGCAGAGTTACAACGTCGTATAGAGGAGATCGCGCACAAAAATCAGGAATTGGTAGAATCGAATCAGCGCGCCGATCGTATCTTCTCTGCGCTTGCAGAAGCATTACCAGGTACAGTACTTGATAATAAATACCGACTTGACGAAATAATCGGCTCTGGTGGTTTTGGCGCAGTTTATCGTGCTACACATCTTGCCATGCAGCGACAGATCGCAGTAAAGATCTTCAAACCATTGCCTGGTAATGACTCACCGGAAAGCCTTGAGCGTTTCTGCTTGGAAGCCGTCACCACTTCACGTATCAATCACCCTAATGCAGTAGCGATACTTGATTCAGGAATCTCTAGCGATGGTATTGCCTATTTGGTAATGGAGTTGCTCAATGGTCATACCCTCAACAAGGAATTGCAAGAGAAAGGCGTGCTATCGGTATCACGCACTCTAGAAATCCTCTTACCGGTCTGTGATGTGTTGATGAAGGCTCATGAGCTAGGCTTGGTACACCGCGATATCAAACCAGATAATATTTTTCTGCATCAGTCCGAGAATGGTGAAACAGTTAAATTGGTCGATTTTGGCTTAGCGAAATTGGTGGAGAATACTGGCAGTCCTGGTATCAGAGATCTTACGGCAACAGGCGGCCTGGTCGGCACACCTACTTATATGTCACCTGAGCGGATCGATTGCAAGCCATATGATGGGCGCTCGGATATCTACAGTCTTGGTGTGGTAGCCTATCAAATGCTATCTGGACTGCTCCCTTTTAGAGCTACAGAAAGTGGTATCGCCTCACTTTTTATCCAGCATCTGACAAAAACACCACCACCATTGTCTGAGGTTGATAGTACTATTCCTGCTGAGTTAGCCGAGTTGGTTATGCGCACATTGGCAAAGAAACCAGAACAGCGTCCTACTGCACAACAGCTTTTTATGGCAATGACTAACTTGTCCACAGAGTCGATATTAGCGAACTCTAATGGTCTTGTTGGGTCAGCAGAATCAGCTTCTCTGATCAATAAAGATGCTGATTTTGAGAATGTTGAAACAATGAGGATAAAGAAGGATAAGAGTGATGCTGTGGGCGTACTTAATGATCAACCAACAATACTTTTTGATCAGAATAAAGGATCAAATATAAGTTAGCTCAATATCAGGATATCGTTAGCCATTAAAACTGGTCAGGATCTTCCCCCAAGGCACGTAATTTGGCAGCCAGGCGTTCTGCTCTTTGACGTTCAAACTCAGCGGGAGTAAGTACCCAATTACCGTCCTTATCGGCCCAACGCAGCCAAAGCCGCTCTACACCCTGATACTCGCCTTGCCATAAGCCTAAATGCAATTCTAATATCGATCTCGCTTGTTGATTAATCTATCCAGTAGTTGGTATTCAAAACTTGAACTCTTCTTCAACCATCTCGATATCATATATTTTCTCATATCGATCCCTGACCTCACCTGATAATAATGGAATATCAATTAATTGCCAGTCGGTCTTGATACAGATCGCTTCTAGTAGATTTCTCAGATGATTTAGAACTTGGTTAATTAAATCAGTATCAAAGCGATTGTGATCATAGATAATTCGCAATTTAAGTTCTTCTCCAGGTATTACCATTA
This sequence comes from Acidobacteriota bacterium, assembly GCA_040758525.1. Classification (GTDB taxonomy): domain Bacteria; phylum Acidobacteriota; class Blastocatellia; order Chloracidobacteriales; family JADJPF01; genus JBFLVQ01. The sequence goes on from JBFLVQ010000693.1 coordinate 3,159, forward strand.
GCGTGATAGGAAAATTGACTCTCTCAATGGATCGACCATCGCTTATCTGGAGATTTCCTTGTTCGTATAACGTCCCATCTGTTGGATAGTTTTCAAATGCAACAATGGTTTCAAATAAAGGAAGTCCACGAGGAAGCTCGCTACAGCGTTGTATCTGGGTAAGTGGACTGTATTCATAATGACGAATCTCAGTCTGAAGTATCTGTAGCTCATTTAACCAGGGGAGAAGCTCTGTTTCTGGTAGTACTTTAATTCTTACAGGTAATGTATTGATAAAAAGTCCTATCATTGATTCAACTTCAGCCAGATCTGCTGGACGACCAGATACCGTTGTGCCAAAGACAATATCCTCTGCACCACTGTAACGGCTTAGCAGTATTGCCCAAGCTCCCTGAATTATTGTGCTCAATGTAAGCTGGTATTGACGAGCAATTGCTTGCAGCTTAGCTGTAGTCTCTCTAGAAAGTAGTAGATCTTCTTCTCCATAGGCCATTCCTTTATTGAATGAGTTTTCATCAGCTATCCCTATAGCTAATGATGTTGGTGAAGTAAATCCTTTAAGCAATCCTTTCCAAAATCTCTCTGCTTCCAGTAGATCTTTCTTCTGTAACCAGGCGATATAATCTCTGAATGGACGCCTCTTCTCTAAATGAGCTTCACAATTATGCAAGGCTCCTTGATAAAAGATAAAGAATTCCTTTAGAAGCAGAGGAAGACTCCATCCATCTAGCAATAGATGATGAAAGCTCCAAGTGAATTGATATCTATTCTCTGATAAAGAGAAGATAAAGATTCTCATTAATGGAGGGTGGGTAAGATCAAAACCACGCTTTCTATCTACTCTGAGAAAATCTTCTAACTTTTGTTTCTGTTCAGTAGTTGAATAGAGTCGCCAATCCTCTTTGGTTAATAGTATCTCGGCCTTGGAGTGTACTACTTGTAATTGCCGCTCAATCTCCTTCCAATGAAAAGAGGTGCGCAGAGTTGGATGTCGATCAACTATAGCTTGCCAGGCTTGCTCAAAAGCAGAGATGTCTAGGTCTCCATTTAGAGTACAGGTAGATTGCACTATATATTCACCAGAATCTGGTGTATATATGCTATGGAAAAGCATGCCTTGTTGTATTGGCGATAATAGATATATATCCTCAATATCATCATACTCCAAGTTACTAATAAATTTATCAAGCTCTTGCTGGTTTAGTTGAGCAAGAGGGAAATCAGAAGGAGTATAACCACCTGCATCAGGTGATAGGCAATGAGTGATTATCTGTCCCAATTGGTTAATAACACTATTAGCCACCTGTTCCATGCTTAAATCATTGTGTACCTTCCCGCTATAATTAAACGATAGCTGTAATCTTCCCGATATAACAGCACCTACTATATCGATCAGATATCGCCTACATCCTTTCTCGCTTTGAAGCAGTCCCACCGATTCCTGTGCTAGCTTAAAGAGCAAACCCTCTCGTAGTGATTGGTCGAACTGTCCAAGATAGTTGAAACTTACCTCTGCTTGTCTCCTGCTCGCCAGTGCTAGCTTTATATCCTGTTCTTGATTTAGGTACTTTAGTAATCCATATCCAATTCCCTTGTTGGGTATTTCTCTGAACTGTTCCTTGATACTCTTGATAGCTTCTGCAATTGGCAGCTCTTTCTTTAATTGTATAAGTACTGGGAATATAGTTGTAAACCACCCAACAGTTCGCGATATATCTAGATCAGAAAATAGCTCTTCTCTACCGTGTCCTTCTAGATCTATCAGCAGGCTCTCTTCTCCTGTCCATTCTGCTAGTGCACGA
>JBFLVQ010000694.1:0-4943 GCA_040758525.1 Acidobacteriota bacterium
CCAAATAGGAGAATAAAACCCGTGGACGAAGTTACTATCAAAGATGTTTTATGTAAAGATGAAAATATTAGAAGATTAATATCTGAACGAGCCTATGAAATTTTCATATCAGGTAGAAATAATAATGACAAAGAATCCGATTGGTATCAAGCCGAACGAGAAATTGTTGGTAACCTAGTTAAGAAAATACTGGAAACAAACAGGAGTTGGTTTGGAATTGTCACACCAGGTTCAATAGCTGAGAAGAGAGTTTCATTCATAACATTAGTCGGATTTATGCTTGCAAAGGGAGGTTTGCCAAGCCAAGGCGATCTTTTCAACACTCAGTATTATACAATAGGTCTAAGTTATTTAACGGGCATGTTCCAAATTGGCAGAACACTAGATGAAAGCACATTTCTTAGTCAGTTTGCAAATGATAATACGATTGTTCAAGCCCTACTTTATTGCATTCGCGCTATTCCAAAGAGCCCGTATTATACTGCCTCAATAACTGAAGATCTCAAAGTTTATGTTGATAATGATGAAGAGCTAGAAAGATATATGGCTTATGCTAACAAAGAGATACGAGAATTCTTTGGTCTAGTAAAGGCCGCACTATTAGGCGAAGCAGCTGTTTCTAATGCTTAGCGTTTAAAGGAGTATTTAAAATGTATTATCACAGTAACAAGGATTATTATGCTCAGAGTAGTTTTGAGGCTAATAAACAGTTTGATCAAATAGAGACAACCATAGCTCATTTATTTAGATTTCCACACCCAGCATTAAACGGTCGAAACTATGGGGCTGCTTTCTGCTATGAGGTTATTAGACGAGGAATACTATCAAATAGGTATGAAAGAATTATTGAGGTCGGTGGAGGAACTGGTCATTTTGCGCAAGGGTTTCTTCAGGAATTAAGGAAATCAGATAGTCAAATGGAGTATTCAATAATTGATATATCTCCTGCGCTTCAGCAGGCCCAACAGGATCTCCTAAAAGATAAGGCTAGGTTTATTTTGGGGGATGCACAGGCACTTCCATTTGGGGCTAAGGAAGTGAACGGTTTAATAATTTGTAATGAAGTTGTGGCAGATCTTGATGCAGTTGAAATGACACATCATGAATGGGAAAGATCCCAAGACCCGATTGTGGAACAGCTCCGAGCGGCCTTTCCAATAGAAGATGAAAAAATACTTCTTAATATAGGGGCGATAAAATTCATTAATGAAGCTGGTCGAGTACTTGCTGACGGAGGATGTGCGGTCATAACAGAACATGGACTTGAAGGAAATGGACGTATTGCAATTACAGGTAGGTTAGACGATGCAAGCCGGTCGCATACGGAATACTCAATTAATTTTAATCATCTCCGATTTGTAGCTGAGTCTATTGGGTTCCAGGCAGAAATAATCCAGCTCATAGACTTTCTTTGTTTTGATCAAGATATGGAAGTCGCAAATTTAAATGATGCGCAAGGGCTAAATGGTGCTGATCAAAACTGGTCAATATCTGCAATACCAGCGACAGAGATTGCTGCTATATATGGATGTACGATAAAAGATTTGCGTCAAGTAGCTGGATTGCGGCTACCAAAAATAGGCGGAGAAGGGTTTCCAGATGATAACACTTTGCCTTTTTCATTAAGCTTTAAAGCCTTAATATTAAAAAAGTAGAAGACTATATCTGAGGTGAATACCAATAAATATTATGCCAAAAACAGCCTGCTTCTTAGTTTTCATACTTCTCTTGGTTTCAATTTCTCTTATATCATGTCATGAATTAAAAAGTGAATACGTATTGAAAAAAGGAGAAGTAATTGACCGTGATATAGCGAGCGGGGACACCCATCATTATTACATTTTGCTAACGTCGAAAGATTTTGCCAGTTTAAGAATCGATCAGCTTGGAGTAGATGTTGTCGTATCTTTATTTGATTTAGATAATAAACCTTTAGCTCAGATTAACCGCGCATTGGACAATGATGGTAGTGAATCGATTTATTTAATAGCGGATAATACTGGAAAATATAAACTAGAAATACGCCCCTTCTACAAAAAAAGTGGTAATGGAAAGTACAAAATTGTAGTCACCGAGATCCGTAAATCAGCTGAAACAGATACATACCTAATAAATGCTCAAAAAAACTTTAGTGATGGCGATAAATTACGATTGGATGCAACAGAAGATTCAAGAAGAGCAGCAATAAAAAAATATCTAGATGCTGTAAAACTTTACAAAATGTTGAATGATAGAAGTGGAGCAGCAATTTCATTACTATATACTGGAGTAGTGCATACAGATTTAGGAGAGAACGAAAAAGCGTTTGAGTATCTCAAAGAAGCAGTAGACGTTTGGGAAGAGTTAGGGCCTAACACAGAGCAGGCTTATACACTCAATGCCATTGGGCAGGCAAATTGGTTGTTGGGGAATACAGAAAAAGCGCTGACTTATTATGAGAAGGCATTGCCTATTTTTAGAACTAGAAAACATATAGCTGGTGAGGCGGAGGTTCTAAACAATATAGGATCGATTTATTGGTCATTAAATGAGTTTCAGAAGGCTCTTGACTATTATAACGAATCATTACCGCTTGTTCGAAATGTAGGAGATCGAACCTTAGAAGGAGATATGATTCATAATATAGGTTCTTGCTACGAGGAATCTGGTGAGTATGAAAAGGCTAAAGATTATTATACGGAAGCTCTTGGTATTAGCACTGAGATGAATGATGTAAGAGGTGAAACAGTAACCCTGTGCATGTTAGGTCGTGTTCATAATTCGTTAGATAAAGACAAGGAAGCCTTGTATTTTTTTGAGCAGGCTCTCGATCGCAGTAAAAAATCCGGTATGCGTGCAGCAGAAGCTGCGAGTTTAAATGGTCTTGGAAAAACTTATCTCAAGCTTGGTGCAAATGAAAAATCAGTTGATAGTTATAATAATGCCTTAACTGTTAATCGTGAAGTGGGTAGCCGTGTTGTAGAAAGCAGTACTTTGATGGGGTTAGGGATAGTTTCTTTCTCTATGAATGATTATCAGAGTGCAATGAAACATTTCAAGGAAGTATTGTCGATAAGTCATTCAGTGGGTGATAAAACAACTGAAGCTACGGCCCTATATTGGCTTGCCGTAATTGAGCGCCACCGCGGAAATCAATTGGCCAGTAAAGTTGCCATTAAGGGCGCCTTAAACCTTGTTGAGCTTGTACGTACAAAATTGGACTCTCGAATGATGAGGGCTTCCTATTTCGCTTCAATGGATGATTTTTATCAATTGTATATAGATATTCTAGTAGATGAATACAAGCGAAATAAAAATAGAGAGAAGTTCGAGTTAGCTTTCCAGGTTGCCGAGAAATTGAAAGCACGAACATTGATCGAAAGCTTGGCTGAATCGCGAATTGAAATCCATAGAGGTGTCGATAAGAAATTATTGGATCAAGAAAGAGCTTTGCAACGGGAGTTGAATTTAGCCGTTCAGGAACATATAGATGGATCTGAAAAGGTAAGCAAGAAATATATCCAGAAACTAGAAAGCGATTTAGCGAAGATTGAAAGGCAAATACAGAAGGATAGTATAGTTTACGCATCAGTAAAATATCCAACACCAATTAAGGTAAAGGAAGTTCAGCAGATGCTGGACAAGGATACCACCCTTTTAGAATATACTCTTGGAAAAGAGAGGAGTTTTCTTTGGGTTATAAACCAGAAATCAGCAAGTGTTTTTGCCCTTCCAAGCCGAACTGAAATAGATAATGCAGCATTACAATTACATAACTATTTAGCAGCTCGCTCTATACGCAAACCCTTGGAAAAAGAAAAAGAAAGGGACACACGCATTGCAATAGCAGATGCTGATTATAGTAAAATAGTTTCTAGTCTTAGTAAGACAATACTTGGTCCAGCAGCCAGTCTAATCAAAGGAAAACGTATATTAATTGTTCCAGATGGAGCGTTACATTACATACCATTTGCTGTACTAATCAATCCAGATAACAACATTCAGTTGGTGGTTCACCATGAAATCACGATGATGCCATCTGCGTCAACATTAGCCCTAATACGAGGAGCATTATCACGGCGTGAACTTCCATCCAAGGCAATTGCTATAATTGCTGATCCAGTTTTCAATAAAAATGACGAACGGATTGATGGAAAAGCTACTGTTGATGGTAATGAATTGGCGGCTTCGACAACGCGAGATATTAATGATGGAGAACGTTCAGCAATAGAGTTAGTTTTACCGAGGGGTAATCAGTCTGGCAGATTGATTTTTACTCGTACAGAGGCCGAAGCAATAAAAGAATTTGCTGGCAAAGATGCTCTTGTTTTGACTGATTTTAACGCCAATATAAGTGCTATTTCGGGTGACCGTTTACGGAGTTATCGTATAGTACATTTTGCTACACATGGTTTACTAAATAATGACCATCCAGATCTCTCTGGATTATTACTATCAATGGTTAATGAAAAAGGTGAGCGTCAGCTTGGATTTTTATCTACTAAAGATGTTTACAATATGGAGCTGTTAGCAGATCTAGTTGTACTCAGTGCATGCCAGACTGGACTTGGTAAAGAAATCAAGGGCGAGGGCATTGTGGGTTTAACGCGTGCTTTCATATATGCAGGAGCACCAAGAGTGATAGTGAGTTTATGGAATGTGAATGATCGTGCTACGGCAGAACTTATGAAACATTTCTACAAGAAATTACTAACTGAAAATAAGTCTCCTACCGCGGCCCTGCGAGAGGCTCAAATAGAAATGCAGGAAACACCACAATGGAATCATCCTTACTTCTGGGCAGGATTCGTTCTGCAGGGCGAATACAGATAGCCATTTTCAGGAGAATGGATCCAGCGGAGTTTCTAGATTTCTGTGAAGGCCTTGAGTTAGATCCTAGTGAAGTGTTAAAACAGGTAGCACAGATACCAAAGGGAAAAAACCGAAAAAGATAGACCTAGATG
>JBFLVQ010000695.1:0-4940 GCA_040758525.1 Acidobacteriota bacterium
CTCCTTCCTTAGAATAATGGAGATATATATTATCCGGTTTGATATCGCGATGAATCATACCCGATGAGTGCGCTTCGTTAAGCACATCGCATAAGGGTAAAATTATTTCAAGGCATCGCTTAAGAGACAGTTTACCATTTCTACGCAGTTCTTCGGACAAATTATGTCCATTTAATAATTCCATAACTAAATATGCAATGCCCTGAGTTGAAATTCCAGAGTCAAAGATTGAGACAGCATTAGGATGGTTAACGCGACAAGCTGAAATTCCCTCATTAAGAAATCTTGCCACTGACACAACAGAAGCATTGTTTGGGGCAGGTTTAAAAACTTTAACAGCAACTGGTCGCATTAGACCAAGGTGCATTGCTTTAAAAACTACGCCAAACCCACCAGAGCCTAATTTTTCTTCAAGACGGTATTTCCCGTCCAGCACTGTGCCTGGAAGGGCTTCGGCAAGAGCAGAGAAGATGCTGATAGCTTGGTGTTGAGAAAATTGTAGCGCTTCATGCTTTATTGCTAGCTCTCGATTTTTATTTTCTAATTCATTATTTTTTTCTGCAAGTTCCTTAGTTCGTTTGGCTACTCTCGATTCTAGAATAACATTTTGTCGTTTCAAGGCTTTTATTCTAAATTGAAGTAAGCCGTAGCCTACTCCAATTAAACCCAGTGAATAGCATAAATATGCCCACAAGGTATTCCAAGGTGCAGGGTTAATTTCAAATGCAAAATCTACTGGGCCTGAGATATTTCCTGCATAGTCTTTAGCCCAAACTCGGAACAAATATCTGCCTTTTGGTAGGCTTGTATAGACACTCTCAGCTTTTGTATTCCATTCAGAAGGTTTTGGATCAAAACCAATCAATTGAGTTTTGAAGAGAGAGTCAGAGTCTCGGAAATAGCTTAGCAGCACATATTGAAATGTTAAGTTATTCTCATAATATTTTAAGGCAGTGTTATTTAATATATTTGGATTGCCGTTTACTAAAACACGATCGATAAGTAACGGTTTTGTTGATGGGTCATCAAGTCCTTTATCTGGATCGATCATGGCAAACCCTTTTGTTGTTGCAAACCATATATATCCGTTTCTATCAATAAATGCATTAACTAGTTCCAGGTTTGGCAAGCCATCTTCAGTCGAAAATGTAAAGGCTGTGTACTCAGGATTATAATCAGACATAGATCTTGGAGTTAATTGTACCGCACCTTTAAAAGTGACTAAATATATTCTTTTCTTAGAGTCCTCTATAATTTTAGAAATGGTATTAGATGGAAGAGCAGGAGTTGACATCTCATGATAATTTTCATAATCAAATTTACCAGAAGATAAATTAACCCGGTAAACTCCGTTGTTGGGCGTACCAAACCAGAGGAAATTACTGCCATTTTCTGATCTTGTCTCTAATATCGTAGTTACTGTAGTTCTAGGAATTTGTGTTGTTGCATTTAAGTCTGTCCATTTTCCATTTTTCAAATACACAATGCCATTATTTGTACCAAGCCACAATATATCGTTCCCATCTTTAAAATTTGAGAAAAAGGCAGACCAGATCGCAGGTTTGGTTTGATCATTAGTTATATTAATAGGTAACCATTTGCCATTATCGAAGTAAGCCAACCCATCTGATGTCCCAGCATAAATCTTGTGTGTACCATTATTAGATGCTGTGTCAATAACTGTATACACGAAATCGCCTGGCGGCATGGAATTATAAGCAGTCCATTTACCGCCATGAAAAGAGGCTAAGCCATTGGTTGTTAACGCCAAGACGCCTTCTTGACCATCTTGGCTCATTGTTGTTGAAATGTTGAGGATGGTATTCTGGGGCAGACCAGTAGTAGTGTTGTAAACAGTCCATTTCCCATTATTAAAGTGCAATATGCCATTGTTTAATGTTCCCAGCCAGAGGGAATCTGTTTCAGACTTAGAAGTAGTAACAAGAATGGTATTGATTTGATCATTCAATAATTTAGAATCTTCATCGAAATTACAACCTTTACCTATAGCAAACCGAACCAGGCCCTTTCTTGTGCCTAGCCAAAGCATGGGAATTGCTTTATTATAGGGGCTTTTAGTGATACTCATCACTAAATTATCAGGTAGACCAGAGTTGATATCATAAACTGTTTGTTTGTTACTCTCTATTCGCGTCAAACCATTACTTGAGCCTATCCATAGCACTTCATTGTTTAGATATCTTGTTGAAAATATACTGCGAACAAAAGTAAATTGAAATCCAAGAATATTCTTGAAAATGGTGATATTTTCATTTTCAAAGCGTGCAACACCTCCCCTTGTGCCTATCCAAATAACTGGACTGCCATCTGAAGATTTCGTTTCATGTAGGCACCAAACCTCATTATTAGGCAAGCCTGATTTAGTATCAAAAAGACTCCATATGCCATTTTGAAGTCGTGCAAGACCTTTATTTGTACCAACCCAAAGCGTCGTATTATTAAGCGATTTTGTTTCTAACAAGCACCATACAATATCATCAGGCAATCCTGCGTTTGTATTTATAATTGTCCATTTGTTGTCCTCAAACCGGGCAATGCCTTTAAAGGTACCCACTAAAATGGCATATTTACCTTCTTTTACAGTAACTTCTGTGATACTTGATACAATATTATCAGGCAAACCGGAACTTGTATCAAAAATTGTCCAGGTATCATTTACTAGATGTGCAATCCCACTCTTACCAGTACCAATCCATAGACTTCCATCTTTGGCAGTAAATAGAGTTGTTATATACTTCAGAGATTTATTAGGAGGGTTTACTTTCTTCCATTGTTTACCATCATAACGTGCAACGCCATCTAAAGTACCGACCCAAAGAAATCCCTGTAGATCAAAAGTGATGGCAGTAGTAGCGCTAAATGGCAAACCATCAGCTTGAGTAAAGATCTTTAAGATAGGTTTGCCGAAATCTATAAGACTGTTTCCAGAAGTTTTCAAAGAGCTATAAAAAGTAGACTCTCGCTTTTTAAGCTCGGGTTGTATAGCAAGTACAGTACTTGTTGAAAGGAGGTACAGCCCTAGGATCGCTCCAATTAAATAGAGGTGTTTGTCGATTTTTAACCAACGGAATAAATTCATAAAGTGTTATTGCTTTTGGACAGTTTTGAAATCATACTATAGGTTCTAATAACAGAGTTTAATTAATCTTGTTTAGTGCTAGCAGTAAGAAAGCCCGTGCCTTCTCCCATTCTCTATGATAAGTAGGGAGTGAAATACCTAGAGCTTCTGCTGTATCTTCGACGCTAAGATCAGCGAAATATCGCAACTCAACAAGTTTGCTTTTACGCTCATCAAATGCCGCAAGCTCTTTCAACGCTTCATCGAGTGCAAGTACATCAATAGGATTTAGAGACTGCTCGGCTGGTATATGGGCCGCATCACTAATGGCAATGCTAATATTATTAGCCCCTCTTTTTGCCGCTTTTTTATTTCTTGCATGTTCTACTAATATCCTTCTCATAATCAGTGACCCAATACGGTAAAAATGTCCTCGATCTTGCCAGTTTACTTCACGTTGGTTTACTAACTGAAGATAAGCTTCATGTACCAATACCGTAGGTTGTAGGATATGATTATGGTATTCAAAGCGAAGATAGTTTTGAGCCATCTTTCTTAATTTTGGGTAAACAAGCTCAAATAGTTTATTTTTTGCTTTTTCATCACCATACCTCCACGCAGTTAACAGTGTAGTAATATTCTCTGTTTCACTCATGATAGTTTGCTTCCTCGTCTATATAGCAATATATTTTGGAGATCCGAAAATATCAATAATCTGATGTATCTACAATGTGAATTTAAAACCTGTCTTGATTTTATAATAGTGGCTATTGTAAAACAATGGAATAGCTCTTATATAATTAAATGTTCTTTCTTGTAAAAGAAAGCATAAGAACAATGGCTAAAAATACTGCTTTTATCTTATCTCTATAGATGGCCAGCGAGTTTGAACATAATTAATGCTCTGCTTCGCGAACAATCTAAACTCTAGCTTAGAAATATGCTCTTAGTGCTTATCTCTGAACTAGTGAGGTGTAATTTACTTTAAGAACAAAATATAATGACATAATAGTTTGACAAGAGATTTCCAGAGCAAAAATAATGAAAATACTTGAAAAAGCGAACCATTATATCTGAGTATATATGTTCAGACATTTATCTCCTACAACGTTCGACACAATTTAATAGTATATCCACCTGGGGATTATCTAATAGCTTCTAGTATAGAATCAAACCATTGTTGCGAAAATCTAAAATATTTTTCATGGTCTCGGCAATAAGCAAAAAAATGGTATCTACATGGTTTCCGGAAAAAATTTAACTTTTTGTGAGAGGTTTAAACTAGTTTTTGCACGTTTAGTATATAGAGGCAATTAAAAGCCTGTTTATAGACACATATATAAGTTTACCTTTACGATGCAAGAGGTTTTCAACATGAGTAGTACTGAGGCGAATAGTTTAGAAAAATTATCATATGTAAACTTAGTAGCAATCTGTAGTCAATCGCCAACACAGCCTGTCTGGGATGAGTTCTATAAGCGCTTTGATAGGTGGATACATAAATATGTCAGAAAGGCTTTGAGAGGTAAAACCAAGAATAATAATTGCAATCAAAATGGGGAAATAGTAGCCGAGATTGTCCAAGATGTATACCTGAAATTGTTAGCAGATGAACGCAAAGCATTACGCAGCTTCACTGGTACCACAGACAATGCTTTTCTAGCATACCTTTCTGTGATTTGCACCAACACTGTGTACGAGTCTCATAGAAGACAAGTAGCCAATAAGCGAAGTGCAGAGCTGATACCTATAGATGAAACTGCTAAACACCTAAATAACTGCTGTGATGGATACTTAAGCGACATAAGCTTAAATGAGGTAATGACGCTGTTCAATAAGATTGTTGTAGGTAGAAATTTTC
>JBFLVQ010000696.1:0-4933 GCA_040758525.1 Acidobacteriota bacterium
CATGATTTTTAACAGCCTGGTCGCTGGTGAATGCTTCACAGTTGGTGCCACGCTCTTCTAACTGAACACCTAATCTCCTGCCTACACGCGCGCTGAGCCTGCCATGATCTAATGTACCACCGCTCATACAGACGATATCGCCATCCCAATACTCATAGCGAGCATCGCCAACCTTCTCTAATGCAAAGTACTCATCTAGTGTGTAAAAGGGCTGCGGTCTAGTTGCCATGTGTTCACTCCTTCGTTCTTATTTTAGCATAGAGCATGCTGGCTAGTGGATCGTAGTTGCGACTGGCAATCTAGCCAAAACGATCAGCTATAGGATCGTTGTTGTGGTAGGATGCTTAAATCCATGAAGTTGGGTATTGGGATGATTGAACATACAAGAAAAGATATTTTAGGATAATTCTCGGGGCTGTTACTTGTGACTGGCTTCCCAAACAGCAACTTTGAATGTAGCTCCTTTTCCAGATGAATAGTCTCCATACCGAATCTTATCAATCTGGCACTTATATTTTATACCTACTAGGTCGCTAATTGTTTTAGCGATAGCTTCTTCTAATGAGCTAACATCCACTGCTTTTAATTTATTGAAAACGATTTCATCCCAGTTTGTAGGCTCGTTGGTTTCTTTTCTCATAGACTACTCCTTTCTTCTATGGAATGTAGATTACGCCTTGACAATCTTCATTTGAGTCAGGCTCTCTTGGCCCATTGGGATGAAAGCACCAAATACTTGCCCATTTGAGAGAACAGTCTGTAATCTTTCTTAGGTCAATTATTGCTTGAGCAATCTTGTTATCTGTCAGCAAAGTCTTTAAATGCTTCTTTTGATCCATTGTTAGATCTGTAAACTGAGGTATATGGGTATTACACTTTTGGCAAAATGGTCCTCTCTCAGGTGGGCTGTTTCTGTTTACCGCCAAGACTTCTTCTCTTGTATACAAATGATCGTCCATTACTTTTCCGCCTATCGACCTAGTGATAGGTCTTGTGATATTTAGTTTGTATATGCGCCACGGCAGTAAAGCACTTCAACGGTATCTTGCTCAACTTTGAACAAAATTCGATAACGACCATAAATCAACTGTCGGATTGGTGTTCCTATCTCATCACTTTCTGGCGCTAATGGCTGTCGCTCGGGAAAGTGTTCAAGATCCAATATGGCTTTCATCAAACCACGATACCATTTCTTTGCTTGCGCTTTTCCCCAATGGTCACATCCCCAATAGTAAGATTGATCGATCTCCCGACGTGCATTCTCAGTAAGGACTACGGTATAGGTCATCATTCCTCTGCTGCTATATCATTGGCTTTCATAAAATCCTGGAAATACTCTCTAGCTGGTATCACTCTGCCCTGCTTGACATCTTCCAATCCTCGACGTATACCTGCAATAGTTTCCAAGCGTTCTTTCATTCGCTCATTCTGGTCTATCAGTGCTTGGTAAGCGGCGGCATCCTGTACAACAAGCTCAGCTTTGCCATTGATTGTCAAAACTACGGGCTCGCCAGTCTCTTTCAATTGCTCAATAATCTTGCCTGTTTCACGTTTAAACGTGCTAAGGGGTTGAATGTCTCGGCTTATATCCATAAGTTAACCTCATCTTATATGCATCTCATTTAATGCTAAAGAAATGCAATAATAATGTCAAGGTGTACTTAACTAATTGAATAGAAAGCGTTTCATGCGCCTCTGGGAAACATCGACTTTGCTGCGCTGTGTAAAGAGTTGCGGCACTACAAGAAATACACTCAGCAGGAAATGGCTGATTTATTTGGCGTGGCGTTACGCAACTATCAAAAGTGGGAGGCTGGTTATACGGAGCCCAACCCCCAAGCTGCCTTCCACCTGTGCCGTATGTTGCAGGAGTATGAGTCTAAAAAACTGAGGAAAAGGTACGAGCAGAACCCATCGTGAAACATAAAATGTTTCGCAATTTTTGCAATGCAAAAATTCAACCGGTTTTAAGCTGTTGAAGACTACAATATATAGTGGTAGGATGGTAGATTACCAGATGCCAAATTATTAAGTAGCTGATAATAAAAGGGTTTTACATAATAGTATATTATACGACCCAATATATGGGGGTTATCCTTTTGTCTATTGGTTATCAGACTCATTCCCTGCCCTACCCTACCCTACATTACTTTTGCCCCACCTTTTAATGGGGGTTAATGGGGGGTTAATAGCTCTTTAATGGGGTTTTTGCATTTCCCGCCAGAAAGGTATATTTCAAGTTGGGTTTAAGTTGAGTTTAAGTTCGTTGGTTTTTGTACCATTACTATTACCACCCTATTACCATTACTAAAGGTCTGGGTGGGCTATGATGTATGGGGTATGTCGCTTTTTGTTCTTTTGTTGGGTTTGCCATTGTTGGGTGGGTTGAAATTGTAACTTATTGCGTGAATGTGCTGGCTGGTCCAGGAAATGTTGTTTATTTTATTAAAAGGAAAATCACCGCAAAGTGATTTTCCTTTATCGTAACACTACAACTGCCGGATGCTACTTGTTGCGTTTCTTACGGAAGAACAGCGTAAAGGCTTCTTTTCCGTAATCTTTTGCGTAATAGATCTTACCAGAGCGCCAATGTTTGAAACTCTTAGCAAGAACTAATCGGCATTTGGATTTATCTTCTTTAGTTCTTAAATCTGTGGCGCCCTCAACCCCAATAGGTAAATTGCTTACTGCGTATTCAAAACCAAATAAGCCCAGTGTTCCCTCAAAAAATCTATCGATCGGGAACGGACTGGGCTCTTTCAGTAAACTTGGGTAAGTTGCGCCTATAAACTCTTCTGCTATCTTTCCAATCTCATAACAAGACAGTGGTGGCACTTTTGGTACTTTTCCATTCATTTGTTCTTTTCCTTGTGCCTCAAGATCTCGATTATCTGCTGAGCTTCTTCATCATTAAGCCCATCCCAAGAACGCGCAAGCATCAACGCAGCTTCCGTTAAGTGCGGACTCTTATCAACCAACCCCAACTCAACCCTTTCTTTTTCTTGATCGGCCAGGTTTAATAAATCATCTGCTCTCCTATTCAAAAGCCTGGCAAGTTCTTTAATTTTTTCAGGCGTGGGTGGATTACGTCGACCCAATTCTATGTCAGACAGATATACTACTGACCAACCCATCTTTTCGGCTAGATCGATTAATCTCAAACTAGCCTCTTCTCGCCATTTTCGTAGTTGCTTACCAAATTTATTCATAACCCCATACCAACCTCCTACGACACAATCAACCATTTAACCTATTCAACCAATTTAACCCATTTAACCAATCTGCTAACCAACCATAATATAATCAGTCTAGCTTTGTTTGTCAATTAAAATTATTTGAACCATACCATTACAATACAGTTGTAATACTAAACGTGCAGCACTGGCTTCCTTCAATGGATAGGGGTAACAGAGGCACTATCTACTTACCTGGTTTGTGCCTTGCCAGTGCTGTGCTGCTTCTCAGCTATTCAGTGTGTGCCCTCTTCACACCCCTGTATTTCTACCACTGTAATCTCACGACTGGATTAACAATGGTGGTTTGATAAGCTGGTGTATCAGTAAAGATAGAGGTAGATAGAAATAGGGGTAGAGATATAGGCAACCTTATGGATGAGCAGCGCAAGCAACATTTGAGAGAATTGTTAGCCAAGGATTACGACCTGCTTAAGCGGTTGGAAGAAAGGCTCACTGTAGAAGATGATGAGAAGCGCAAGGACAAGCTGAAACGTGATATTAGTGAATTGAAAACATTGATTGCTGAGCGCGAGCGTGAATTAGATGGGCTGCCTGCGGCAAGTGTTGATGGTACTCAAGCGGTGCCGTCACCAACAGGGCCAACGATAGGAGCAACCTTTACTACCCATGTGTCCGGTGGGCAAGTGGGAAGTGTGGTTAACGTTAATCAGGCTGGTACAGTGATCGTTAACCCACCATCATCTTCCACCATTTCCCCTGTTTCCCTTATTCCCCCCATTGCCACTTCCCTGCACCAGCTACCTTCACCCCCTGTTGACTTCACTGGTCGTCAAGCTGAGATTGATGAGTTGTTGGATAAAATGGAACGAGGTGGTATCACAATATCGGGATTGAGAGGTATGGGGGGTATAGGTAAAACAGCGCTTGCGCTAGTGCTTGGTAGGACGTTGAAGAGTAAGTATCCCGATGCTCAGTTGTTTCTTGATCTAAAGGGTGCGGATAAACAAGAGCCATTGTCACCTGGACAAGCAATGGAACGCGTTATTAGAGCCTTTTATCCTGAAAGCAAGCTACCAGATGATCCAGATAGTCTAGCTAACCTCTATCGCTCAGTGCTTGAGAATAAGCGTGCATTGCTGGTAATGGATAATGCCAGGGATGATAAGCAGGTGAGACCGTTATTGCCACCTGATGGTTGTGTGATGATTGTTACCTCACGCCAGCATTTCAATCTACCGGGATTGTTCGTTAAAGATTTGGATACATTGTCAGTGGATGATGCGTGTGAGTTATTGTTGAAAATAGCGCCAAGGATTGGTGGGCAGGCTGATGAGATGGCTAGGCTGTGTGGGTATCTGCCATTGGCGTTAAGATTGGCTGCCGATCTGCTAGCTAAGCGTACCAATTTCACCATTGAGGAATATCTGAGAAGGTTGGCCAAAGAACAAGAACGTCTCAAGCTTGTCGATGCCTCTATTAGCTTAAGCTATCAATTGCTCAGTGATGAGTTACAACAATACTGGCGTGCTTTAGCGGTATTCCCAGATACTTTTGATTTGAAGGCAGCAATGGCTGTATGGGCAATGGAAGAAGATGGCGCACTGGATAGGCTTAGGCTTTGTACAAAAATAAATTGGACACTTTATAATCAATGGTAAGCTCATTCCTGATGCAGCGGCAAGGGTTGGAGAAGATAACAGGAATGGGCAAAATGAAAAAAGATTACAAATCAGTAA
>JBFLVQ010000697.1:0-4922 GCA_040758525.1 Acidobacteriota bacterium
TTGATGAGCTAAATGCGATCTGTGCACAATTGGAAACAAAGATTCGTAATTTGCTTAAAAGTAGAATCATTGATCTGTATTCTCAATTGCCTGAATTGAATCCCAAGCTGAGATGGAAGAAGATTCCCGATCTTGATGCAATGACTATTATGCAGCTTGATAAGGAGTTTAATCAAGCGTATACGATGGTGAAGGAATTGCAGGAGAAAGCCTATTGATTATCAAATCATTTCTTTCGTTTGGTGATGGTTCTTCGAAATTCTTGAAACTGTCGTTCTAGCTCTGTGACACGGCGAAAAAGCTGACCGAACTTCTGCAGTACTTGATACTCTTCGGATTGTTCCTGATCAAGCTTGCGCTTCATTTCGCTGAGCTTGTAAGCAGCTTGTGCACTCGGTTCGCGTTCAGCGTATTCCCAAGCGCGATAGGTTCGTGCTGGTACACCAAGATGTTTAGCCATTTCCTCTTGCGAAAAATCCATGCTCTTACGTAACTCTTTACACAATTGGGCGAAGTTTACACGTTGTGGTTTATCCATAGCGGGAGATTATAAGCAATAGTAACTCATTCGTGTATAAGTTGTTGCATAACATGAATTTACCTGAAATGACCAATCAGTTAGTGGTTTTATGTTGGTTAATAGATGTAATTGTGGAAATATTCTTGTTTATTTAAGCACAATCGTGTAGTACAATCCGGATGATAATCATTCGTATCGGGTAATCAATTTTCGCTGATCATACCTTGTGGAGGAAGCAATCTCAAAATTCTAACCATAGGTATAGTGCTTAAGTTGCTATACATATGCATTTGAATCGGATTGCAAGTTGTCATAATTAACAGCATTCTGTGTTAACAGGAATTGGCATTTCATTATCCTGATATGCTAAAATCAACGTTTATTGCAGGCAATATCCAAAAATCCGCAATATACGGGAATGTAAATCCAGGAGTCCGTTGTCATGGATACGGAAAACAATATACTGAATTTTGGATCACGAGCTGGATCTAACGTAATGCATGAAGAGGTTGCAGAGTGGAACTGGCAACAAATCCATCGCGTTCGGCGGCAAATAGCTAATTGTACCGATCACCAAATCTATACATACTCTCCCAATAATGAGCCTATGGCATCATTGCCTGTAGGAGAAATGCGAAAATTGCTTGCGGCGCGAGAAAAAGTGTTAAAGGGAAGCGGCGGGACGACGGCGAGATCGGTCGATGTTGTTCGATTGCCCGTTGCTACTGCGGAAAAATTCGATTCATTAGTGGTAACGGGATCTCTGAGTAAAGGTTCTTCGGCTGAAAAGGCCCCAGTTGAAGGTGTGCCTGTGTTCGATGGGATACCTGTTGATAGCGACAGTGTGATTGGTACAGGGTTAATAACGGTCCCTTTTGTTGGCCCAGAATTAAACCGGCGAACTCGATCCCGTGTGTTGGTATTTGGCAGTCTGGCTGCCAGTCTCACACTAGTACTGATTCTAACGATGGTCTGTTACAAAATGGTTTTTGATCGTGAAAGCGAAGATGGTACGACCGCAGCTACAGAAAAAATGTTAACACTTTATCAACGCCTGGATATGGCAATAGATGACTATCTGGCAGAACGGGCAGATTTGTCTCCAGCACAGACGATTGCTCAGGAGATGTGTGAAAAAACTGGAGATCGAATAGGGATAGACCTTGTAGATTCTTATAGCAGAGTTTCTAAATCAGACTTTCCTGCCCTGGTTCGTGCTCGTCAATTGATGCAGCAAGTCGAAAGCAATCCCCCTGGGTCGGATTATTCTCACGCTCTTAGGCTTCTTCATGAGGCGCAAACTCAATTTAGCCACTTTGGTATTACAACAGAGGTCAACCGAACAACAGTTCGAAAAATATATTATTTAGCAAAGACCGTCCAGTATATAGAGTTTGATGAACTCATCAGCCAAATGCTGCCAATGGTATCTAATCGTTCACACCTTTCTCATCTTTCACAACTCCTCTGCTACCAGGGTGAGGTCTATGTTTCAACAAACCGCTATTTTGAGGCGATTCCCATTCTGGAGGAATCGTTAAATCTGGCTTTACACCTCAACAGTCCTCAGCTCAGTCTTGGGCCAGCAGTAATTTTAGCCGCCATGTACTGGAATATAAATGACAATGCCAGAGCCTTTTCTATAGCGACGGCACATCTCGGCACTGCTCGCGAATTGAACCACCGCCACGCAATACAATTGCTCCAAGTAGCAGGTATGTCAGCGTTCAGCCTTGGGTATCGGGATATAGCGCGCGCACATCTAGCTGAAGCCACACAGCGTTGCGAAACCCTTGGTATTCCAGTATACCTGTCGATCACAAAGGCGTTCGCTGGAGTAGTTGCTGCTGAAACCGGAGAACTGTCTGTTGCTAAAAATTATATTGACTCCTCTTTGCAGACAGTGTCTCAAATCACAGATATGTATGAGCAGCTACGTATACAATCTCTAGTCGTTGGCTACCAAGCACGGATTAATGCACTTAGTGGAAATAACTTTGAAGCCATTCGTTGTTATCAGCGAGCAATCCAGATCATGGAGACCATACGTTTTCAGGAGTCATTGTTGCGTGCTCAACTCCACCAAGGTCTAGGGGAGGTTTACTTGTGGACTGGTGATAATAATCAAGCGATTTCGCAGCTTCAGATTGCGGCTAAGCTTAGTCGTGAAGCAAGAAAAAATTCAAATAGTATTAACGATCTTGTAACTTTTGCTATCACTCATCGTTCTATTGAGGGCATCGCTCAATTTTTCAAAAATAGCTCACCAAAATGACTTCACAAATCGGTGATTTTGTTCTTGTTTGATTAGGCCAGTTAGAAACAAGAAGAAAAACCATGCCACAATCATTTTCATTGAATCCCTCCGGCGTAATCAAGTAAAATTGGCACATGAAAAAGCGAAGGATCTATTGGCCATACGGTAATCCGAAGTTTGATGCTTGGATGATTGAGTCGGGTGCGGGGAAATTAGTAATCAGGCGTAACCACCCATTAATAAAGCGAGGCAATAGTAATTGTCAAGGTTGGGATGTGTGGCTAGATGGACATTACTTGGGCGCAATAGGCAGTTGTTCACTAACAGAGTTGGCTCAGCTATCAGAGCAACAATTAAAAAGTCTCTTATTAGCAGCTTGCTGCGGTAAACATGCAGATTTTACTCTCAAGCCGGTTTCTGTCTCCAAACCAGGATGGGGTGGGCGTCGTGCGAATGCAGGACGGCCATGTAAGGCGGGAGTGCGCAGGGTTGATTTAGCTACAACGGTTGATCAACACACCCTTGAGTTTATCGACAAGCATAGGGGAAGTACTTCAAGGGGCGAGTTCATTGACATGTTGGTTAAGAACAAAATGAGAAAATAGCCCTAGTGCTCCTTGCTTAACAGTGACAATGATAAGCTAAGGCAAGGAGCATCTATGGCTACATTAACAGTTAATGGAGAAAATCTTGAGGTTCGTCTAGTTGAAGTGTAGTTGAGCAAGCTGCAATTAGATCCAGAGAACCCACGTCTTCATCTATTCTACCTTACGCATGAACTACCTGCTCAACCTACACAAGCACAAATAGCAGCAACACTTGAATCTGTGTCTGAATTTCAGACTCTTATTGATTCAATAGCTCGCAATAATGGCTGTTTCCACCCACCTCTGGTAACAGTCGATTATCGCATCCTGGAAGGTAATCGCCGAGTAGCAGCATTGAGAAAGTTACAAGCAGAGCATCCAAAGAATGGGAAATGGCGCAAAGTCACAGTTCAACAGTTAGTTAAGCGTATCACTGGTCCACAAGAGAAGACTGCCAGGGCCAAGTACCATTTGGAAGAGATGCTACCTTGGGATGGACTGAGTGTTCTGACTGAATATGTGGCGGTAGCTGAGCGAGAGGGTATAGACGCACTGGCGATAATGCTGGGACGTTTTCGCCGTCAAATAGAGCCACTACTGGTAGCGGGTCATTGTTTAAGAAAGTTCTCTCAGACCTATCCCCAAGTTCATAAACAAGAACTGCTTTGGGTGCTGGTAGGTTTATGTGGCATTAAGCAGATAGAAGCTAAAGTATCATTTTCCCGCACTACTCGCTGCATCTTTAGCGCCGAGGAAAATGATCGTCCGGCGCATCAACCATTTCCACTTTCTAAGATAATGCAATGGGTAGCAGCAGGCCGATTTACCAAGCCTTATCAAGATCAACAACATCAATACAGCATACGACCAGAACAAGTGCCGACACTTTTTCGCCGTGTGCGCCAAGCGGGAGAGGAGATAATGGCCTACTTCTTAGAGCCAGATGGCTCATTGGCCAAAGCGATAGCTTTGTTAGAGGCAGGACAGCAAACCCGATACTACCAACAACGCAGAGCCATTGCGCTGACTAACAAATATATGGAACTGGGCGCGACGATAGACCACATAACAATGTTGGTAAACCAACAAGGGTTGGCAAAGCAATCCTTTCCTTACCCTACCGATGTTCATTGAATTACCTTAATGAACGGGCATGAGAAAAGCTTGTAGGGGAAACGAACGAGACTTGCGAATGAACCACACATTCAAAAAGAGTACGTTACGGAAGCTGACAAGGGGCGCGGCGCTAGGCCGCAAAGTAATGCTGTTTGAAAACAGTCAGGGTTGGCAAGCAATCCTGTCCTAACTGCACCGAAGTTCATCGTATTACCATGATGAACAGGCAAAGGGTCAAGCTTGTGCAGGAAACGGGCAAGCTCTGAGTCAAAGCCACATTGACAAGAAGGAGATGTCACGGAAGGCCGATAAGGTAAGCTGGTTATTATCGAACTTGAGATTACCTATAACTTCCAACATAGCTACGGTGGCTAATTAGCTATGGAGAATGAACAAGGATATATCTATTCCTTGTCCCGCAACTCGTAGCCTTATCTGCGGG
>JBFLVQ010000698.1:0-4915 GCA_040758525.1 Acidobacteriota bacterium
CCGGTAATGAAATCCCTACTTGTTAAGGCAGCCCCCCGCCTAGTCTGGACCATGCTAGCATTTATTATACTCTCTCTGCCAGTGGTCACCTTAGGTGGAAAACCTAGCGAAGATAAAAAGAAGAAAGATGAACTCGCCAAACGAATGGAGAAGCTGACTGCCGAACAGCTTGCCGAACTAGTTATCCTCGCTTATGGTGGCCGTGCAGAACTACAACAGGTGCGTACCAATGGTGTGGAAGATGGTCTGATACGTCTCCCTACTGATAATAAGGACATTGAGGGACGAATCTTCCGTAAGTTTTTACGTCGGGATAATGGCTCAGACCTCTTACGCGTAGATGTAGAATTGCCCACTCAAAAGCTTACCTTTGGCTACAATGGCTATACTATGTGGGCAGCACGTGATGGTGTTAATTTCACTCCCACTAAAGAGGCAGAACAGGGCTTCCTTGCCTCTCTCACTCATAAGTATGAAGCGTTGCTGCGTTACAAGGAGCAAGAGAGTACCGTTACACGTTGCGGCTCAGATTGTATTGTTGGGATAGATACTGAGATGCTCGATCTGATACGCAAAGATGGTAGTAAAACCCGTTTCTATATCAGTACCAAAACTTTCCGTATACTACATCTAGAATATGAGCTGCAGGTCACTGCAGATGGGCCGCCCACCAAGTATCGTGAATCTTTCTATGACTTCCGTCCTGTGCAGAATACCCTTGTGCCAACCAAACAAGTACTCTATGAGAACGGTCGCCTAGTTCAAGAGATTCGCCTTACCCAGATCAAATATCATGACAAATTGGATGAAGAGATCTTTTTGAGGTTTTAAACTATCAACACAGAGATGTTATAGAACAGTCTCTCTAACATCTCTGTGACCTCTGATTAAATATTTCAGCTAATAGGATCGCCGGTACCCAAGTATTCCTGCAGCGTTACCCCTACCCGTAAGTTGAACTGATCTTCCAAAGAGATAATATCTCCTATGGTCTCGTCTAAAGACATACGTTCAATACGCCACATTGGCAGAAAGACATAGGTGAGTCCAATGTTGCGTTCATTACGAGTAATCATTCGTATCCAATCATCAAAGGTATTGAGATCAATACCGCGCACTTGTAGTCCCGCCATAGAGATGTCGGCAAGGATTCCCCAAATTTTCTCACGTGGACTGTGTAGATGTACCACTACACACATTCCTTCTTGAATCTTGGTAGGCTGCTCCTGATTTAGCATTATCGCTCCACAATGATTGCAATGCCTTGACCACCGCCTATACAAAGCGCGGCCAGTCCGACATGTAAATTCCGGCGCTTCATCTCATAAAGTAATGTAACCAGAACACGGGCGCCGCTGGCACCAATAGGATGGCCAAGCGCAATAGCGCCGCCATTAACATTAACACGAGCAGGGTCGAGCTTTAGATCTCGCAATACTGCCAGACTCTGAGCGGCAAAGGCTTCGTTCAATTCCACCAATTCAATATCAGAAATCTGCATAGCTGCCTTATCAAGCGCCTTGCGCACTGCTGGCAGTGGTCCTAGTCCCATTACACTGGGTGATACTCCACCAGCAGCATAAGCCTTAATACGGGCTAGTGGCACAAGGTTTTCAGCACGAGCACGTGCCTCTTCCATTATTACCAGCGCGGCCGCGCCATCATTAATACCAGAGGCATTGCCAGCCGTAACAGTGCCGTCCGACTTGAAAGCAGGCTTTAATTTCGTCAGCATTTCTTGTGTAGTGGTAGGACGTATATATTCATCGTAGCGGAATTCTGTTGGTCCACCTTTACGTGAAGCAAGCGGTACAGCCACGATCTCCTCATTAAAACGGCCTGCCTCCTGAGCAGCGGCAGCACGTCGTTGGCTTTCTAGAGCAAAATTATCTTGCTCTTGCCGACTGATGCCATATTGCTCAACAATATTTTCTGCCGTAATACCCATATGGCAATCTGCCATTGCACAGCTTAGACCATCAGAAAGCATTACATCGATCAGTTCGCTATGGCCTAGGCGTTGCCCAAATCTTGCCTGCTTGAGCAGGTAGGGCGCCTGACTCATAGATTCTGTGCCACCTGCTACCACTACTTCAGCATCACCACACTGTATTGCTTGAGCAGCCAGTGTAATCGCTTTCAGTCCTGAACCACATACTTTGTTTACTGTATAAGCAGGCACGCTCTCAGGTAGACCAGCAGAGATGGCAGCCTGACGTGCAGGATTTTGACCCAAGCCTGCTTGTAAGACATTACCTAGAATCACCTCATCTACCGCTGTGCCCGTTATTGTGGCACGCCGTAGCGCTTCCTCTATAACATAACGACCTAAATTGACTGCATTTATGCCAGCTAGTGAGCCACCAAAGCTACCAATCGCGGTGCGTGCTGCACTAACTATTACTGCGCTCTTCATAACATATCACTCCGAGTCGAGTAGTTTGCTCATTTCGGCTTCGATCTGGGCGCGTGTAAGCTTAATGGTAGTCTGTGTCTCGCCAGATATTTCACCTTCAACAAGCGGATGAACGGCGTCATTATCTATACTCAGTCCAATTTTAGCGTTGTCTTCAAAACGCACCAGTGCCGTGCCGAAACGTATAATATCGTAATGTTCTAATTGTACACCTTCGCTACTATCCGGCAAAACTTCAATGGGCAGTGAGCCAGCACGCTCGATTGAGGTGCCGTTGGCACTACCGTTATCAAAAAGATAGAATCGCTCGTCGCGATATTCGATGGTGGCATGTTGACGTGAGACAGTACTATTGGGTGAGGCATCATCGGTATTACGGGCAAAGATAAAGTCGTTGCGGCGAATCAGTCGCTTGTTCTTCTTGTCAATCACATTACGTAAACGACCCACATTGGTGACACGCTTAGTTACTAGATAGTTATCGCGATAGACCTCGCCACTTAGCAGCGAGAGCCGTGCTAATCGAGGAATCTCAGGCTTAAGACTATAGACCTCAAGAATACGTCCCTGAGTCTCATCTACTTTCACAGTAACATCCTCGACCGCCTCTTCCGCACTGGGCCAAGAGAATTCAATTCGTAATTTCTCGCCATTGGTCGCTAGTGTACTATCTACCTTGATCTCGACCTTGAGGGTATCAAACATCTTAAATCCACGTTTGGTAATGTATTGGTTAAGTAGTTTAATGAAAGTCTGCGAATTGAAGATAACTTCCAACTCTTCCAATTTGTCGGGATCATGTGAAGGTAGATGACCGATCAGTTTATTAGGCACATAGGTCTCGTTACCCAACCAGATAAAACGCTTCTTTGCCAATTCGTCCGATATCTGTTGAATAACCTGACTTGGCTCCAAGTCCTCGAACTGCAAACAGTCATTAGCCCGTATTGCCTCGGTGAGCAATTTCTCGATCTCTGCCAAGATCTGGGTAGAGTCATTCGCCATAGGGAAAAATACCTCTTCGATGAAATTTCACTATTAATGAGATTGATGAAGGGAACATTAAACAACTATCGTCCCAATCTGTAAAGGGCAAATTTGAGTGGGAAGTAAGCCTGCTAAGCAGCCCGTCACACTGCTATCCAATCTATGTTAAAAGGCTGCTTGTACAATCAAGAAAAGGCAACCGAAGAAACATCACCTAGTTTAGCTTGATAAGATTCTAACCGGCCATCTGGAAAAGCCTGATAAACCATCATATTTTCGACCTGTACACAGCTCAGCGGATCATCTGGTCCACAGCCTGTGTCCACCCCTACGGCACTGCCGCAGACATAGATATCCTGTAATTTTCGGGTACCGTTCGAGGGCAGATAACGTGTTGGGGTATGACCGAAGAAGCACAGCTTGCCTTGATAACGCTTAAAGAAGATTGGATCGCGCTTCCAACGTAGTGTCTCTTCATCACATTCGGAAGGGTGCTTGCCCATAGTTAGACCAGCATGTACATAGTAGGCATTCTCATCTTCGAAAAATGGCAGCATAGTGTTGAAGAATTCTAAGTGTGCTATAGGAATCTGCAGGCTGAGGGTGGAAGTCTCCTCAATATATTTGCAACCATATTGGGCAATCGTAATTGCCCCACCATTTTCTGGCACCAGCCATAACAGATCGCCATATTCGATCAGATCAAGCAACATCTGCTCATGATTGCCACGTAAGCAGATCAGATTAGGACTGCCATCTTTAAGCTCTAATACGTAATTGACTACCCCAGGAGAATCTTCTCCACGATCAATGAGATCGCCTAAAAAGACGAGCCGATCAGATTTAGGATCATAATCAAGGTTGCCAATAAGCGCTTTCAGCTGGCTCAAACGACCATGAACATCGCCAACCACATAAGTTTTTCTCACGCGATCTCCCATAAATTGCCTCGCCTACTACTTTTCTCGCGCTGCTGTCGAAATTATTCGCTAACTTAAGCTAAATGTATCTTATATAAAACATTTATAGAAGGCAATAGGACACCCTCTGATCCTGCATAGACAAATTTAAGCTTCTCATTTAAGTGACTGCTTGGCAGCCGCGAAAAATTCACCGATGCGCTGGTATTGCTCTTCAGCCAAAGCCTCTCGTAGCTGTTGCAATATCGCACTCAGTTCATCAAGCGCTACTGCTATATTATCGCGGTTTGTCGTACAGATGTCTTGCCAGACTGACCAGGAGCTAAGACCTAATCTTGACATGTCTCGAAATCCGTTGCCAGCAAACTGTCGCAGATCATGCTTGCTCCCATGTCCAGCAATAGTGGCCACCATTGCTGTGGAGAGCAGTTGTGGTAGATGACTGATCATTGCCATTACCTCATCATGCTCTGACGCAGTAAGCCGCACCGGCTGTGCTCCTAATTCACGTAATAGTAGTTCAAACTGCAACACACGCATCTCTGCTATTGTTGGACTGGGTACCAAAATATAAGTGGCGCCAACAAAAAGA
>JBFLVQ010000699.1:0-4908 GCA_040758525.1 Acidobacteriota bacterium
TATCAACCGAGCAGGTGTTGCGAGAGTATAAAGGGTAAAACAAAGTTGAACCTGGTCATCGTGATCTAAAAGGACCAATAGCGATTGCCCCAATATTTTTACATAAGCCTGAGCAAGTTGCTGCGATCACGCTCATCTGCGTCATTGCTTTGCAGTTGTTACGTCTGATGGAATGGAATGCTCGCACTCAGCTCTTAAACCTCAAAGAAACGTTACAGGGGTTACTGCTAAATCGATTAACGACCTCAAGGCGATCGGCAGTAAAGATGCTAGTGTCGTTGAGTACGATTGACATCCTAGAGGTTATAACAGCTAATGGATGGTAAGTGTTTATTACTATATTCTCTGTTTAGCTCATTCGCCTTTGGCGAACAAATCACGCTCGGCAGGTATAGGGTAGCATGATATGAATTCTGAATAAATTTTTATCAAATCTTCATACTCTTTTTAATTTACTTTGATAACTTCATTGAAGGAAGAGCCTGAAATGCGAATACTGCTGGTCGAAGACGAAGATAAAGTAACCCGCTTTATTGTGCGTGGGTTGCTTGCGGAACGGTATGCTGTTGATACTGCCAAGGATGGCACAAGTGGATTGGAGTTGGCCACGACCTATCAATACGATTTGATAATTTTAGATCTGATGCTGCCCAAACTGAGCGGCACAGATATTTTACGCAAGATTCGTGAGCATAATGCTCAGGTGCCGGTGCTAATACTGACAGCTCGTGATGCTATCAGAGATAAGGTTGAAAATTTCGAGGCTGGCGCCGATGATTATTTGACAAAACCATTTGCCTTTGAAGAGCTGCTTATGCGTATTAAGGCGCTGCTTAGACGTGGATCAATAAATAAGACAAACCTTCTGAAGGTAGCGGATTTGGAGTTGGATCGTTTGACACAGCAGGTGAAAAGAGCCGGACGCAAGATCGAATTGACAGCGAAAGAATATGCATTGCTTGAATATCTGATGGCTAATACCGGAAGAATTCTATCACGTGCAATGATTATTGAGCATGTTTGGGATCAGAGTTTCGAAGGCGCGGCCAATATTGTTGATGTTTACGTGCGCCTTTTACGCAATAAGATAGACGCACAACATGAACAAAAATTAATTCGTACCGTGCGCGGTGTTGGTTATGTAATAAGTGAGGTAGAACCATGAATACCCGTTCGATACGGTTTCGTCTCACTGTATGGTACGCAAGTTTATTAGCCGGGGCTTTGATGTTGTTTAGTTCAACTGTCTATCTTGGTCTGGGTCGGTACCTTGAATGGACATTGCGGGAGTCGCTTACCAAACAGGCGCACCAGATCGGCGAGACTTTTCTCATAGATATCAATACCAGTGGTGAAGAGTATGTGATTGAGGAGATCAATGAACACTACGCACCCGAATTGAATGGACGCTTTGTACGTGTAACACGGGCTGACGGCAGTGTGCTCTACTCTTCAGGCGTGGCAAAGGACGGCAGCTTTGATCCCACAGGACTGCCACTGCTCAATCAACCTGTTATTGAAGCTTATACACGTGAGGAACATTTGGCAAAGGGGGGTGAACTTTTTATCTATGCCTTGCCATTTGCTGCTCATGATAGAAGTCGTTTTCTCATTGAGACTGGTGCGCCATATGAGCAGGTTGAAAATGTCCTACATGGTTTGCTCTTCACGCTCGGTCTTGGTTTACCAGTCGTTGTTGCTTTAGCCATTGGTGGCGGTTATGTACTAATGCGCCGCGCACTCAAACCCGTTGATGAGATAACAGAGCGTGCGGAGCGAATAACTTCACGCAATCTTAGTGAACGGCTACCAATCACACAGACCGGTGACGAGCTTGAACGGTTGTCAGTATCGCTCAATCATATGATTGCAAGGTTAGAGGAGGCATTTCAACACATCAGCCGTTTTACTGCTGATGCGTCTCATGAATTACGGACTCCGCTGACAGTGCTACGCGGTGAATTGGAAGCTTTTGCTAAACGCCCACGATTAAACTCAGAAGAGCGTGAAACGATCGGCAGTATGTTAGAAGAGACGGAAAGATTGTCAAAAATAGTAGAGAAATTACTTGAAATCTCGCGTCTAGATGCAGGCGAAGTAAAAATGGCTAATGAAAAATTTAATTTTACAGAACTGGTAATCTCAACAGTAGAACAATTACGTGTGCTTGCTGAGGATAAATCGATTGCTATTCAATTTGATACTACCCTGCAAGTCAACATTGAAGGTGATCGTTCTAGACTGAAGCAAGTAATAGTTAATCTGCTTGATAATGCGATCAAGTACACACCTGAAGGTGGCAGTGTGAACGTAAGAATAAGCCTGGTCAACAGGCATGCTCTGCTCGAAGTAACTGATAATGGTGCTGGTATACCCACTGAGGCACTACCACACATTTTTGAAAGATTTTTTCGTGTCGATAAAGCACGCTCACGCGAAATGGGTGGTGCTGGTCTGGGTCTTTCTATTGCTAAATCAATCTGTACCGCCCATGGTGGTCAGATTAATGTAGAGAGCGTGGAAGGTAAGGGCAGCCGATTTCAGATTATGCTTCCACTTGCTGATAAGCAGCAAGATGGTTTAGTAACAGTGCAAGCGGTTGAGCAGAAAAAACGATGTAATAATGGAGGAACTTATGAATAGACTTAAAGCAATCATCGGTATATCCACAGTGGCTATCTTAATTAGTATTGCTTGTAGTAATGGTGATATATCCTCGGCAGCAAAGACTGAGAATGTTGTGCTCGCCGAAACATCTGCGCCGCTACAACCTGCTGGTAAACAACTCAGTTATAACTTTGATAACGATGGAGAAGGAAAAATACCAGGCAAATTTCACAGTGCGTTAACAGGTCGGGGTGAGCAAGGAGATTGGGTGGTAAAAACTGATCCAACAGCTCCTTCCAAGCCAAACGTGCTAGCACAGGTTTCCACCGACAATACCAACTATCGTTTCCCTCTTGCCATTGCAGATGAAGGATCGTTTTTAGATCTCGACCTGAGTGTGAAATTCAAAGCTGTTTCTGGTAAAGAGGATCAAGCTGCCGGCCTAGTCTGGCGGCTCAAGGATGCCAATAATTACTACATTGTTCGAGCTAATGCGCTGGAAAATAATGTTGTACTCTACAAAGTCGAGAATGGCAAACGAACAGATCTGCCTCTTAAGGGAGAAGGCCGCACTTATGGCAAGAAGACAAGTGTTACCTCAGGACAATGGAATACATTGCGAGTAACCGCAAAGGGCAATTTGTTTGAAGTCTATCTTAATAACGAAAAACTCTATGCAGTGGAAGATAACACGTTTAAGGATGCTGGTAAGATAGGCTTATGGACAAAGGCTGATTCTGTCACCTATTTCGATGATTTGCAGGCTACCGCACAATAGTCGTGCTGGGAAGATCAAGATAAATGTTGACTATAGTTTTGTTGTATTCCTCTGATGGTTATTCTTATTGAAAGGAGCGGCGATTCCTCCGCGACTTCTAAAGTCGGAGTATCCTCGCCGGAGATGGATGAAATTTCTTGCTACCCTACTCTTTTTGCTATTGTTTGCAATTAACGTGAATGGTCAGGAAGATGTAGATAGGCGTATTGCAGAGCTTGAGAATAGACTTGAAAAAGCATTTGATCGGATCAACCAACTGAATCAGACCGTCCAATTGCTACAGCAAGATCTAGCACGAGTTAATGGCAGAAACTCAAACATGAGCGATGCGGCTGTCACAGCCGCCAAGAGTGTTGTACAGGAAAATAGCACTGCAAATCATCGTGCTACGAATAGTCCTGAGCATGTTATCAATGAACGCATTATTGATCCTGAGCTAGGCAAAGATGAACGGGAAAATAATTTTTCTGCTAAGCCAGAAATTTTTATCCAGACACGCTATTCAGTAACACCGATCAGAAATACTAATGAATTCGAGCCAAATTTTAGTATTAATCGTGCAGAAGTGCGCTGGGCTGGAAAGGTATCTGAGCGTCTTGGTGCAGGGCTTGAGATCCAGTTTCATCCAGCTATTGAAGGAAGTCCTGAAGAATTGATAAACGATGCCTTCATTGAATACTACTTGAATGAGTATACCACTATCCGAACCGGGCAATTTATCAAACCATTCGGATTTGAGATTCAGCAATCTAGCGCTATGCGAGAATCACCGGAACGCGGTATATTTGCCGGTTACTTCTTTCCTGGACAGCGCGACCGTGGTGTTATGCTTTTCGGCAAACTGGATTTTCTTGGTGGAGCATTCAAAAATGTTCACTACCAGATTGCAGCATTAAATGGAAATCGCTTTTTCGCTGACAATAATCGCCAGCTTAACTACATTGTGAGGGCAAGAAAGCTCTTTGTACAGCCACACCTTGCCATTGGATTTTCTATGCAACAAGGCAAGCAGAATTTGCCACCAGGACTGTTCAGTATTAATGATGAAGATATCTATGGCATTGATCTTCAATATGCGGTTGGAC
This sequence comes from Acidobacteriota bacterium, assembly GCA_040758525.1. Classification (GTDB taxonomy): domain Bacteria; phylum Acidobacteriota; class Blastocatellia; order Chloracidobacteriales; family JADJPF01; genus JBFLVQ01. The sequence goes on from JBFLVQ010000699.1 coordinate 4,471, forward strand.
GATTTGGTTTTCGGGGTGAATTTGTCGCTGGCAATAGACCGTCTAGCCTACTTGCATTAGAGCCAGATTTTGCCTCTGCCTTTCGTGACAAGGCACACTCCAGTGGCGGGTATCTGTTTACTACCTACCAACTCACGAAAAATGATTCTGTTTATACACGGTATGATCAGCTTAATGGGGATCCGGTAACTGGCAGAAATGTACGGGCTATCAACTTTGGTTATACTCGCAAAATAGGCGAGTTGTCCCGGTTAAATATCGATTATCAACTCAAGAATCGACCTTCGTTTAATGATGATGCTGTTAATGCCAAATTGCTTCTCACATGGGATATTGAGTTTTAGAGGGGAGAATATGATGAAAAGGGCGCGGGAAAGATGTGAAAGAGTGCATACCAAATGGTTATCCATGCTGATTGTATTGACCATTGTTTTGTTG
>JBFLVQ010000700.1:0-4908 GCA_040758525.1 Acidobacteriota bacterium
TATTAACATCGTATTATTAACACTTTCAGAATAACAATATTTTGAGTAATATCGAGTTAGGATTTAAATCGAGCCTTCTAGCGTTAACGTAGTGGATTACCAAAAGAAAATTGTAATGGTCAAATGAGCTACCAATCACCTACTTGACCATTATCAAACCCAAAACCATTCGTTCTCGCACAATTTTGGTGATTAACAGATAAGTCAGGCAAGTATCGCTAGAAAAGCTTCTGAGAAGATCTTGAGGATTACCTCGCAATCATTACAAGTATTAGCAACAAGCTGGTTTAGCAATATACAAGATAGTGATGCAACTGCTAGTCAGGGTTGGCTTAGCATAAGTACGGAAGATCTCTAAAAATTGACTGTTATAAAAACTAATAAAAAAGCAGGTTGGAGAGTATATGAAATGCAAAAAAGAGTTTAGGATAGTTCCTCTATTAATTAGCACTTTTCTCCTATTGTATGGATATCCAGTTTTTGCCCAGTCTGGATCTACAACTGCGAGCGCTACTGGAACGGTACGTGATCAACAAGGTAAAACCATAAAAAATGCGGTAATCAACTTCAAAAAAATTTCCACCAATTTGGAACGCGAAGCCATCTCGGATGAGAATGGACTATTTAATATCAGTCAATTACCTCCTGGAACCTATGATTTAACAGCTAGTGCCACGGATTTCCGGCCCGAGACGCTACGTTTAGATCTGACACTGGGAACAACAACGGTGATTGAAGTTGTTTTAAAAGTAGGCGAGGTCGGCGAGGTTATTTTAGTAAAGAATACTGATGAAGGAAGAACCGAGAGTAGCACCAATATTGTCTCGTTACGTATAGATGAATTGCCGATCAATCGTCGTAATTTCCTAGATTTCTCCTTTACTACACCACGTGTAAGACAAGATCCTAGAAGTGATCTACAGGGCGTCGCACTCAGTTCAACGCTCTCTTTTAATGGTCAAGGATCACGTCAGAATAATATTACCATCGATGGTTTGGATAATAACGAGTCCGCCACAGGTTCGGTACGTTCAACCTTTAGTCAGGAGGCTGTACAGGAGTTTCAGGTTGTTTCAGACAACTATTCAGCCGAGTTTGGTCGTGCGTTGGGCGGAATTGTTAACATAGTCACAAAAGGTGGATCGAATGAATTTCATGGCAACACCTTTTTCTTGACACGAAATGATAAGACCAGCACTCGCGATGTTTTCGCTACTTTTAAGCCCCCTTATAGACAGTACCAATTTGGCCAGATTCTCAGCGGCCCAATAAAGAAAGATCGAGCTTTCTTCTTCACCTCTTTTGAAAGACTGTCAATAAAACAGAACAATATCGTGACTATTAGTGATCAAACCGTAGCTTCGGCAAGGAGACTAGGATTTCCGATAAATAACGGCCCGGTAGGTTTTCCTATCGATACAACCTCAGTTCTTGCACGTGCCGATCTACAAGTTACACCTAATGATCTTCTTTCGCTCAGATATAATTTTGGCGGTACCTATAATGGCGCCTTCGAAAACTTCTTTGGACCAAATGACCAGTCCTCTGGTGGCATACAAGAACTAGATGACAATTCATTTGCCGTCAATAACACATATGTAAACTCATCCTTGCGCTTGGTAAATGAGACACGGTTCCTTTACAGCCATCGCGATCAATTGGTAAGGTCACCAGTTAGCAGTGCACAGATATCAATTCAGAGCACTGAGGGAATTGCCTTTTTTGGTCAAAGTGCAATTCTACCGCAACCACGCGAAGAAGATATATTTCAATTCATCAATAATGTATCTCTAACGCGAGGCCGTAACCAGATCAAATTTGGCGTCGATTTCACTTACAACGATGCCTCTGGGCGTGCTGCGATAGCCGATAATGGCAGTGCCTTTTTTAATGATATAGATTTTTCAGACTTCCTTCCTGGTTCACCATTCTTTACCGGCCTTCAGATGTTTGATCCATTATCACGCACATCTGAACAGCGTAATTTTCTAGTAGTACTTTCCAGTCTACTGCCCATTGCTTTCCCAGGCTTTCCCGCAGGAGTATCCTTGGTAGACTCTCCTCTGCCACTCTTCTATTCTCAAGGTTTTGCTAGCAAAAAACAGATATCGGTTCCGGTAAAACTATTTTCTGCTTTCTTTGAAGATGGTCTAAAGCTACGCCCAAATCTGTTTGTTAAATTGGGACTGCGTTATGATATAAACCGAGTCCGCTTTGTACCAGATAACAATGGCAATATCAGCCCACGTATAGCTGTTTCTTATAATCCAGAAAAGTTACGGAACTTAACCATAAATGCGGCTTATGGAATCTTCTTTAGCACGCCTTTCTTTGGTCCGGCAATTGCCACTCAACCGCCAGATCGAAAGGTTCTCAATATACCTTTTCCTTTCTCAATATTGCCGTTCCAACTTCCTGGCAACCGCTTTCCCGAATCAGAACAGTTACCAGCAAATGTCGATTTCACACCACAATTGGCTCAGGAGTTTCAGTTCCAATCTGATCTACGTGGCTCTTATTCCCACCAAGCGAGATTGGCTTTCGATTATGCTCTTGACCAAAACAATGTAATCACGGTCAGCTATAACTTCTTGCGGGGAGTCAAACTCTTTGGTCCACGCCAGATCAATCCTGTAGTGCGACCAGTCCCTGGTGATCTCACGACTAGCCTTATTACTGGACGAGTTGATCCAACACGTGGCGATATCTTTGAATTCGAATCCGCCTTTGATAGCTATTACCATGCGTTAACCCTCTCGTTTAACAGAAGATTTACCAATCGTTTCTCGCTCTTGACCAGTTATACATTCTCGAAATCGATCAGTAACCTCAATGAAAACATTCTCCCTGACCAACAGGAGATAATGGATACGCTAAATTTGGGTAATGAACGTGGGCTTTCTTTGCAAGATGTACGCAATCGCTTTGTCCTATCTGGGATTTGGGATTTGAGTTATACAAACAATATTCTGCTGCGCGATTTTCGACTCTCTTCTATTGTATTGCTGGAATCGGGCAGACCTTACAACCTGCTCTCCTCGGTGGATCTAAATAATGATGGTGATAATCTCAATGATCGCCCTGGTGGGCTAGGACGCAATACTGGTATTACTCCTGGTTTTGCTAATGTAGACCTGCGACTAACTCGTTTAGTAACGATTAAGGATCGCTTCAAACTTCAGGGTATAGTAGAAGTCTTTAATCTGTTTAACCGTACCAATATAAAGTTTGGGAATCGTATCTTTTCTCCTGATGCAAATGGCAATATCATTTTGCCACCAATGAAGGGTGGTAGATATATATTACCAGAAAGGGGCTTTCTAGTTGCCTTCCCAAGCAGACAGTTGCAATTGGGAATGCGACTGACATTCTAAGGCACTGTACATTTGGGAAAATAGATAAGAATAATGGTAGCTATTACCGAATGGCAGTAATTGTTAAATTTTCTACAATGGCAGTTGAATGCTAGGAATATTGCATGCTAGAGTGCTTGAAACAGCAATTCTGTAGAATGCCAGCAACTGCGATCTTTTCCGTCTACCTCACGCCGTCCAGCAAACAGCTATGTATGGATGGGGGCAGCCAACTTGAAAGGAAATCTAATGCGCAGCACCGTTGAAGTCATCACTGACCTGTTTTTGGATCAAGCAACAACCATATTGACATATATCGTGGCGATGCTGCTTACTTTTGCAGTGCTACGATGGCTTCCTCGTGTACGCGCATGCCCAGACCAAAAGTTCTGGACGCATGACCTGAAGCTTGACCTTCTCTTTAGCTTGGCCGCAACCCCTATCCTATTTATCGGACTCGACCTTATTCAAGAGAATTTTATTAAGCCATATATCTATTCACTTCCCTGGCTTAACAGCTACCATGCAGTAGCCGCCAACCTGCCGCTGGTACTGCAGATTATTCTCGCCTTCCTTGTTAAGGATTTCTTTGGTTACTGGCGTCATAGGGCTATGCATTGGGGGCCGCTATGGAGGTTCCATGCCATTCATCATGCAACGGAAAAAATGGACTTTGCTAATGCAAACCGCTTTCATCCTGGTGAACTGGTAGGAACTTGGATGGTGGCAATATTGACCACTGTTATCTTGCCACTCTCTCCGATTGCTACCGGGATTCTGTTTACCATAATTGGGATTCAGCAATTAGTGATTCACGCCAATCTACGATGGACTTATGGTCGGCTCGGGTGGCTGATCAACAGTCCGGCAGCGCACCGTTGGCACCATCATCCGCAAATGGGCAAGGGACACAACTTCAGCATTGGCCTATCGTTGTTCGATGTGATATTTGGAACATTCTACTTGCCGCCAGGAGAATGCACAACCATTGCTGGTATGGACCAAGCAATGCCAAAGTCGTTCTGGGGACTGTTGAGATATCCGTTCGAATATAAGAAGGAACCACTTCCTGAGCCAGAGATGAAGCCTCAACAGCTACGTTAAACTTAAGCTCACTTATCAAACTCATGATCAATCCTAACAATAAGGGTGAGCCTGTCCTGGTATTTCCCTTTGAGGTATGTAAGTTGCAAAAATACTTGATTTGAGCATATAGAATTTAGCGGGGAAAAGGAAAACAACTATGTCAGAAAAAAAGACAAAGGAGAAAAATTGCCAAACCGACAGAGTTGAACGGAAAGGCAGGCGCATTCTCCCAGGCTTTAGTCCGTAGTTAAGCCTGCCATTGCCCGACAGGGCAATAAAAAGGTTGCTGTTTTGTCTATATTTTTCTATAATGGCAACCATTGTTAGGTAACTGACAGTCATACCCGCAGGAACGCGGGGGAGTGCGCGCCCAGGGGCAGATAAGACCTCTTGCTCTAACGAACCAGAGGCAAGCTCGCAAAACCATCAATGATGGAAGTCAACGCGAACCTGGTAGTACTTCTGTAGG
>JBFLVQ010000701.1:0-4881 GCA_040758525.1 Acidobacteriota bacterium
TTCTTGAAGCTTATCTAATATCTCTCGATTGAAGATATATCCACCTTTTATTACGACAATCTCTCCTTTCTGAAATGGTTCAATGGCAAATAGCCCTCTACCCTGAATTGGACTCTGTTTTACTACTGCTTTGGGAGATATATAAGATAGATTTTTTTTCATAGTCTGCAATATAGCAAATAAACCTATTTTATTAACGATCTATTTTATCCCTTACCACCAGCTAAGCGTATTGCTGCTGGTGAGCGCCTTAATGTACTCATTGCCCAGATACCAATAGCAGGACCAATAGCAAGAAAGGCAAATGCCCATTGCCACCCTACCAATCTCTCTAGCGGTGGGATAATGCGGATTGTTACCAACGTAAGGAGGAAGCCTAGGCTGGTCTGTAATGTCAGTGCTGTACCAGTATATTCGGTACGACATAATTCACTTATACAAGCAGAGAACTGTGCAGAATCGGCTACTACAGCAAAACCCCAAATCAGACAGACGATCAATAGCCATAGAGGATTTCCACCATAGAGCAATCCCACCACAATTGCACAACTACCACTAATCAATAGTGAAGCGATCGTAAGCGTAGTACGTCCTAATCTATCGGCCAGTTTGCCGGCCAGCAAACTTCCCAAGCCACCTACACTAATTACTGCAAAGGCAGCCAGGTTAGCCCAGATACGCTCTAATCCAGCCATCTTAAAACTGGCCAAGAGGAAGGAAGGCACCCAAACCCACATTGCATAGAGTTCCCACATATGGCCTAAATAGCCTAAATTGGCAAGCAAGGTCTCACGCTCACGTAATACTTCACCTACATATCTCCAATTGAAACGTGGTGAAGCGGCACGATATGGACCCTCATCAACAAAAAGCGCTGCCATTAGACTACCTAGCGCTGCCAACGCTGCCGCTAAGTAGAGTACAGATCGCCAATCATCAACACCACCAAAGATATTAAGTAAATGTGGTGCCGCCGAACCAAGTGTAAGCGCGCCTACCAACAGGCCGATTCCTAAACCTCTATCCTCCTTGGTCCAGGTCGCCATAATCTTCATACCAACTGGATAGACACCGGCGAGAAATAGACCAGTAAGAAACCTTAGTGCTAGCGCTAGACCTAATCCTGACGCTAGCGCCGGAATTGAAGCGGTAGCAAGCGCAGCAAGCAGTGCTGAGATAGCAAATAGTCGCCGCGCTGAGATACGATCGGCCAGATTCAACATCGCGGATGCCAAAGCACCAACGACAAAACCTATCTGTACCGACATCGTCAACCAGGCGCGACCAGAATCACCTAATGTCCAGTGTAAGGTTAATGCTGGCACAACCGCCGAGGCCGAGAACCAGACCGCCATACCTAGCAGTTCTGCGATCGATAGCAATATTAGTGTACGCCATTTCTTCTTTTGCATATCTTCAACTATCGGTAATCGATTATATAAAACTTGTCTACACTAGTAACCGCCCATTGCCGCTTGCGTGTAATCATTAATCGGTTTATAACAGCCATTCAAGAGTCAATTTAAGAAAGGAAAGCCAGATGAAAGGCCAATCGCGCCACAATCGCCGTCAATTTCTGCGTCAGGTTGTTGCTGCACCGCTATTGCCAGCCGTGCTCGCTCAACCTGCCATTAATGCTATTGCTGCATCGCCTACTGATACTATAATCCCCTTACAACAAGGCCAAGACAATCCGCCCCCAGGTAGTGAGGAATTGATGAAGATTATCAAGCTTCGCTATGGTAAACATATCGATTCATCACTAGAAAGCGAAATCCGTAGTGATGTAGAAAGCTACTTGCGTATAGGCGCAACACTACGTGCTATTAAGCTGGCTAATAGCGTCGAGCCGGATGTTATCTTTCGCGCTATTGCCCCTAAAGTAGACTGAAAGTATTGCCATATGCTATCTGAAGATATTCTTTACTCTTCTGTGCGTGAGCTGAGTAAGCTGTTACGCACTCGTAAAATTTCACCCGTAGAACTGACTGAATCTTACCTATCGCGGCTTGAACGTTTAGGGGAGCAGTTAGGTGCAGTGGTAACAATCACACGCGAACTGGCATTGGCAGAAGCTCGCCGCGCAGAACAGGAAATAATACGTGGTCGCTATCGCGGTCCACTACATGGCATTCCTTATGGAGCAAAAGATCTACTTGCCACTAAAGATATTCCTACCAGTTGGGGCGCTGAACCCTATCGTAATCAGGTCTTTGATCAGGATGCCACAGTAATTAAACGCCTGCGTGAAGCTGGTGCAATACTGATCGCCAAACTAGCGATGGTAGAACTGGCAGGCGGTATGGGTTACAACAATGCTGATGCCTCCTTTACCGGCCCCGGACGTACCCCTTGGAATCGTGAATATTGGAGTGGTGGCTCATCTGCGGGCTCAGGAGCAGCGGTTGCAGCAGCATTGGTTGGTTTTGCCATCGGTTCAGAAACCTCTGGTTCTATCCTCACTCCATCGGCCTTTTGCGGTGTTTCAGGACTACGACCTACTTATGGCCTGGTCAGCCGTCATGGTGCTATGGCACTCTGTTGGACATTAGATAAATTGGGACCTATGTGTCGTAGCGCAGATGATTGTGGCTTGGTATTGGCCGCTATTGCTGGTGAGGATGAGAATGATCCCTCTTCAGTAGCAAAACGTTTTAGCTATGCCGATAAGCGCCGTCCACGCCGCTTCAAGCTTGGTATTATCAAAGGCAGCAGTGAAAATATACAGCCAGAAGTACGCGCCAACTATGAGGCTGCTCTGCAGAAACTAGGCGAATTTGCTGACTTAGTACCGGATGTAGAATTGCCTGATTTTCCCTATGGTGGAATAGTCGGTATTATTGTTGCTGCAGAAGGCGGCAGTGCATTTTTAGATCTGATCGAGAGTGGCAAGCTTAATCAACTACGTGTACCTGCTGATCGCGCTGGTGGTTACTCTATGATGCTTGTACCAGCAGTCGATTACTTACAAGCAATGCGGCTGCGTAATGCCATGAAAAAGCCCTTTGATGAACTGCTTTCTCGCTATGATGCATTGGTGGCGCCGACTCGTGGCACAGTTGCTTATCCAATAGGAGTCAATTTTGATAAAGCCTATCCTGGTGTTCGTAGTGGTACGGCACTGATTCCTGCAGGAAATGCTGTGGGTGTGCCAGCCATCTCAGTACCAAACGGCTTTGGCGCGCAAGGACTGCCTACTGCTATACAGTTTATGGGTCGTACCTTTAGTGAGACAACATTACTTGAAATCGCTAATGCTTATCAGCGCGCCACTGATTGGCATCGCCGACGCCCACCCGTTTAATAGAGAATTTTTCTCTTTTCTTATATATGTAGCGATTATGTTATTATTGCCAACAAGCAAGGGAGGGTTCCAAGGTGTATGTCAGATCCAAAACAGCGATTTCTTTGTTGCACACGTAAGCAGATCGCAATATTGCGCTGCCCGCGCTGCAAACAGTTGCTTGGCTATTGCCAGAACTGCGCCACGCTCTTTAGCCACCTGCTGGATCTTTCTCTCAATGTGGTGCTGGCCGAAGGCAGTGCCCTTACCTGTACGAATTGCCAGTTCTCTTTTCCTACTAATAACCAAGAAAAATACCTGGCCAGCCAACATGATATGATCACGGCCGGTTTGATAAACCTTACTAATGAGGATCTGATCCTAAAGACTGGACCGAAAGAGGAAGCTCCTGTAGAAAACTATCGCTTTAATATCGATAAGATCGGTTGGGATAACAATACTAGACGCCCATCAACTAATACTACAACTACGAAGAATCCCTCATCAAAGCGTCAACGAATGATGATAGTATTGCTTATTGTTACTATCTTAGGTGCAGGCGTGGTGTTCTATTTCCAATACTTTGACACCCCCAAACCGCCCCCACCCAAGCCACCAGCAACGAAAAAAAAGCGCTAATTAAAACTCATAGATATAATTGGCCACGGCTGGTGCGATTCCCTCATTACGCAACTGCTCTAACTCATCAAGGACTTCGGCCATCTGTGCAGGTTTGATGTGATAGGCATAAACAGGCACCCGACGACCAATCTTACGCGCCTGCTCTAACATACTTTGCGGTGAAAGGTGTCCATATTTAGCGGCTAGATGGCTTAATCGATTCGGGTAGGAGCATTCAATAAAGGCTGCACGTAGATTTACGGTACTACGTGCCACCATCCATAATTCATCTGTTTCACAGGTATCGGATGAGATTGCAATCGCGACTCGACCATCTTCTACTATCAAACCCGCCGTAGGGACTGTGTGATTGACAGGGATAGCCTTTACTCGCAACCTGCCAATCTCCAGGGTCTGGCGTGGCTCAATCACCTCAAACTGCAGGTTAACGCCATGACTGTTCTTAAAACTGCTGAAATCCGGCCAAATATCATTGTTAAAGATATGATTGCGTAGTGCCTCGACGGTCTCTTCAATAGCATAAACGCGAATTGTATGTTCCATCTCGGTAAAAATATTGTCGAGCATCAAGGGCAATCCAACTAGGTGATCTAGATGAGAGTGAGTAATTATAATATTGCGTATACAGAGCTGATTGCTACGTGAGAGGGCAAGTGGCAACGCACCTGCATCAACAGCCAATTCGCCATCAATAACGAATGACGTCAAATACTGTTGCTGTAGATCGTAGGCGCCACCACCAGATAACAACTGTATCTTCACAGTATTTTCACCGCAAAAAAAGTGTGATCGAGCCGGAAATCTTCTACGCTGACGGCAATAGCCACAATAGCTACTGCGCGAGCAAATTTTTTTTATACTATTCTATTTGCCTTTTTGATGCAATCTGCGTAATGGGAAAAGCATTTTTTTGCTAGTTAGAATTCCCTAAGTTACCTCCTTAGGCGTATCACTAC
>JBFLVQ010000702.1:0-4874 GCA_040758525.1 Acidobacteriota bacterium
TTTCTGGATCGCTGTTTTTGTAAACACTCTCTACGCTTATTGACTTTTTCTGCCATTGTTTGAGGAGACAGGTCAGTTTGCCAATTAGATGTACGTTGATATAACCCTATATCATATACCAACTGCTCGATTAACTGTCGTGCCTTCTTTACTCCCTGTTCATCGCTTATCTTTTCGCCCAATGCAGCTACTGTACGATAGTAGTTGGTATTAAACAACGTTGCTTTGATAGCATCAGCTAGTCTTAGAGAACCAAGCTCTTGATAATGGATGGCAGGACCAGAACATCCTAGTTCTCTAGCAAATTCTGCCCAATAGATTTGATCAGACATATGTATATGAGGAATAAAGATACTTGGCACGCCAGCTTTAAATGCCCATGCCGTTGTGCCAATACCACCATGATGTACAATGCAAGCAGCACGCGGAAAAAGCCAACTATGCGGTACATAACCAACACTAAGGACGTTTGGCGGCATCTCTCCTTTTGCCAAACCACTCCAACCCTGCTGTATAATAGCGCGGCAACCAGCCAAAGTTATTGCATCAAGAATCATATTTGTAAATTGATCAGGATCATCATAAGTAACACTGCCAAAGGTAATCACAATGGGTGGTTCGCTAGTAGTAATAAATTCGACCAGTCTAGCGTCAGGCTGCCATTGTTCATCGTCAAGAAAGAAAAAACCAATCATATGATAGTGCGCTGGCCAGTCATTCGGCAGTGGACAGAAATGGCGACTAATTGCATATAAGGCTAGTTGAGGTGAGTTGGCATCTATAGTCAATGGGTCGCGCAAGAATGGCAGGCCAAGTTTTTTACGAAAAGGGTTAATCAATGCTGCACTGGCCTGTTGTAAGGCTGGTGTTCCTATACCGCCTAAGTGAGAGATTTGTACTGAAACAAATGGAATACCAGTGATTTCATGAACCATTCGTGCTGCTGGTTGTACTGGTCCGCTAATTAATACATCTGCATTACGAGATACTTGGGATAATTCTTCATATGCTTGTGGTAAAAATGATATTAAAGGAGTAAATAAAGAGTGTATCTGTTCAGTTGAGTTGTCTGTTGCTGGCATTGCCATCCAAGTCTCATTTATCTCACACTGAATCTTTTGTAGATCCGGTCCAATTGGTACAAATTCCAACTCTAATCGCTCGACCATAGATCGAAAATTTGGTGAACAGGCAAGAATAGGCTGGTGGCCACCGTTACGTAGTTCAATGGCAAGGGCAAGAAAGGGTTGAATATCCCCGGTTGAACCAAAATTAGTTAATACCGCACGCATAGTTTCATACCCATTTCACTATTATGGTCTAATCGAATTTGCAGTTAAAACCTCTGTTCTCGCAACTCTCTTTTTAATCGTTGTTTTTGCTGAATCTCTCTGCGTTTCTGTATTCTTACTTCGCGCCTGCTAGTCTGGGCTGTATCTATGCCATCAACATCATTTTGATCAGAATAGAGTAACTCAGCTAACGATCTTACTGTTAATCTCTCATAAAGACTAACTACTGGAATTTCTATATTCAGTCTTTTTCTTAGTTGAGAAATAACCTGGATAGCCATTAGAGAGTCACCGCCTAAATCAAAGAAGTTATCCTGAACACCAACCTTATCGATACCAAATGCTTTTTGCCAAATATCAGCAATAACAGTCTCTAATTCATTGTCAGGGGCAATGTAAGGTGCTTCTATTTGTGGTCGTGAACGACAAACTGTTGATACAGCACTGTTCTCTTTCAGCAACCGGTCAGGTAATGACTTAGGTTTGAGCCATTGCTCAATACGGGCAGTTAAATCTCCTGTAGAGACGATTATCTGTGATGGTTGATCTAATGGCAAAATACGTCGAAAAACCTCTACACCCTCCGCAGTATCGATCACCAATTGATGTAAATTAGTATTAGTAGCAACAGTCTGTTTATGCTGAAGCTGCCAGACATCCCAGTTTACACTTATCCAAGGCAAGCAGGTCTTCTTATTATGATTATAAACAAAGGCATCCATAAAAAGATAAGCAGAGGTATAAGCAATAGTACCCAAACCACCCAAGATAGCCGATAGAGAAGAGCTCATCAAACAAAAATCTAGTTCCCTACCCACTAAGACCTTTTCTAACACACTCAAACCATAAGCTATTGATTCAAAATGGCAGCGGATTTCAGCAACATTTATTGTAGGAATAAACTGAAATGGCTGCTGCCTGTCTGCTTCAAGGGTATAAATTACCCCATTAATCTTACCGAACCGTTCAACAGCCTGAGATAAGGCGGTATGCATCTGTATCTCACTAGTCAATGTTGCATTAATAATAAGAACCTCTGCTCCTAAATCTTCTAGTAGTTTAATGCGCTTTATCTTATCGCTTATAGTATCGTCACTCTGGTTGATTAGCTGTTGCTCCCATAGTTGTTTAGCTGGAAAGGCAGACTCTTCTACAAAAACTAACTTGGCACAGAGATGCTTAGCTAGATATTCTGCCAAAGCAAAACCAATATCAGATAATCCACTGATGATAAGATATACTCCTTTACTACGCAATTGTGGGATTTTTTCAATAGAGTTTAATTTAACTGGCTCGAAGCTCTGTACCCAACGTTGATTTCCTCTATAGGCAACAATTACATCAGGAGAGTTTAAACTAATTTCAGCGATAATCTGATTTAGTATTCTAAGCTCTGGTTGAGCGCCTGTTTTGGGAAGATAGATATCAATACAATGACAAGTTATATAAGGATATTCTTGAGGTATAACTTTACATGGACCAAATATTGTCACTTTCTCTGTATGTAATATCTCTTCATCTGTTACAGCAACAATATGGTTAGTAATTACTCCTATTCGAATAGGCTCAGTAATATTCTCGCTATCCAATGCCTGTGCTAGAAACAATAGGCTATAGAAACCTAAACTCTGTAATCTCTCAAAAGGCTCACTGCCAATATCAATAGTGGGAGTAATAGACCATAAATGTAGAATATAGTCTGGAAGGTTTTGCAAAACCAGAAGCTTATTAATTAATGTCTTATAATCTTCTGACTTATTTGGATCAATGGTATAAATATCATTATCGATATGAGTAAACTGCTTACCAACTTTAACTCTAACAACTTGTTGTCCATTAGTCTGTAAATGTTCTACTAATGCATTACTAAAGCTGTCTCCTTTATCAAATATCAACCACCTCTTTCTTTCTACCAATATATTTGTTGTATTCAATAATCTAGTAGATCTAAAAGTAGGATAATAAAACCAATCTGAGATATCCTCATTTTTAATCAATGCCGATTGTTTTTTGTGTGGTTGTTCAGATGTTGGCCTAGTCTCTATCCAGTAACGTTGTCGTTCAAATGGATAGGTTGGTAGAACAACTCTATGTCTACGCTCATTAGTATAGAACTTTGTCCAATCAATAGGTACACGTGCTAGCCATAACTGTCCTAAAGCTGTTAATAACTGTTGTGGTTCTGTTATTCGGTCATTTCTGCTGCCTAATGTAGCAACTGTGACGGTATTACCATCGTTTGCTGGATGTCTAGCAGCAAGTCTACTCAACGTCTCTGCTGGACCAATCTCCAACAGTACTCGACGAGGTGATTTCAATATCTCTTGTAGACCTTGTGAGAACATTACTGTCTGTCTCAAATGTCTTCCCCAATAATCAGCATTGCTAGCCTCTGCGGCTGTTATCCAATTGCCGGTCACATTCGAAATATAAGGGATTTGGGGTGCATCAAGCTTTATTTGTTTTACTTGTGTAATAAATTCTTCAACAATTGGCGACATCATTTGGGAATGGAAAGCATGCGAAGTATTTAAGGGCCTACAAATCAGACCTTCTGCAGTTAATTCCTCTTGCCATGCGGAGATCTCTTCTACTGGTCCAGATACTACACAAAGCGAAGGTGTATTTATTGCTGCTATCGATATCTCTTGAGTCATTCGGACTTTGATCTCATCTTCACTCATAGGCACAGCTAGCATTGCGCCAGCAGGCAACTCCTGCATTAATCTGCCTCTGATACTTACTAGTGCAAGCGCATCTGCTAGTGTAAAAACTTCTGCTAAACAGGCAGCTACATACTCGCCTATGCTGTGGCCTATCATTGCCTCTGGATAGATTCCCCAACTTATCCATAAACGAGCTAGCGAGTATTCAAGTACAAACAGTGCTGGCTGTGTGATCCAAGTTTGGTCAAGCTGCTGTGCAGCTTTTTCAGCTTCTTCTGCTTTAGGATATAGAATGGTACGTAGATCTATTCCCAGATGTATTTTTAGTATTTCTGCACACTGATCTATATATTGACGAAAAACTGGTTCTGTCTGATACAACTCCAGCCCCATATTCAGATATTGAGATCCTTGTCCAGTAAACATAAATACCACTGGACAATTATCCGTTTCTTTAGGATCAGAAAAACATTGTGTAAAAGTATTAGCTGTTAAAGCACTAAGGGCATTATCAATATCGCGACAGATCACCATTCGTCGATAGTTGAAATGTTTTCTACCAAGTTGTAGAGTGTAAGCAACATCAGCTAGATTCACCTCTCTATGCTGCTGCAAATACTCTCCTAATTGCTTCGTTGCGGCTGTCAATGCTGCCTCACTCTTACCACTTAGCAACAATACCTGCCACTCTCTTGACCTGCTCGAACTCTCACTACTATGCCACTCTTCTACAATTACATGAGCATTAGTGCCTCCTACTCCAAATGAACTTACTCCAGCTCGTCTAGGCTTACCATTATCTGGCCAGACTCGTAACTGGCTGTTAACATAGAAGGGACTGTTAGCAAAATCTATCTGTGTATTTGCTTGTTGATAGTGCAGGCTAGCTGGCAGCATCTTATGTTCCAGTGCTAAC
>JBFLVQ010000703.1:0-4856 GCA_040758525.1 Acidobacteriota bacterium
AATTGTAAATGTGCCACCTTGTACCTCATCTGGCTTGAGCTGTTTGTTACGTGCACGATTAGCAAGATCATTAACAGCACGTGAGAGCCCTAAGATATTCTTTTCATCGGCATTTTTGATTACTGGTACAATCAGTCCCCAATCAAGCGCAACCGCCATACCGATATTGATATCTTTCTTGTAAACGATATTATCGCCATCAATGGAAGCATTCATTACTGGCCAAGCCTGTAATGCCTCAACAGTTGCCTTAATAATAAAAGGCATAAAGGTGAGTTTGACACCATGACGCTCTTGGAAGCGATCCTTATGTGCCTCACGTAGTTTAGCTACACGAGTCATATCGATCTCAAAGACTGAAGTCACATGCGCAGAGGTACGCCGTGAAACGACCATATGCTCGGCAATCTTTCTACGCATAGGCGTCATAGGCACAATCTCTACACGTTCACCGGGTTGGTAAGTGGGTGTAGAAGGTACTGAAGGTACTGTTGAAGGTGCTGTTGTTGGTGTTGTCGGTGTTGGTGCAACAGGTGCAGGTGCAGTTTGTACAGGCGCGACTGGACGAGTTGCTGGTTTATTCTCCAGATAACTGAGAATGTCATTCTTAGTTACCCGTCCACCCATACCCGTGCCCTTAAGACCACCAATATCAATATTATTTTCACGTGCAATCTTACGCACTAAGGGCGAAGAGCGTTGTCGCTGCGACTCTTCTGTCGTAACAGCAGCGGTCTCCTGTTGTTGTGTGATACGTTGTTGCTGTACCTGTTCGGTAGTAAGTTGTGGTGCGGCTGGCCTATGGCCATCGGCAGGTTTTTCCTGTGCAGCGGCTGCGGCTGGACGTGTGCCAGGCGCAGCTATGCGCGCCACTACGGTATTGATTGGTACAGTCTGACCTTCTGGGACAATAATCTCGGAAAGAACACCGGCGACTGGGGAAGGGATTTCAGCATCAACCTTATCAGTCGATATTTCGAAAAGCGGCTCATCGCGCTTCACTTCATCACCGATTTTCTTTAACCACTTTACGATCGTACCTTCAGCGATGCTTTCCCCCATCTGGGGCATAATCACATCTGTAGCCATAACTCTCCTCATTTAACTGCATATTGCGATTTGAAGAGACCCTCTTCTCGATCTGCAATCTCTAATCCGCAATTTTAATATGCTACCAGTTGCCGCGCGACCTTTATTACCTTCTCCGCGTTCGGCAAGAAAAAGTCTTCTAGCGGTGGGCTGTAGGGCACGGGTGTGTCCGGCGCCGTCACACGCATAATTGGACCATCTAAATATTCAAATGCTTTTTCTGCAATCGTTGCTGCCAACTCACCAGCATAACCGCCAGTGCGTGTTGCTTCATGCAATAGGATCACTTTGCTGGTCTTGGCAACAGTAGTAAGCACTGCCTCTTCGTCATAAGGAAGCAGGCTGCGCAGATCTAATACTTCAATATCAATACCCTCTGTCTGCAACTTTTCGGCTGCCTCAAGTGCTACGTGCACCATTGCACCATAAGTTATGATCGAAAGATCACTACCTTCACGTCGCACTTTTGCTTTACCAATTGGCACAATATAGTCCTCATCAGGGATCTCTTCCTTAATACGACGATAAAGAAACTTGTGCTCGAAGTAGAGTACAGGATCTTCATCACGTATTGCTGCCTTAAGTAGCCCTTTGGCATCATAAGCAGTGGCTGGCTCAACCATTTTCAATCCTGGCGTATTGAGGAAGAAGGATTCAACATTCTGAGAGTGGAATGGTCCTCCACGTACGCCTCCACCACATGGTCCACGTACCACAATTGGTATGCCGATATCTTGGCGGTAACGTGATTTTGCCGCATAGTTAGTAAGTTGGTCGAACGCACAAGAGATAAAATCTATAAACTGCATCTCAGCAACGGGACGCAGTCCCATCATTGCTGCACCACAAGCTGCACCAACAATCGCTGCTTCTGAGATAGGAGTATCGATTACACGATCGGCGCCAAATCGATCATAAAGACCTTCTGTGACCTTAAATGCACCGCCATAGACACCCACATCCTCGCCCAGTACAAAGACCCGCTCGTCACGTGCCATCTCTTCAAATAGTGCTTGGCGTATTGCTTCTAGATAAGTCACTACTGCCATGCTAACACTTCTCCTTAACCTTGGTAGTAGACATCAGTGAGTGCTGATTCCGGCGTTGGGAAAGCAGCCGCTTCGGCTATCTCAACCTCTGCATCAAGCAATTTCGCAATACGATCATCCATCTCGCGTAACTCTTCTATAGAGGCAAGCCGCTTATTTGTAAGGAACTGCTCATAGCGATCTAGAGGATCTTTCTTGCGCCATTCTTCCAGTAGATCTTTGGGTACATAGCGTTGATCATCGTGCTGTGCATGGCCAAGCATACGGAAGGTCTTAGCTTCAATAATTGTAGGCCCACCGCCAGCACGGGCGCGTGCTACCGCTTGGCGCGTCAGTTCGTAGACAGCCACCACATCATTGCCATCAACAATTTCACCGGGAATACCATAGCCTTTGGCTTTCTCAACGAAATCTTGCACACAGGTCTGTTGACTAGTAGGTGTCGAGAAGGCGTAGCCATTATTCTCAATAATCACAATCATGGGTAGCTGCAGTACTGCAGCAAAGTTCACCCCTTCATGGAAAGCGCCTGTAGAAGTAGCACCATCACCGACATAGACAAGAGTAACAATCTTTTTGCCAAGCATACGCCCGCCTAATGCTATGCCAGCCATTATTGCCACCATATCACCAAGCTGACTGATCGGTCCTACATAACCACGCTCAAGATCGGCAATATGTATGTTGAGATCGCGACCCTGACTACCTCCAGCGGCGCGCGCCATATACTGCATAAAAATTTCACGCGGCGGTACACCTCGCACCATTAATGCGCCCATATCACGTATCAGTGGGCTGAGCACATCGCCTGGAGCAAGCGCAAAGGCAGTTCCTACCGCCGTTGCTTCTTGTCCTAGGCTACGATAGAAACCACCTACTACTTTATTCTGTCGGAAGAGGTTAGTAAGCCGCTCCTCAACGCTACGAGTAAGCCGTAAATAGTAATAAAAATCGATGTATTGCGCTCGTTCTAATGCTATCGTGGTTTGTGCCATATACTCTGTAATTAGTGCTCAGCCAACGATCACTTGCTACATTAAATATGAATAGGTAGGCCATAGACGGCATGCGCCGCTTCTACTATACCCTCTGAAAGTGTTGGATGTGCATGCATAGTCCTGGCTAGCTCTTCAGAGGTAAATTCACCCTGTAGTGCTATGCAGGCTTCTGCGATCATTTCCGTAACCCGTGGCCCAATCGCGTGTACACCAAGGATTTCATCATACTTGCTGTCGCTAACAATCTTGATAAAACCTTCATTACGCCCTAGGATGCCAGCCTTGCTATTGGCCGTGAAGGGAAATTTGCCGATCTTAAGCTGATAACCATGCTCACGCGCCTGTCGCTCAGTCAGGCCAACACTGGCTACTTCTGGATCACAATAGGTGCAACTGGGTATACGTGAGTAATTAACAGGGCGTAGCTCTTTATTGCCAGCAATATGCTCAACCGCAACAATGCCTTCGGCGGAGGCAACATGGGCAAGCAATGGAGTAGGAATAACATCGCCAATCGCATAGATATTGGGCTCGGCAGTACGCTGGTATTTGTCAACGGTTATATAGCCACGCTCGACTTGTACTTTTGTCTTCTCCAAGCCTAAATTCTCAAGTAGCGGGCGGCGGCCTACGGCAACCAGTAACAACTCAGCCTTATGTTGACTGGTCTCTCCGCTAGCGATGTTTTTGACCGTTACTTCAACGCTATCGTCTTTCACGGTAGCAGATTGAAAGGCAGTACCTACTAGAGCTTTAATACCTTGACGCTTAAACGTCTTTTGCAATTCTGTGCCCAGCTCTTCATCTTCCAGTGGTAGTAATTGTGGTAACATTTCAACCAGGGTAATCTGGCTGCCAAAGCGTGCATAGATGGAAGCGAACTCAACGCCTACAGCGCCTGCGCCTAGTATGATCATCGATTTTGGGATTGAGGTTAACTCTAATACATGATCGCTACTAATGATCCGTTTGCCATCAATATCGAGATTGGGTAGTGATTTTGGTACCGAGCCAGTAGCGATAATGATGTTTTTAGTCTCTAATTTAACCCTGTTTCCTTGTGAAGCTTCTACCTCGACCTCTCCAGGCGCAATTAGCCGCCCAAAACCACCATAAGTATCAACCTTGTTTTTATTGAGAAGAAACTCAACGCCTTTGGCAAGCTTGCGTACAATCTTTATCTTACGTTTCTGCACAGTCTCAAAATCAAGCTTAAGACCTTCAACAGTAATGCCGAATTCACGTGCATTCTGCATCTGCTCATAGAGGTCTGCGTTCTCTAACAGAGCTTTGGTAGGAATACAACCACGGTGCAGACAGGTACCACCAAAGCCTTTGTCCTTCTCGACCACAGCGGTACGTAGACCTAGTTGGGCAGCACGGATCGCTGCTACATAGCCACCTGGGCCACTGCCTATGATCACAACATCGTAGATAGTTTTAGCACTCACGGATCACCTCCCAAAAGCCGGCCAGGATACCATACTGATGTGGTAAATTCGAGCCATACACGCGAGATAGACGCGACACTGCTAAACCATCACCAATTAATTATCAGGCCGCCATTCTTTAAAAAGCATATGTTATGGATAACAATAGTAGTATAATCGAACCGATACATTCATCCCTCTAGGAGGTAGCGTTTGCAGAGGGCTGTGCAAAGCATCACAGCTATACCGATAGACTGCCGTACTTACTAATAAAGGATTTTTTGCTAGTT
>JBFLVQ010000704.1:0-4853 GCA_040758525.1 Acidobacteriota bacterium
TTAAGTCAGGAGAGATTAACTCTTCAGTAAAATTTGCTGGACTGGAGATGCTGCCATTTCCATTAACTCAACAGGAAGGCCAGTTTGATCTTAAGTTGGATATGGAAGAGGTACAAGGAGCGCTTTGCAGTACTCTACAATACAGCACAGATATGTTTGACGTAACTACAATCTCTCGAATGCTACTACATTTTCAAACTCTATTAGAAAATATTGTAGATAATCCAGAACAACCGATCTATAGCCTCTCTATTCTGACTGTGTCTGAGCGTAATCAACTGTTAAGTGAATGGAATAATACTAATTACACATATCCGCAAGATCATTGTTTGCATCAACTGATCGAAGAGCAAGCCAAACGTAACGCAGATGCTATTGCTGTAGAGTATGAAGATGAGTGTATTAGCTATCGTGAATTGAATCAACGCGCAAATCAGTTAGGACACTACTTACACGCTCATGGAGTTGGTCCAGAAGTGTTGGTAGGTGTCTTAATGGAACGCAGCATAGCAATGATCATTAGTTTACTAGGAATAATGAAGACGGGTGGAGCCTATCTACCGCTAGATACTACCTATCCATTAGAACGATTGGCTTTTATATTAGCAGATACACAAGTACCTATATTATTGACGCAGGAGAATCTTTTAGATAGATTGCCGTCACACTTAGGTCAGGTTGTCTGTATAGATAGTGAATGGGATGATATTGCCACACAGAGCATAGAGAATGTTACAAGTGATGTTAGCGCAGAAAATCTTGCCTATGTAATTTATACTTCTGGTTCAACCGGTAAGCCAAAAGGAACATTAGTTGATCACAGAGGAGTAGTTAATTATCTACACTGGTGTACTCAGGCTTATAATCTGACGATAGGATGTGGCGCACCAGTCCATTCTCCATTAACTTTCGACTTGACCATTACCAGCCTGTTTGCTCCTCTAATAACTGGTAAAAAGATAGTACTGTTACGAGAATCACCAGGTATTGAAGCTTTGATCAAGGCATTACAAACTGGTGAAAACTACAGTATTGTTAAACTCACACCAGCTCATCTACAAGCCATTAATCAAGTATTGCCTGATCAGTTGCTAGCCATTAGCAATGGCGCATTAATCATAGGTGGTGAGGCGCTCTCATTTGAAACTATTGCTGGTTGGCGCTGCTTGTCGCCTCAGACAAAACTGTTTAATGAGTATGGCCCAACAGAAACAGTAGTTGGTTGTTCTGTCTATCAAATATCAGATGTAGATCAAGAGAGTGGATCGGTGCCTATTGGTCGGCCCATTGCAAATACACAACTCTATCTGCTTGATAATTATTGGCAGCCTGTTCCAGTTGGTGTTGTTGGTGAATTGTATATTGGCGGTGTTGGCTTAGCACGCGGTTATCTAAATCGCCCTGACTTAACTGCAGAGAAGTTTATACCGAATCCATTCAGTGATCTGTTTGGTGCACGCCTCTATAAGACTGGTGATTTAGCTTGTTATCAGGCAGATGGAAATATCAAATTTCTTGGTCGTATAGACAATCAAGTAAAAATTCATGGGTTTCGTGTTGAGTTAACAGAGATTGAGTCAACCTTAAGTGAACATCCTGCAGTACGCGAAGCAGTAGTGTTAGCTTGTGAAAGTCCCGTTGGCGGTAAGCAGCTAGTAGGTTACATTGTGCCAGCAGGTGATCCTTCTCCTTCTCGTAATGAACTACAGAACTTCTTAAGTACAAAGTTACCTGGCTATATGGTGCCAACAACTTTTGTAGTACTTGATAAGCTGCCACTCACTACAAATGGCAAAGTGGATCGTCAAGTATTGACTACAAGAGATTGGCAAAGTTCTACCCATCCAAAAACCATTACTACTCCTCGTAATTCAATAGAGGAGAGACTAGTCAATATTTGGAAACAGATTTTTAGTATTGATCAGGTGGATATCAATGCAAATTTCTTTGAATTAGGTGGGGATTCGATTCTAGGAATAAAGATGATTGCCAAGGCCAATCAGGCAGGTCTATCGCTAACATTAGATCAACTCTTTCAACACCAGACTCTCAGCACATTAGCAGCAGTAGCTCACCAGTCTACAACAATAGAACATGAACAAACATTAGTTGTCGGCTCACTACCTCTTACACCAATACAACATTGGTTTTTTGAGAAACAATTCCCTGTTCCACAACATTGGAATCTCTCGGTCTTACTACAAGTACAACAACCTTTAATTCCCAAGCTTTTAGTAAAAGTAGTACAACAACTTCTTCAACATCATGATTCACTTAGACTGCGTTTTGTTCAAGATGGGCGAGAATGGCAACAGACTAATATAGATTATGATGGAATGTCACCTTTTATTATTATGGATCTTGCTTCCATATCAGAAATAGCACAACAGCATGCCATTGAGTTGGTCGAAGCACAATTGCAAGCGAGCTTGGATCTCTCGCAGGGTCCTCTTATACGTGTTCTGTTCTTTGATTTAGGTCCATCCAAATCTAGTCAGTTATTAATTATTCTACATCATCTAGTAACTGATGGAGTGTCACTGAGAATATTGCTAGAAGACCTGCAGACAGGCTATGAGCAGCTTAGCCGAGGCGCAGAGATCCGACTTGCGCAAAAAACTACCGCATTTAAGCAGTGGTCTGAAAGACAATGGGAATATGCACAAACACAAGCAGTTCGGCAACAGCTTGATTACTGGTTATCAATATCAGGAAAAGAGATTGGCTCTATACCAGTAGATTATCCTAATGGCAGCAATATCGAGGCAACAACTCGTACTGTATCAAGAACAATTACCAAAGAAGAGACCTGTGCATTGTTACAAGAGGTTCCCAAAGCCTATCATACACAAATTAACGATGTATTATTAAGTACTTTATCACAAACCTTGGCATTCTGGATCGACACGTCTTATCTACTGATTGATCTAGAAGGTCATGGACGAGAAAGTATATCTATTGATGTTGATCTATCGCGTACTGTGGGATGGTTTACTACAATATTCCCACTGCTATTACATATTGATGATATTTCCCAGCCACAGAATGTTTTGAAGTCAATTAAGGAACAACTACGCCTTGTTCCTAATCATGGTTTTGCTTATGGTCTACTGCGCTATCTCACCAAAGACACGGCAATTGCCGATCAGCTACGTGCTTTACCACAAGCAGAAATAAGTTTTAACTATCTAGGCCAGTTTGATCAGATGTTAGCAGACTCTTCGCTATTTATATTAGCTAGCAATGCTGGCAAGGCAAGTCGCAATCCTACTAATCCTCGCCCTTACCTATTAGAAATTAATGGCTGCATAATTGGTGGCAGATTGAAGGTAGATTGGGTTTATAGCGAGAGTGTACATCGCCGCACTACTATCGAAGCATTAGCTGATAATTTCTTAACAAACCTGCGAACACTTATCAAACATTGTCAATCGCCGGAGGCAGGAGGTTATACACCATCAGATTTTCCTCAGGCGAAATTGAACCAGCAAGAACTAGACAAATTTATCAAGAAGATCGCCAATATCAGGAGGAGTAATGGAAACTCGTAATATCGAAGACATATATGAATTATCTCCTATTCAACAAGGTATATTATTTCATAGCCTCTATGTCTCTGAGCCTGATATGTATTTTATTCAGTTGTTGCTTACTTTGCGTGGCGCTATCAATGTTACTGCATTCCGGCAAGCCTGGCAGCAGGTGTTGGGTAGACATTCAGTTTTACGTACCTCTTTTCATTGGGAGGGTGTAGATAAGCCACTTCAAGTGGTGCAGCGGCAACTGGAATTGACGATAGAGCAGCAAGATTGGCGAACCTTCCCTGAGCTTGAACGACAACAGCTAATCGAGAACTATATTAAGACAGATCGGAAGCGTGGTTTTGATATTACACAAGCACCGCTAATGCGTTTAGCGCTCTTTCATATTACTGAAGGTGAGTATCAATTTGTTTGGAGTCACCACCATTTAATCCTTGATGGATGGTCTATGTCACTGCTTCTTAAAGAAGTTTTCACTTTTTATGAATCCATTGTCAGTGGTCAACCATTGATCGCTGAATCAGCACATCGATATTGTGAGTACATCACCTGGCTACAACAACAGGATTTAACCGAAGCAGAAAAATTTTGGCGGCAGGCACTACAGGATTTTCGCACCCCCACTACCCTACCTGTTGAATCTGTTTCCACTAGATTACCTTCTCAACAGGAAGGCTACGCACGCCAACAGATAAGCTTTTCGCCTGTATTAACGGCTGCTCTGAGATCTTTTGTACGGCATAACCAACTAACTTTGAATACACTAGTGCAAGGAGCATGGGGATTGCTGTTAAGCCGCTACAGCGGTGAGCAAGATATTGTGTTTGGTACAGTAGTATCAGATCGTGAAGCAACATTGCCAGGCTCTGAATCAATTGTAGGTCCATTAATTAATACTTTGCCAGCGCGAGTACAAGTTAACCAACAAACAATGATTCTTACCTGGTTGAAAAATTTCCAAATAAAACAGGCACAAATGCGCAAGTATTGCAGTATACCTCTTAGCCAAGTGCAAGCCTGTAGTGAAGTGCCCAGAGGTTTTCCTCTCTTTGAGACCGCCTTTGCCTTTGAGAACTATCCTATCGATGCATCTCTTAAACAGCCCTACGACCATTTAGAGATCATAGGTACTAAACATATCTCCAGAACCAATTATGCACTTGCCGTAGTTGCGCTCGCCGATCCAGTGTTGACTATACGAATCACATATGACAGTCACCGTTTTGATGCTGCTACAATTGAGCGTATGTTAGGACATATGGAAAGTCTATTATCTGGAATGGTGGTTAACAGTAATCGTTCTCTATTCCA
>JBFLVQ010000705.1:0-4849 GCA_040758525.1 Acidobacteriota bacterium
CTATTACTAGTATGCTCCCCAGCGCAACAAAAACGGCACTGAGGAGCAGATAGAGAATGTATTTACTACGAGAGTTTCTAATTATCAACCTCTCCATATAGCAATAAGCTATTTTAACAGGCCAGCTCTCTTGAGTATCTCATCCAATTGCGCTTTCTTGAACTGCTCTACCACAGCAGCTTGATCAAGGTGTGGTGCGATCACCTCTGGTTGCTCAGCAACTGCATAAGCGGTTATTGCTACAATTGCTGAGCCTGCCATAAGGTTATGGGGTTGAACCTTGTCTACTGTATCACTCGATTTATGATGAATCTCACCATAGTGAGTCATATCAACCCATAGATCGAGTGCAGGAATACCATGTAACAAGAAAGGACCATGGTCGGTATCAAATGTAAGTGCAAGCGATAGCCCTTCGCCACTGAGTGAACTCAGTAGTGTTTGGCTAATCGGCCCCATTGCCTTGCGTAGATCCTCACGTCCTTGTACCTTCCAGCCACGTGGATGTCCAGCGCCATTGTCAGTGTTAAGCACAGCGACACATTTTTTTAACTCGCTGGCGTGATCATTAAGGTAGGCGAATGAACCTAATAGACCTTGCTCTTCACCACCCCATAACGCAAACCTGATAGAACGACGCGGTGGCTGTCCTAGCGCGGCGATTGCTCGCGCTGCTTCCAGCACCATTGCACAGCCAGTACCATTATCTTGTGCGCCTGTGCCATAATCCCAGGAGTCTAGATGCGCGCCTACCACGATCCATTCATCCGGTTTTTCACGCCCAGGAATCTCAGCAATCACATTATTGACTTGTACCGGTCCAGAGAGGCGATTGTCACAACGCAATTCCACAGATACGGCGCCATTGTTGAGTAGCCGTTTGATCAGTTTACCATCCTCCATACCGATCTTGAGTGATGGCAATATTCCTGCCTGTGCGCGTTGAAAAGCATGTCCACTATGTGCATTGAGTATATTGTTAGGTTCACGATCAGGCCAGAGCAGGGCAATTGCGCCAATGTCTTTCAATACCTGGTAAGAAGTGACCAGACCAAAGGAAGGGTTGTTTTGACCCTGAGAAAATGCTTCGACATCTAACATCACGACCCGACCTTTAATCTTGTCGGCTTGTGCTTGCAGTTTCTCACCAGAAAGATCATTAATCAGAACCACCTCACTAGTTACCCCATTGGGCGGTAGCCCAGGTGTCCAACCAATCGATCCTGCATGTAACAAGCGATCAAAAGGCGCCGTTATACGCGCATATGCTGCCCCACGCTCCCAACCATTTGGTATTGTGAAGGGTTCTAATCGCACGTTCTTAATACCAAAGGCACGAAATTGCTCGGCCGCCCATTGTGCCGCACGTTGATGCGCAGCCGAGCCGGTTAAGCGTGGCCCAATCTTATCTGAGAGTACCTGCAGATAGTTTAGCGATTGGCCATCAATTAAGATTGAACTCATAATACGTGCAGAAGTTTTTGGTAACCCATCTGACTGTTGTGCCGTAGCTGCTAATGAAAAGAACATTAGTGCTACGATCAAAGCAAATGCGAGTAGATTTTTTCTCATTATTCCTCTCCAGCAGACATAACTTTAATTACAACTGCAACTATGCAGGTTAGTTAGAGATCAGTTGTTAGTCTTTTTCCTATTCCTTGCCGCAGTATAGAGTATCGCTAAAACCACGCCAGTGATAGCCAGCGCGGCAAGGTCTGCACCAGCACCACTAAAGAGTGGTCCAGTGTCTCTCTTAATTAAACCGGTTGCTACTGCACCCGCAATGGCAATACCTGCTAGCCCTTCACCAGCAATCAGACCAGATGCACATAGTACCCCTGCACTGGTTTCACCCTTGGCTGCTGTTTTACCTTCTGCTAAGCGGCGTGTTAGACCACCTAAAAAGATTGGTGTCATTGAAGCAAGTGGCAAGTAGAGACCAATTGCAAAGGCAAGACCAGGTAATCCAGCCAATGCTGCTGATATCGCAAAAGCTACTCCTGTGCCTACTAATCCCCAAGGCAGCGAACCCGACAAGACACCTTCAATCACGGTTTTCATCAATGTTGCTTGTGGGGCAGGGAGATCTTTGGAGCCAAAAGTATAAGCAGCGCCAAGCGCAAGCACAGTGCCAGCTACTGCCCAACAAGCAATCGAAGCACTCAACAACTGGCCTGCTTGCTGACGGTAGGGTGTGCCGCCAACAAGATAGCCAGTCTTGAGATCTTGTGAGATATCGCCAGCTTTTGATGCAGCAATACAGACTACTGTACCAACGGTAAGCACTGCCAGCTTAGCGCCACCATCACGCCAGCCTAGTGCAACAAAGACTGCGCTAGTGGCAAGTAGCGTGACTAGCGCCATTCCTGAAGTAGGATTGCTAGAGACACCAATCAGACCTACGATACGCGAGGAGACAGCAACAAAGAGGAGGCCAAAAAGGGCTACACCACAGGCTGCTACTAGTCGCTGTGGGAAGTTAAGCCCGCCGGCAAATAGACCTGGTACTAAAGCCAATACAGCAATGACAAGTGCTGTGCCGCCCAGCACAACATAACCAGGTAGATCGGTGTCGAGTCGCTCACCTTCAGTAAACTTCTTATCACTACGTCGAAGCCCTTTGATAACGGCTACCAATGATGCGTACATAGTAGGCATTGATTGCATTACTGTGATTGTGCCAGCCGCTGCCACTGCGCCTGCACCTATATAACGCACATAGGAAGACCAGATTTGGCTGTCGGTCATCTGTCCAATCGGAATCGGTGTTCTCAATATTTCAGGATAGAGAGGAGCACTTAATCCACCTCCAACAATGGCAAAGACAGGAATAAGCACCAATGCAGCGATCAAGCTACCAGAGACCATAATACCGGAAGCACGATAGCCAACAATATAACCTACGGCCAATAGCGCGGGGGCAATCTCAAGCGCTAATACAGCTTTGGGTAGCCAGGGAAGTGTATATCTCACCTGCTCAGGGAGGACATGAAAAAGACCTAATGAGATCTTGATCGTGATTCCAACTAGTAGACCTATAAAGATCCAGTGTGAGCCAGATGCGCCGCTTTCTGAAGCTTTAAGCACTTCAGCACAAGCACGCCCTTCAGGGTAGGGAAGCTCTGCATCTGCTTGCACAATCAACAGTCGGCGTAGGGGGATCATTGCACATACACCTAATAGTCCGCCTAATAGTGCTAGTATTGCCACCTGCCAATAACTGGGTGGTGTGCCCCATAGGAAAAGTGCTGGAATAGTGAAGATTGTCCCAGCAGCAAGTGAAGAACTAGCGCTACCAATCGTTTGGGCAAGATTAGCTTCAAGAATTGTGCTACGCCCCCATAGCGTTGTACCAGCGCGAAAGATAGCAATTGAAAGTACTGCAATTGGTATCGAGGTCGAAACTGTCAATCCTACTCGTAGACCTAAATAAGCATTCGCTGCCCCGAAGATCACACCAAAGATTATACCGGTAAGTACGGCTTTGGCGCTCACTTCAAGCAGTTGCTGAGTGATCTTGGTAGCTGGCAAATACACGGATTTGTCCGGCATTGGCTCATTTGCCACCGCCAAGGCAGTGGCGGATTTCTTCGACTTCTTGCCACTCTTCATGATTGGTATTTCCTTTCGGACAAAAGGTAGTGTAGAGAAGGAGAATTGAAACACAGCTGAAGCCGATTATCCAGTAAGGATTGGGGATGATAAAGCAGCTTAATTAATCATAAGCTGTCTCTGCTTATATCGGCATAGTGAATTAGCTTAGATTGACTATAATGTTTGTGCTCTGTTGGTGTAACTATTCTTACTTGATGTTGAAGGAAGTACTTATCTTGATCATGATGACGCAATTAAAGGTGCAAAGATTGATAGCATCGGCACAACTGCCAACCCGTATGACGGCGGGTAGTGCTGGTTTTGATCTATATGCCGCTGTCGCTACGGTTGTGCCAGCTTCTAGGGTGGTAGCAGAAGATCTGGTTGAAGTAGGACGCGCGCTTGTCTCTACTGGATTAGCATTTGAGATCCCACAGGGAGTAGTAGGACGTATAGGCGCGCGTTCTGGCCTCTCGGTAAAACATAATCTTGAAGTAGGCGCAGGCTGGATCGATAGCGATTACCGCGGCGAATTGATGATAGAGTTAAAGAATTTTAGTTCCCGCCCATTTACAATTGCTGCTGGCGATCGTATTGCGCAATTAATTCTCTTAACGTTAACAGAAGCTGTTGTCGTGGAAGTAGAAATGTTAACCGAGACTACCCGTGGCCCTGGCGGATTTGGTTCAACCGGATCAACTTAACAACAGTATTACCGATTAACAATGCTGCCAGGACTTAGGTGGTCGCGCAAAATGCACACCAACACGCCAACGGCCTTCACTACCGCTGGTCCAGCGGATCAAGGCGCTGGCCTGTGTCTGTAATGGTCCTGCGCTAATAAAAATATGTAGACGTTGACCTACCGGTACCTCTCGATTAAGAACAAGGCAAGCACCATAGCAACTGACATTCTCTGTCAGTACTACTTCGACGAAGAATAACCCTTGATTGTCTATACCTTGTACACGTAACGGCAGCTGTTTCGCGTATCTTATCTCTTTTCGCCTATCCATCTCGTTTGTTTTACACATCCTTCTTGCCCTTGTTTTCCCAGATGATAGGCGCACCCCTACTTTGTCAAATTCAGCTTTTTTGATATGGCTGCTTGATAAAAGGCAGCAGTTAGCGGAGCAGAATTTTCATCCCCCTCAAAATGATCCTACTCAGCTGCTGCCACCTTTTCGCGATTGGCGTTCGCTCTTTCCAATTCGCAACCCTTGTACCAAACTGTTACATCCATCTAAATAAAATT
>JBFLVQ010000706.1:0-4837 GCA_040758525.1 Acidobacteriota bacterium
TAAATGGCAGGAAATCAAACCGATCGGGTTGATACGCAATCAACTACAATTCATCCTTGATACTCGTAAACAAGCTACTATACAAGCAGACAAGTTCAACGAGCAGATCTATAAGAATGTCACTTACAACCTATTATTAGCCGACAAACAATTTATTTTTGAAGATGCTAATCTAGGTGAACAGATTCTCAGCTATCAAACTAAGATACGTGAGATATTGACGAATGCTGTCAATCTACTAAAAGATAATCAGTTAAAGAAAGAGATACTTCTCTCGAATGAGGCTGATAATCATAGCAACTATCAGAAAGAAGAGATCTTCAAGATCGAATTATACATTACCAGCCTAGCTGATCTTGGTATTGCTTTTTTCAATGATGATTTTCTTTATCAAAGCGCTCAGGTCTTTCAACTAATTCGTGAGCTGAGTTTTGATTATAGTATTAATATCGAGAAGATAAAGAAGTTTCAAGAGAGGGCTGAACAGTTTAACCTACAGAAGATCGAGGATCAAATTACCCATGAACTTGATCATGTAATAGTACGTCAGATTATTAGCCTCTTCTGTTATTGGTCGCCTAAAAACCTATTGTTGCGTATACAGACCGAAGAGAATCGCAGGTTACGACGTATCTACCTCAAGGTATTAGAGCGCTATGGTAAAGATATTTATGAACTATTGATTGCTGAACTTTCTACGGTGGCGCGTTCACTACATTGGTATTACACACGTAATCTAGTGGCATTATTAGGACGTATATCTACCGATAATCAAGTATTACATGATGAGGTAGTGCTACTGTTAGATAGTTATTGGCAGGAACGAACACCACGCCAACTGGTCTATCAAATTATCAGCACACTTGGTTTTATTGGTACAGCATCTGCTTGTGAGTTACTCGTTGATCGTTTGCATAGATTTGATAGTGAAGAAGATCAACGCGCTGATTATTGTCAAAAGATCCTTTCTGTATTGCTTGATATTGAGTCCGAACGAGCGATCGAGGTAGTTATTGAATATTATCAGCGTAATCGACGATTAAAAGAGTTAACGGATAAGTTTCGCAAGATACATATCTCTGATCGCATTATCCAAAGCATCATAGCCAAGATTCAAAAGGAGACTCAACGTTGTCGATACTCTTTTTCATTGCTTGGTGATACCGAGACAGCTAGAGTACTTTTACGTCTGGTTGCACATATGGACAATGAGCAGGTACGTAACTTATGTCAAGAGATCGTACAGAATCTACCAAAGCGCCATCCATTAGTGTTAGAAGCAGAACGTACACTAAATCATATTACTACTCCCCCTACTGCAGAATCTTGTCAGGATAAGGCATTAAATAAGTTAGTAAGCTCTGCTAATATCGCAAAGTTGATCTGTTATATTGCTGAGATAGGTATTAGTGGTAATTTAATAGTAAGCACTTATGATAGTATAGAGGGACAACTCTGTTTTGATCGTGGCAAGGCAATACGTGCACAGGCTTGTGCTTATGATCTAGATCCAGAAAATGCCTTCTGGATTGAGGGTGAGAAAGCTTTTCATTGGTGTTTTCTTCTTGATCCAGTTGATATAGAAAACTTGCAATGGAATACTGTTTCCAATCAGAAACCTATTACCCAGATAACACGTACTACGGAATTACTGCTTGCAGAAGGTCTGGTAAAACGTGGTGAAATTCTGCAAATCAGCAATAGTTATATCTCTCCAGCACTACGCTTCAGCCAACGATCCGTTAACAGTTTCTACACCAATTTCGAACTGATTACAGACGAGCCAAAAAAATACTATGCTGTTTGGGATGCACTTGTTGAAGAGCAAGATATTGTTAGCCTGCAGCGAAACACTAGGCTCTCCAAATATGAACTCTACAAGATTCTCTTCTATCTCAAAAAGAATAACCTGCTCATAGTTGAAGCAGAGCAAGCACAGTTACATAGGCTGAATTTAGAAGAAGGACTAGCAATGCTCGAGTTAAATCTTAGGCGTATCGAGCGTAGCTTAGTGATGTTCAACTACTATAAAATCTCTGCAGAGCTATGCAGTGATTTGGTATGCGAAAGCGATGATGAGATACTGATCTATGTCTTTGATGTAATGCATAGATTCTATCTAGAACATTTCCATCGCCGTTTAGTTTTTACAGAAACAGACATAGAGATCTGTCTACAAGTGCTCTCACTGGTTACCAGCTTTCTCAAACATCATAATGCACAGGCCGATGAGATACTGCTAAACTATGTAAAGAGCTGTTTTTCAGCTCAATATACCGATGCAGAGATCGAAGACAGTGCCATGGGCGAATTTTCCCTACCTGTTACTGTGCTTGAGAAGATTGAAAATATCGATCTGATCAATGATCCATTAGATCCAATAGTAAGCTTAACTGACAAAGTAACGATTGATGAGATCATGCAGGCGATCGAAATAATACTTAATGCTGATAGTCAGGACAGTATCGATAATGATGCGCGCTATAACAGAACTGCTAACCAGATCAAAGATATGTTTGACAGTGTGGCGGTTATTTGTATTAAACCACTGAAAGATTTTATTCGTGAACTCTACCGTAACTGGAAAACCGGTTGCCCTACTTCGCTAAAGTGGGCTGACTTGATTGAACCAGTCTTCACACTGCTTTCTGCCACAGCAATAAAGTTTAGTTACCTGCTAACTGCTGAACTGATTGATGAGATGCATACGATCGTGGCTAAGCAGCAGGAGCTTGCCGAACTAGATAATCGTATGACGTTTGATGAGGATAGTATACAACGAATAAGCATAAATTATGTAAAGTTATGCGAACTACAGCCGAGAACTTTCGCACTAGTACTTTCTGAACAGGATCTATCTGGGCGCAAGGAACTGCTACTGATCAGATTGATCTTCAAACAGGTAACAGAAACTAATGAAAAGATCTTCAACAAACTTCTTATTTCCGGCTTAAATAACCTAGAGAGTTTTCTACAGACCGAGCCTGAAGAGTTCGCGGCGCGTGCCGATATTCCCAAACAGTTAGCTGAGAAGATCTCACTGAAATTCTTTCAGTACGGTAATCTTTATTACCATAGTAACGAACCTGAACAGCAACGTAAATTCATTGCTATGTTCGAAGTAAACCTACGTATGCTTAAAGAGATTCATAGAGAGGTTGAGTTGTTTGCGATCGAAGAGCAGGCTGGTAGTCAAGAGGCAAAGGAACGCAAGGATAGCCTTAGACTAGAACGCCAGCAGATGCTCTGGGCGCTCTTTGTGCTCCTCTGTATACGAGAAGAGTTTGACCTTATTGAGTTAATCCAACAGTCTGTCTATAACGTGCGTATACGATTATTGGAAGATTATCTAACTAGACAGGCAACTCAAGCTACTTCTCAGAGCGATTCTTATCTATGATAGCAATAAGAATAAGAATGAAGGCGATTAGGCGTACAATATATAGATATGAATTAGTCTCATTTAAAAGATTGAGAATGACAAACCCAAGCTGATTCACTGTCAGCACCCAGAAAGCCAATGCAAATATGATAAATAGACGCTCTCTAGTTTCATACCAGAATCTCAGGAAAAAAAAGCCTGAGATAAAGTATGCCATCATAATTGCGCCCATTAAAAAATCTACCATTGTGTTACCCTTTTATGAAAAATAGCCTAGCGAGTCTCCCAAATCAGACCATAGAGTAGTAAGAGCAGACTGCCCAATGCTATTAAATTGCGCCACAATGACAGGTCTACTTCTGGAACAATAACCATATCAATGAAAAGGATAATATTATTGAGCGCCAACCCTATGAAGCACAAACCACTCCATAACAACAGACGTACGCGACTTCGTAAATAGCCTCTAATCAGTAATAGCGCACAAGCTAAGCTTGTTGCGGCACAAAGAACGTATACTGCTACAGCCATACTACTCCTTCTCTTTGCTGATTCTAAAAGCATCAGCAAAAGTACGAATGTTGTCGAGTGGTTTGGAAAAGATTAAATTGAGTACGGTTACTTTATATTGTTCATAAATCTCTTCTAGATTTTTTACAACATTATCTAAATCGGGTGTAGAAGGATTATAGCAGTATAGAGGAGCTGTTTCTCCCCTAGCTGAGATCAAGCCATGTGCATGTAGCTCTAACAGTCGAGTCGCTACAGACTTGGGATTAGTGCGAAGTTCACGGGCAATAGCGTCAACGGTCCACTCTGTCTGTAGACTTTCCTTACGTGCGCTACGGTATAACAGGAAAAGCACCTCTAACTGTTCAAACGAATTGATGTGTTCAAGAATGAAATTTTTAATTTCATTCGGGAGTCTACTATTGGTCACTCTTTCTCCTTGTTGTTTGAACTTGAGTAACAGTCAATTGTTGAGGTTTATCGCTGAACTTAGAAAGATCTTATCGCCTAAAACTGATTAAGTTTGTATAGACCCACAGTCCAACTCGGTTGTGTAAACCTTATTAGGGTTGGAGCAGTGCCGTCTGATTGGTAAATATCTTGATGATAGCAACACTTTCAAAGTTGCAAATACTATTTCTATATTTGGTAATTTTGTTATAACAACTTAGCTAAGAATCGTCAACCTAACACAATCCCACAGATGCTAGGGTAGGCGCACCCTAACCGTAACCGTCTAGCAGTTGGCATAAGTAATCACGGGAGCGCCTTTAGCAAGTTCTCTAGGAACTAAATTCCGCTTGCGCCGTCTTTATTTAAAACTCGATCTTCAAGTTTTTACACCGTTGACAAATTTGCCAATGAGATCATACGCCATTCAAAGCAACCTTAGCCCTGTAGAATAGAGAAGGCGAAGGCTCAAGTCTGCCAAGATCTCTATTGACG
>JBFLVQ010000707.1:0-4825 GCA_040758525.1 Acidobacteriota bacterium
TTACAAGCAGGTTTTGCCTGATAATTCTAAGTATGCTTTAGCTAAAGCTGCTTGTCAAAAAATTTAAGTTACAGAGTACTAAGTAAAACCGAAAAAGTTCTTTGACAATTATAATGAGTTATCTCAATAGCCATAAAGAGGGAACTAGAGATGACTCTCTTCGCACTCAGCTGCAGAGAACGAATTGCATTAGAAGAACTGGCGTCTCGTACAGAAGACGCCAACCAACTTTGCAGAGCTAATGCTCTACTGTGGCTTGATGGCGGCGACAGCGCGCTGGAAGTAGCACAAAGATTGCGCGTATCCCGCCAAACTGTTTACAACTGGGCACTCAGATTCCAATTGCGAAGTGATCTCGATATTAATGCTCGCGTTGTTGACGCAGAGCGCAGCGGTCGTCCGCCGACAGCAAAAGGGATCATTGATCCGTTGATTGAGAAAATCCTTGATGAAAACCCAGAAGACTTCGGCTATAACTCAACCATTTGGACTGCCCCGCTGCTTGTCCGGTACTTGCTCGACAAACATGAGATCGACGTTTCAAGCGACAGCGTGAGTTTAGCGATTAAGCGATTGAAGCTTAGATGGAAACGACCTCGCCATCATTTGGCGCTACGTCCTGATACTTGGAAACAATCAAAAGGGGGCTTAGCGGTTTTCCCTAAAGCAAACAATCAGTCCGTCCGAATATGCGGATATAGAGGAGGCTCTCGTGAATGCGGCTCCAGGATAGATTACGCTAAGTTCTTCAGGGTCTACAGTGGGCGCTGCTTTAGCAGATGTTGTACTTGTAGCGATCATCAGTGGTGGAGTTACTGTAATCAATGCTGCCATCGCAGCATTTGCAACTTATATCAACACAAGGAAACAACGATCTTCAGATAAACAGCCCACGCTCGTTATCATTGTTCGAGGAACAGAAGGCTCTCAGCAAATTGCATCTATTGGCGGAAAAATTGATAATGAGGAAATAGAAAAAGCAATCAAGAAGGTTGGAACAGTCACAGAGGTGGCTATAGGTAAATAAATTTACCCAGAGGATATTGATATGCCTGAAGGAGTCCGCCGAATTTTAGACGAAGCAGGGCTTACAATATTGCCCACCGGAATTGTCAAAATACGCGAAAGCTATAGTATATTTTTTCGGGTAATCGCCGGTGACAATGTGGGTGATGAAGAGAGAGCCTACAAAGCACAGGTTGCGTATCGCCATGAATGCGTCCACTTCTTGCAAGCAGTTACAACTTCTTATGTATTTAATTATGGAGAGCAGGTGCGAAGTCTTGCGGGTCAATTTTGCCAATGGTTGAGCAACAAGGAGCGAGATATGAATTCCATTAGGGAATTGATCTCACTCCTAAATCAACTGGAAGGTGATTTGGATCGTGAAAGCGGCTCTACCCCCATTGATGGAATCGGTGTTTCACCCCGACAACTCATGGAGGCAACTGCGATCATTGAGTCAATTCGATCCCTGCATCCAGACATTGACGTTTTTAGGTTACTTGATGAGATTCCACGGCACACTAATGGTGTGTTGTATGGGCGTGTATTAGGGATCACGATTAGAGTGTTTGGGCCAAGCACAGCAATAAATATTACACCTATAATCGTATTTCTTGCTTTGAACGCTCTTGATCCCGGCACTGCATTTGGCGAAATTGTCACTCACTTGTTCGAAGAATATCCTCCCTCTTATCTAGATAAATGCGGCCCTGCCGATATTATGAACTTAGTTGCACCGAATATGGATGGGAGTCTTATCTCGGTCTTTGCAAATGGTCAGCGCATATCAATGTCGCCCTTTTGGAATGACGTGGGAATTACATTTGCAAAAAGTGGCCCATTGAGTCAGATGTACTTGGTTGCTGCATATACATCGTCAATTCTTGCCCAGTCATCCTGGTCTAAACAAATTGATGAAACAATTAGAAAATGTGTTCCTCCCATAATTATGTTTGAAGATGGACTTGGATCTATTCAAGGCATTGGAAAAGATTTGACAGAAGGGCATTTAAGAGGACTTCTCATAGCAACAGAAATGATCGGAGCAATGTATCGGGTAGGACTGAATGCAGGATATGAAACTCTTTGTATGCAACAGGATTGTCCAGCTCGATCAAGTGCATTGTGTCATATGGCTTATCCACCCGCACCGTCTCCTATAGGAAGATGGGAAGATTGCTCGTTCAGAGATACTTTTCAGAGCATATCGGGTGAAACGCCAGAAAGATTTGCGGAAAGGTATGGTTTATAGGATACATTTGAAATCTTTAAAAGAGTAATCCGCATTAATTGCGCGATGATCTGATTTATATGAGCTTCGGGACAGCCAAGTTTGTCAAACCATGCCTGTAAAAATCGGCAAGCGTCTAACAACCCAATTCCACCGGAGCACTCACTCGCTTGCGCTTCGCTCGTGCCCGGTGAATTGGAACGTTAGGCTAACATGAGCCTGCGGCTCACCACCTCACATGAAAATGTGGTCGAGATGGAGTATGATCTTTGCGGAGGATAGCCAGCAGCCAACTCATCAGTCCGGTTCACTGCGCCTGAAAGTGAGAACGAGCCGATGTAAGAGGCCAATGGCAAACCGAACAAAAAGCAAGGCCCAAGCAAATCGCTGGGCATTACTGATAAAGTCAGTGGCTCGAATGGGATATTGTGTCTCGTCACGCAAAAGCCACACCAGAATTTTCATAGCAGGCATTCGCTAAGGAGTTTTGATGAGCAAACATTGCAAAATGATTTATCTCTTCCTCACACTCTTCCTATTTTTTACCTATCCACGCATATCAGCGCAGCAACCGCAGCCTGATCCCACACCCGCGCGTATGGCAATCAAGGCCGGAAGACTGCTTGATGTGCGTACCGGCAATGTCGCCACGAACGTTTTCATCATTGTCGAGAAAGATCGGATCGCGGGGATCAGCAACTCCCTGCCAGTGGGGATCCCGGTCATTGACTTATCTAATCAGACCGTACTGCCCGGACTGATTAATTGCCATGTTCACTTGCTGCTGAACTGGAAAGATCAGTCTTCTGCTTCCGTCTTGCGCCTGTCTTCCGCGCAAGGCGCGTTGTGGGGTTTACGTAATGTGCAGACGTACTTGAATAAGGGATTCACCACTTTGCGCGACGCTGGGGAATATGATTCAGTCTACGGTCAGTTTGCTTTGCGCGACAGCATCAAATCCGGCTTGATTCAAGGGCCTCGCTTAGTCTGCGCCGGAAGCCTAGTTTCAGTGACGGGCGGTCATGGGGATGCCGATTCGCTCGCGCCTGATTACGCGTTGCCGCGGCGTACGAACCTCGCCGATACGGTTGATGAAATCGGCGTGGTCGTGCGACGTGACCTTAAGTACGGCGCCGATTGGATCAAGTTGATAGCCACGGGCGGGGTGATGGATCCGTTCAGCGATTTCAACGTACAGGAGTTGAGTGAAGAGCAAATGACCAAAGCGGTCGAGTTTGCGCATCGCGCGCATAGACGTGTAATGGCCCACGCCGAAGGCGCGGAAGGGATTAAAGCCGCCGCCAGGGCCGGGGTGGATTCCATTGAGCACGGAACAATCCTTGATGAAGAAGGCGCGGCGTTGCTGGCCAAGAAAGGCATTTGGCTCGTGCCAACGCTGAACACCTTCCAAATGAGCGTAGAGATGGGGCTGGCTAACGGGCAAGACCCGACCATGCTCGAAAAGGGTAAAGCGATCTTGAAATATCAGCAGCCTGCTTTTGCCTTGGCGCTCAAATATCATCTCAAGATCGCCTTCGGTGATGACGACGATCCTGATTTTGCGAGCAGAGAATTCAGCGCGCTGGTGCGAGGTGGGATGACTCCGTTTGAAGCATTGCGAACGGCGACTATCAACGGCGCGGAACTGCTTGGATTGTCAGATCAGATCGGCACGATTGAGACTGGGATGTTCGCAGACATCATCGCTGTCAATGGCGACCCTTTACGGGACATCAAGGTCATGGATCAAGTCAGCTTCGTGATGAAGGGTGGCACCATCATCAAAAGGGAAACCGCCGCAGCCCGGGATAAGTAGCAGGCTGAAAGCTTATACATAACTGCAAAAACGCCTAACTCCAATTGCAGCGGAGCCGCTGCAACAGGGGCATCGATTACTTCCAATATCCCGGCGGCGGACCGCTGAATGCCGCTGTTAGGGGGCTTGGAAAGATTTATGCAACTGCAAGTTTGCGACTGGGAGATTGATGCGATCTGGATGCCACTCGTAATGCCTATGCATCATTGCCCGTCGGAACTGATTGCTCTTGCGACCAATGCCGCAACTTCAACGCCGCGGCGGGCCGGACCTTTCCGCCTGAGTTCATGGCGCTTACCAGCTCCATGGGCATTGATCCGACCAAGCCTGCCGAGTTATGCCACTGGTGCCGCGAGCCTTCTGGGCTCTACCTCACTGGCGGCTGGTTCCATTTCGTTGGTCGCATGATCTCCGGCGCGGACGCAATGCAGCACCCGGGCGGCACTGGCTCCATTCAATACCAGTGCTTGGCACCTGGCATTGAGGTCGGATTTACGCAGCACATTGGCCTGGTTCCCACCGCATTCTCCGGGCTTGCTGTCTGTCAGCTTGAGTTCCAGACTCGCGTTCCATGGGTGCTGGCAGACGTTGAGCCCGCCCCCTAACAATCTATTCAAGCCGAAGCCGCTTCGCGGCTCGGCTTAATTCAGGCGTTAGGCGCATAGTATTTGTAAATCTGTATTAAGGCATTAGAATAGAGCAACAAAAATGGGAGTTAATTCATGAAGAATTATAGAGTAATAATCACTTACTGTTTATTTCTTATAATTATA
>JBFLVQ010000708.1:0-4813 GCA_040758525.1 Acidobacteriota bacterium
CCAGATGAAGGATACTATAAGTTGCCACAGATAAAGCAGGCCGTCTAGACACAGACAAATAGGCTCTTAGCGTTGTTTTTTATCCATTTGCTATAATCCCGATCTAGCTCTTGTCTACTCAGTTGCCCCTGCTTTTCGGAGCATTTCCACTAATTCAGCATTACCATCCCGTTCGGCAAAAGCAAGCGCAGTCATGCCTTCATTATCTTTCACAGTAAAGTCAGCATGTGCTTCTAGCAGTATCCGCACAATAGTGATATCTTCGTTGTAAGTAGATTGGATCAGTGGTGTACGGCCTTGGTTGTCTAATGCGTTAATGTCGGCGCCTGCGGCAATCAGCATTTTAAGTGCGTCGATATGGGCTTTTTTAGCTGCATGGAAAAGAGCACTACGACCTTGATTATCTACTGTGTTTATGTCCACACTATGATTGAGTAGCAACTTTACCGTATCCAAATTGATATTTGGACGATTCAAAACATCAATAAGCATCGTTTTGCCCTGTCGGTCACGGAAATTGATATCCGCACCAGCCGCTAGCAGAAGTTTCATTGCTTCATGGTTGTCGGCTAAAGCTGCCTGTGATAAAGCTGTCTGGTCTAGCTGATTTTTCAGGTTGAAGTTGGCGCCAGCCGCTAGCAGTGCTTTAACAGCCGTTATCTTGCTCTGGTGAGTGAAACGTGAGGTATAACGGCAAACAATCATCAAAGCTGTCAAGCCGAACCTGTCGCTTGCGTCTATCTCTGCACCAGCGGTAAGAAGTGCCTTAAGCGTAGCCTCATCACCGTTCATGGCAGTGTGTAAGAGGGGTGTATACCCTATCTGATCTCTTGCTGCAATATCCGCGCCTGCTTTGATAAGTGCACTCACAACATCGGACTTTCCTTGGTGAGCGGCAAACATTAAAGGAGTAACACCAAAGTTATCAGAGAGATTTATGTTTGCACCTGCCGCAATCAGCAATTTTACTGCTTCGATATTTCCCAGATACGCAGCATACATTAGCGCTGTGTACCAGTTGCCATCCAACTCCATTTTCTCTTCACTTCTATCACCTAGGATCAATCCTTGATAAAAGGGCATATATCTGAACATACCAAACTCTATCTTCGTGAGTTTGCGAGTATAACTGTTGGTAGCAGCTACATCCACGCCTGCTGCTAGTAGCGCTTTTAAGACATCAACGGTTTTTAGTGTTATCGCTTCTGCCAATATAGTTACCCCAGCATTGCTCTTCAGGTTGGGGTCAGCGCCGCCCGCTAGTAGCACTTTCACTGCATCCAAATGGCCGCCTACTACAGCATGCATTAACGGAGTCCTGCCTTCATTATCGCGGAAGTTGATATCAGCTCGTGCGGTAAGCTGAGCTTTGATTGCTGCTAGGTCACCCTTTGAGGCAGCAGCAACTAATGCGAGTCCCTGTTTTTCCAATTGTTTTTGCTGACCATAGGCAGTGCTAAAGAAGATCAGCAGTGTCACAGCCACCGGGATAGGTAATAGCAGATAATGAATTCGCTTATACATATCACTACTCCTTATTTGCTGTTTTTGCATATTCTGCCAAATTGGTATACTCCAAGTCTGTTGGGTTTTTCTCCATTACGAAGGGGATATGTCGCTTTTTGTATCTTTATTAGGATTTACCTATTCAATAGCCTTTTCGATACCGTAGTTTTCTGATAAAAAAACCATTCTGCTGCTGTTGTCCCATATTTCTGGGCCACTAGTGCAATAGCCTCAACGAAGGTACGAGTTTGCTGTACTCCATATTTGGAATAAAGTTTCGGCAACTTATTAAGACCGAAGCCAACTACTCTAAGTTCAACAGTTTGGATAAGCTTGCCGTAATCTTCAAGATAATATGATATTACATCTGGAGAAAGTCTTAATAATTGCTTGGAAAGTCTACATGTTACTGCGTAAGCACTAGAATAATCTTTTTCAGCAATTGTTAATATTAAATCTAAAATTTCACACCATAGATCTTTATTCTGTTTGTCATAGATTTCCAGCAATTGTGCTAAAGCCGGTACGAGGTTCATCGCTTCATTGTCTTCTGCTATTTTCTCAGGTGCAATAGTAGTAATAAGTTTCTCAAGATAGATTGGTTTTTCAAGCTTAATTGCTTTGTGGGCAATTCTTGAGATACCTAAGATTATAGGTGCTGCAATCGATCCATAAAAAGATATTGTAGTTATAAATTTTTGACCTTCCTCTAAGGTTTCAAGATCATTAGTCTTTTGTACAAGTTCTTGTATACCTTCTATTCCCAATTTATGAGCACAAAGGGCTAATTTAGACAGGTTTGTGAAAAAAAGTTCACGCATAATAGGGTTAGTAGTTTCTAACCACTTTCTAAAACCATTTAGTATTATATACATTGCAGAACGGTTTGGATGAGCTGCGGCTAGCGCAGTTCTCCAAGATATTAAAATGCTGCAAGATTCTGGCATACCTAACCGAACAATTGCATCCATAGTTTCTTTAATTTCTTGCTTTATCGAAAGCTCTTCCAAAATAACTAGCTCTGCTAACTTGGCAGCTTCGGTGTAGAGCTTAAAACGTTCTTGTTCAGGTAAATTTGAGTGTTCTATGGGATTAAAAATGTGATAGACAGGATACTTTCGAATCATCTCCTGAATATGATTTTTAAGAATAGCGTCTTCAACGGAGAGTTTAATTAGGGTAGAGTGAGTCATTAATAATATCCTTGGTTGAGAAGATGATAACCTTTATAGACAATAATAACTCAAAAGTGCCGGATCAATGAGGTAGAAATCAAAGCTTATTTTAAACCCTTCATATTACAGTTTTTTAAGACAAAGTGAAGGATTTGCATAGGCTATTTAACTTTCCATTATTCTCAATAAGTTTCACAGTCTAATATCAGATTGCTTGACTAATCAACTATTGACTCGTAAAATAATTTTATGGTTAAGAGCAGGAAAAATACAGGGGTATCTGGAAAGAGTCCCGCTCCCATGTCACAAGCGCAAATCGCTTATGTCACACTATTATCCACGGCTGACATAATAAGAACTTTTTTTGAAACGATCTGTGCACCATTCGAGATTACCAGACAGCAATACAATGTGTTACGTATCTTACGAGGCGCACAGCCAGAGGGGCTACCAACTTTGATGATTGCTGAACGAATGATTGAGCGTACCCCTGGTATTACACGGATGATTGATCGATTAGAGTCAAAGGGTTTGGTTGTACGAGAGATTCGATCAGATGATCGACGTTGTGTTTACTGCCGAATCACAGAGAGAGGATTACAACTTCTTAAACTACTTGATGAGCCGGTTGAAGAAGCTAATCATGCTGCATTTCGTGGATTAAGCGAAGCAGAACTTAAGCAGCTTATTAAGCTACTTATAAAAACCAGAAAGGCTCATGGAGTTGATTAAATAGCTATTGCTATTCGCTGCTAAGGAGAAAAATATGTTAGATTGGTCAACATTATCTCTGTTTATTACAGTTGCTTCAATCCTTGTCATTATGCCAGGACCGAATTCGCTCTACATTATTGCTCGTAGTATTCAACAAGGTCGTATGGCTGGAATTGTCTCAAGTTTAGGTGTACAGGTTGGCACATTATTTCATATTGCCGCAGCCGCCTTTGGTGTATCAGCACTACTATTATCATCAGCATTAGCATTTAATATCGTAAAATATGCGGGCGCAGCTTATTTAATCTATCTTGGTATAAAGACTTTGTTGACGAAAGAGAAGATTGAGCCGAAACAGGAGATTACCCAGATGAGTTTA
Source organism: Acidobacteriota bacterium (assembly GCA_040758525.1). GTDB lineage: Bacteria > Acidobacteriota > Blastocatellia > Chloracidobacteriales > JADJPF01 > JBFLVQ01. The sequence goes on from JBFLVQ010000708.1 coordinate 3,775, forward strand.
AGTCGAGTATTTTATCAAGGCATTATTGTTAATTTACTAAATCCGAAAACGGCTCTCTTCTTTTTTGCATTTTTGCCACAATTTATTAACCCATCGCGCGGCGCTGTGCCGCTACAAATTATTTTATTAGGAATGATTCTAATGTTTCTGGGGGCTTTGAGCGACTCAATTTATGCCCTTGCAGCAGGGACTATTGGCAACTGGTTGCGAGGAAATTTAAGGTTTTTACGTGCGCAACGCTATTTTGCTGGCAGTGTTTATATAGGACTGGGGTTAGCCACGCCCTATTCGCATAGGTAAATTTACGCTAGCAGTTATTTCCAGTAGGATTCTGCCTCTATACCTGCGTTACTATAACGGCGCCAAACCTCTGTGTACTTTGATTCTGCTAGCACCTTACCTCTTTCCCAAGGCTGTTTTGCGAAATACTCATCCTCTACCATCTCCTCAATGGCAGCAATAATAGGATCATGCCAACTTGATATCTTAATTTACAATTTACAATTACTACCAGAAGCCTCAATGATACCATAGCCGCCATCATACTCATTGACAAAGGCAATTATTTTATCTCCAGCTTTTAAGCCCTCAAATCCATCAGATTTGAAATATTTGAAATTAGCAGGCGCCGACTTTTCTCTAGTCGGTAAGCTTAGTAAAACTCGTTCTATCTCCAGTGTCCCGGCTATGTATTGTTCTCTTGCTAAGTCTGGAAATGTCTCCTGATAAGTCTCTAGCACGGTTCCTGCTACCACAACATACCAGTCTTTACAAAAAGAATGGGAGTTGGATTAGCCCAGTACATAACCGCTCTTCCAAACCTGATCAAATCTACGCATCCATAATAATGATGCATTTGATCAGTGGATCGGGGACTACCACGTCCACCGGTTTAATTTCAGGGCAGTTGCTTCAAGCAACAGATTAAGCTGCTGTTGAAACTGCCACGCCCCCGCGAAGTTCTTGAACTCCACTAGGCGTGACCTGCCAAGCCCACCGCGCCTGAATACTTACAGGCGTATGGCCTGAGCGAGGCATT
>JBFLVQ010000709.1:0-4783 GCA_040758525.1 Acidobacteriota bacterium
AGGTGAATATACGTCGACAAATCTATCGGCGATTGTTCCTGCAGCCAGGCATCTCAACGATCTACTATGATTATGAGCGCGATCTAGATTACCCTGAGCGAGCCGAAAGCGCGCTCTTACAATATGTCAATCTAGATGAATCGCCAGATAAAGAAGCATTGATCACCTTTATACGATTTGGTAATCCAGTAGCGTTGATTTTGCAAAAGAGTGATTGTGGCTGGCGACTAATTGCGGCAATGAGTGCTTGGCTAAGATTTGAAGACTATCCTTATGATAATTGGCTGGAATTGGTACAGACCATTCGACCAGGTGTGCATGAGATCCTAGTACGGGAAAGCCTAGGAGATGGTGCACAATATTTTCGTAAAGCACGATTGTTAAAATTAATTAATGGTGTGCTTCGGCAGATAGCAGAGATTGAAGAGGAGACAATAAAGCCACTTGATGGCTACACAAAATCAGATTGGAATGATGTCAAACATCACCAGATCAGTCATCTAAAATTCTTTCCCACTTCTTCCGATCAACCTGCACAGATTAAGATCGAGACTATTACAGAAGTGATCAGATACTCTGGCAATGCGCTTAGTTACAAATATTGGTTGGAGGCAGATGGTAGTTGGCATAGTGCCAAACAGCACTGGCGGAAAAGATCGTCAGAAACAAAACAGTTGCTTGAAAGCAGTGTTACACAACTGGTTTGGCAGCAACAGAGCAGTCTGTTTGTGAAAGGTTAAAACTATGTGTTCCTGGCGTGCTGGTAAAAGGTATTTGCGATCACATCTAGGCAAGGTGGTCTGCCTTACACTATTAGCTTTGGCAACGCTAGCTGTGAGTGCAAAATCGGCTAGATATATTGATGGGCCGTTTGGTTTGGCAGGTGATCTTCCACGTGGTCCACTTATCTACATTCAATGCCAAGATCTTCCCACATTGGTTAAACGATGGGATACATCCTCACTCAAACAGAACTATTTCAATAGTACTAATTATCAGAAGTTTCTTGATAGTCATGTAGCATTAAAGCTGACTGAGCGTTGGGAGGAATTCAATGGTGCGCTTGGTTTTGCGCTTGACTTAGCAACACTCAGTAATACCACAGAAAATCGAGTTGCAATGGCTATTTACGATATTGGCCGCTTAGATCTTGTCTTTATCACAATGCTTAACGATACTCAGGCAGCAGCGACAGAATTCTTTCATAATGTTAGTAATTTTGAGGAAAAAGAGTCACCTGATGGTGATACCTATTACTACCAAGAAGTCAAAGTAGATCGTGGCCGGCAGCAGCAACAGATTGTTTTTGCTTTGTTGCAAGGGCGATTTGTGCTTGCTACTAGTGAGCGCCTAATGCTACGTACGCTGGCAAATATTAAAAGTAAGACAAAGAAGGATCGCCTTGCCGACGAACCAAACTTTCGCATCCTTAGCAAGGAGGTAAAGCCACACTCTCTTACTGTCTGGGTGAATCAAGAAAAATTGAATGGTGATTGGTATTTCCGTCACTATTGGATTATGAAGAATGTTGATCAACTCAAGCATATACGTGCCGGTATTTTTGATTTTGAGATGGGAGATAGTAAGTGGATGGAGCGCAGGACATTTCTTGCTGCTGGTACACAAAAGCAGAGTAGTATTTCTCAGCCAGATGCAGTTAGGATCGCAGCGCTCTTACCAAGTGAATTGCCATACTTCAGATTGCATACGCTTGATAGTGATGATATGGTTGCAAACCTACTAAGCAAAGTAGTCTTTGATCAAGCTCCCGAACAGAAACATCGTCACCATAATGGGCAGCGGTACTATGATGATGACTATCTATACCTGGGTGGCAGTAGTGATAATGAGTATGGAAGCCGTTACACTTACCTTTCCTATGACTATGATCTGATCATCAATGATCCTGTTGATGCAAAGCTTACTAATAGGGATCACCCCAATTATAGCGAACTTCAGAACCAGACTAGAAAAAGATTCCAATCTTCTTTACAACAAGCATTACAGTCCGCCAATCCGATCTTTGCTGCTAGCGCAGAGAGTCCTCATGCCATTAATGGACCATTGTTTGCAGAATTTCGTCGGCTTGCCATACTAACATTGCAATCACCACAAACATTTGATGAACCATCTTTTCAGCATGCAATGGCAAAATTGGTAGAGAGTCAATTAATGGTTGCTGGTACACAAGGAGACTTGAAATGGCGTAGTAGACAGCAAAAAGGATATTCATACCAAGAGTTAGATCTACCTATGTTGGGATGGCAACTCTACTACACAATAATTGGACCGGAGTTAGTAATAACAAATAGCCGTGAGATGTTGCAAGCTGTGTTGTCTGGCAAACGGCAGATACGTATGGATAAGGCTTTTTCTAGATCACTGGATGATCTTACCGTAATCAGACTAGATCATCGACAGGAAGCTTTTGATCAAATTGTTGGTAAACTCGATGCCGAGCGGGTAAAGGCTTATTGGCGAGAAAGGAATGCGAAGGGAACTGTAGGACCATCAGCAGAATTCTTCACTGGCAATATCGCTAGCCTACTTGATGTTGCTAGTAATGTACAACAGATCGAAATTAGCAGAAGTTCACGACCAGGCCGTCTATACGAAGAGATCGAGATAAAACTCAAGCATTAATCGATAGTTAACACTATCTCAATTAGATTCTGCTAAAAACGAGAGAACCTCCTGTAAGAAACGCTCACGTCCACGTTCAGCACGATCTAGGTGAACAAAGTGTGTTGCCTCAGGAATAGTTACAGTACGAACTTGTGCTGCATAAACTAGATGTTCGGCAAGTTGCTTGGGATCTTCTGGGCGTGTCCAGAAATCACGCTCAGAGCGCAGTATTAAAGTGCGTGCACGAATAAGTGAAGCATCCCAAAGTTGACGTCCTGTAGCAAGATAAAAACTATCCTCTAATGCTCCTGTTGGGGCTCGAAAAGTGGCTGGGTTGCGCTGACTGGAAGTAGTATCGCTATCGAGTGTAGCTTGTCGTAAAGCAGTTGCGACAACCGGATCACGCCACAAAGATTTATCTTCTATAGGAATATTACGATCCCATCCTGCAAATACCGAATCGACAGTATTAAAGCGATAAGCTCCATACTTTGCTCTATGGAATTGACCAGGATGTTGTGGGTCTTCCAAATCTGATCCACGTCCCAATGTTGGGTGTGTAGGAGTCGCTCCATACAGACTGTTATAGAGAATCAGGTGGCTAATACGATCTGTATAAATACTTGTATAATGTCCCATCCAATGTCCACCAGTTGCCCAACCAAGCAGAGCCACACGTTTAACATTCAATCGTTGACGAATTGTTTCAACAACAGCCGCAACATCTCTCACAACTTCAGAAGAACGCACCAATGGAGGATTATTTTCTGGTGGCTGATCCATTTCTGATGGTCTTGTAGATCTACCATATCCACGCGCATCCATTATATAAATTGTATGTCCAGCGGCTGCTAAATCAGCAGCCAGTGATCCACCAGGTACTAATAGATCAAACGAAGGAATACCAGGCACACGAGCGCCATGCAGCAGTAATACTGGTACTTTCTTCTTTGCATCAGAATCTGTTGTGCGAACTTCTCGAACAAAGATACGGATATTATTATCACTAATGACAGAAAAATCTTCTCGTGAAATCTTAGGGACTTTTGTATGCGTTTGTCCTAATAAAGATAAGGTTATTAGAAAAACTCCTACTACTTTAAACATCTTTTTATCCTCCTAGGCAAAGAAAGCTAATCATACATCACTGAGTGTAAGTGGCCTGGGAGACTTACCGTCAATATCTGTAAAGCCATACTCTTGGGCCAACTCTGCTGCAACCAATACTCTCCCTGTCTTCTGCATATATTCTGAATCAGTGGCAAGTGCTACAATGGCTCGCCCAATAAACTGTGTAGATTCTGAATTGCTAAGATCTAACCATTGAGCTGCTGCTAGTACTTTCTCGGTTCTTACTAACCCTGGATATAACGATACTACTGCGACATTATATTCGCGTAATTCTTGCGACATATCTGAGGTCATTTTGTCAGTAGCAGCTTTAGCAACACCATAGGCTACGTTACCGATATGTTTTTGTGCTGCCCAAAATGAGATGTTTACTATCAATCCACGCTGTTGAGAAGTCATTATCTGAGCTGCGAATTGGCTAGCAACATAATAGGCACGAACACCAGCTTGAAACATTGCATCCCATCGCCAGCGAGGCTGCTGCCAGAATGGGCGTGACCAGGTAAATTCACCATTCTCGATCATATTCTCATAGCCACCCCAGACATTGTTAACAAGTATATCTAAGCGTCCTTGCTCATCGGTAATGCGACGAAAAACCATCTCGACTGCTAGATCATCACGATGATCACAGTAAAGAGCAATACCCTTGCCTTCAAGGTATTTCATATCTTCAACTGTGCGACCTGTAATATAAACGGTTGCGCCTGCATCGATGAGTTCTAGCGCAATACCTTTGCCAACACCTCGACTGGCTCCGGTTACGAGAGCAACTTTTCCTGTTAATTGCGGCATAAGGTTCTTTACTAGAGAGTCTATTGTTTAGAATTTTTTCCTCGCTCTTTTAACCACTGCTCAAACCTGTTTTCAAACTCCATTTCATGGGCAAGAGCAGCTTTATTAATCTGCAGGCTGGTCTCGTTATTACTAAAATTATCAGGATATCGTGGAAAAGTAGTAAGATTCTCTCCACGCAGAGCCCTTAAGATCAGATTATGGTGTTTTGCGATAGATAGTTCATTAATCT
>JBFLVQ010000710.1:0-4783 GCA_040758525.1 Acidobacteriota bacterium
TTGGGCTTCACGTAATGCTGCTATAGGGTTTAACCCATTTTTCAAAATAGCAATATAAAAAAGTTTCATAAATTGAGCGGTTGCTGAATCATTGACTTTCCATAGACTAGCAACTATGCGCGGCGCACCAGCATACATAAAACCACGGGTTAAGCTAATTAATCCTTCGCCTCTGACATTTTTACCTACTGCAGTTTGACACGCGCCCAACACTACCAAATCGGCTGATAGTTTTAGGTTGTAGATATCCTGTAGACGCAAGAAGCCGTCCCGTTTTTTGCCATTGCGATCTACTAAAGAGAGCACCAGGCCCGAGAGTTGGGGATAATCATTGTTAGTAACTGCGTGGGTACTGAAATGTAGATAACGATAGTTAGTCGTATCGTTATTAATTAATGCTTCCTTGCTGGCGTCAAACCCTAACACCAATCTGCCTTCACCACTCGGTATTAAACTATAAATGGCTTGTGCCTCCAGATAGGAATTTTCTAACCGAGGAAAGTTTCCATTTGGATCTGGATCTCTTGTTGCCAGTGGTAAATCTTCTTCTCTATCTTTATCTAATTCATTATCAGCAAAAGCTACTTTTATAAGTTTAGTTCTACCTTTGCCTACTACTCGCACATCCTTTTTACTAAACACAGGATCAGCAATCAAGAACATTGTTTTTGGTGCTGCTTTACGATTGGTTATTTGCTCACGCAATATTGATAGTACCGATATTGAAGGATTATGTACTATTTCGTGTTGATTAAAAAGAGATGGAGTAGTAGCGGAGATGATATTGGTCTGTGGAACAGGCAGAGCAGAGAATGGTATAAGCTGGAGCGCACCATCACTAACTATTACCAGCCTTTTTTTTCCTAATAGTTCTGCTATGGGGCCGAGAATCATCTTGCTTAGAGTAGCGCTGGCTTGGAAGTATTCAGCATCAGTTTTTTTTACAAACTCTAGTCTACCATTGTGGCCTAACAATGGAGTGCGTTTAGTATTTTTAGCAGATCTGCTTTTCTCTTGGCTAGATACATGTTCTGTCAACAATTTGTAAACCCGGCTGGCAACTACTTCTATTTCAGCAGCAGTAGGTAGTTCAAAACTTGCCATTGTATCAGATGTTACTGCCCAAATGTAGCTGCGTTCCTTTCCCAAATGGTATTCCAAAAGCAGCGTGTCTGTATCCAATAATCTCCGTATTTCCGTGAAGTTTAATGGTTGTGGTAACTTTAACGCTGCATAATTAGGGTTTTCTTTGCGTATGCGGGCTTCGATCTGATCAAGCTCTACAATTAATTGGTCAAGCTCTGGTGTTGTGGATATAAGTGTTATAGATGCAGCTTCTTTACTCAGCAGCCGTTGTAAATTAAGCTTCTTCTGGAATAATTTAGGATCTATCCCCTGATTAATATCTATCCTGGCTTCATTTAACAGCTTAAGCAGGGCATAGGCGCGGGCTCTTTCATTAACTTCCAATGCCCAAGCATCATAACCTTTGCTAGGATCCAGTCTATGCAGAGTCATAAGTAGATTAATATAGAATTCATAATAATCTTGTGTATTTTCAGAATTGGATATCAGTAAATTCTCAACGATAATATTGGCACGTAACGATTCTAATTCAACTATTGTTGCTTTAATATAATTTAGCGCTTCATCAAGTTTGCCGCTCTCCTTTTTTATTCGTGCCATCAGAAATAGAGTCTTCATTTTTGAGTCATATCCCAGCCCACTCCCTTTTAACTTATCGCTGAAAGCCTGCTCTGCAGCTAATTTTTTGTTGCAGTACTGTAGTGCTTTTTCTTGATCTCCTAAAAGGTAGTAAACTTCTGCTATATTACCCCAAACGAGGGTTACTCCTAAAGGGTTCTGTATTGTTTCGGCAAGCTCAAGTGCCTGTTGATAGTAATCCAATGCTTTCATAAACGCTCCTAAATTCTTGTATAATGAACCAATATGATCGAGCGTGATTACTATCATTTTTTGGTCGGGATTGTTCATACCTTTGTATAAAGAGAGTACCTCAGTAAGGCTATCGATTACTTGCGGGATATCGTTGGTGGAATTGTACATTAAAACTATTCTACTGAGGACATTGACTTCACTGGCCTTATTACCGATGGCTCTGTATATTTTAAGGGCTTTTTTAAAGTAGTCGATCGCTATTTCAATCTTTCCTAAATAAGCATAGCTAACACCAATATTATTGAGTGTGTTGGCTTCTGCATTTATATCTTTTAGCGCTTGAAATACATTAAGTGCTTCGATCTGTTGATTAAGAGCCTGTTGATGCTCACCAAGCTGTGTATATATTTCACCCAGGAAAGTAAGCACTACGGCTGCATTCCCCTGATCTCCAATCCTTCGCAATAAGATCAGTGCATCACGATAACATTGCAACGCGCTTTCTAAATTTCCTGAATAATAGTTTATTCTACCCATGCCCAGGAGTGATACCGCTTCATTAGGTCGATCTGTTGTCTTACGGGCGAGTGCTAAAGCTTTATCATAATATGTGAAAGCTTCTTTGGGGTTATTCTGATCAATGAAAATCTCGCCTATAGTATTTAGCGTGGTGGCCACACGTTCGTCTATATGGGTTTCCTGCCATAATGTCAGTGAGGCCAAATATTTTTCAATGGCTTCTTTGAAAGACTTTTGATAGCGTAATTCTTCAGCTTGTATAAACAATTGCTGCGCAATAACAGACTTTCTATGCTGTGGTGTTGCTTCTGCTAGCTCTGCTACTGTTACACTATAGAGCCCATTGTAATCCTCTCTAACCAATGAATGCACATCTAGGCGATATAAGCCTGCTGTTTCGGCAATAAAGTAGATTGGTTCAGGTCCATAAGTACCATTAGGGCTATCAACTTCAATGATCTGTCTGCCCTCAGGAGAAAATAGTAATACCACTACATCGATCCCTTTTTGTTGAACTAATGTGTGAAGATATTCTCCTGTATTTAATGCAATGATGTATGAATGGGTTTCACCACCTTTCAATTCTCGCTCAATGGTTTTGCCTAACACTAATATCTCTCTATTTTTGCTATTGCCTGCTTGTTGTTGTAATGATAGTAAGCTCTTTGCTGGTACTGGTAGAGGAGAATTAAATAAGAATAGTAGACAGAGTAATAGTGTAAACAGAGATCTTTTCCAGTATAAACTAGCCATGAGGAGTAGAAGTAATTGAAATGTCATACGGTTTTTTGCTGTTACCTAAGTAACTAAACGTGCACATAAAAGCACACCTTTAGCGCTATTTCTTTAAACTGCTAATTGCCCAGTTGGCTTTTATTATTAAAAATAGGGGTCGCTAGCATAAACTGTCAGTGTCACGGTTGCAGTTCTAATTTTACCATTTTTACCATTTTACGTTTTCAAAGACTAAGCTACATAAATAGGTGCGTCCATTGCAAGCCAAACTACCATAATCTCCCATGGCTCAATATGTGAATCCTGGGGCTTATATTGTAGCGTAAAAGAAGTAAAATTGTACTGATCAAATAGGGGGTTGACAGTTGCCAAGGAAATAACCGAATTGATAGGTTGAAATTTGCCAAAATCAACATCAATTTGGAGAAGCGCCATGGCAGTGCCAGCCCAGGTACAGGATCGACTACTTCACTTTAAAAAACAACTCTTGACATTAGCAGCAGCCAAAACAATGAGTATTATGCTGCTGTGCAAAATGTTTCATCAACCAAGAAATCATTCAAAGCTTGCGGTACGCTGCTGGCATCCCAGGGCATGTGGCCTTCCTGATAGAGTCTATCCCAGAACTGTGCGCTATTTTATCGTCTTCCTGTCTCATGAAATTAGTATAGCAGCATCGACAAAATCCTTATAGAATGTCTGCATGAGCCCGATTACACATCTATTGATAGGCTGGTTGACAGCCAACGCCACCACCAGCATCAATAAAAGAGAGCGAGTGATTATTACCATTGCTGGTGTCGCGCCAGACATTGATGGTTTGGGGATAGTCGCTGATCTCATCACACAAAACTCACAACATCCTTTAAACTGGTGGTCGGAATATCATCATATTCTTGCTCATAATCTCGGCTTCGTATTGCTTATTACTGTCATCGCGTTGCTAATATCGATGCGGCGTTGGACTACAACATTGCTGGCATTTATCAGTGTGCATCTGCATTTAATATGCGATCTGGCTGGATCGCGCGGGCCGGATGGTTATCAATGGCCTATTCCTTACTTGCTGCCATTCTCGAACTCTTTTCAGTTGACCTGGCAGGGACAGTGGGCATTGAATGCCTGGCCGAACTTTGTCATAACTATTGTTGCGCTGATACTCACCTTCTGGCTTGCCTGGCAACGGGGCTATTCTCCGTTGGAGATCTTCTCTGCTTCAGCAAACAGAATGTTTGTTGATACTCTGCGGCAAAGATTTCCTTATGCTGAAAGCGTAGGTAAGCAATCGGTTCAATAATATTCAAGCGGTTGTTATCAAATGGTAGCGGGTATCTTGTAGGTTGGGATTCAAATACCGGTGCCCCCAAACTGCGCCGTGAAATTGTGACCACCACATACAGAAGCAGAGTATAGTTGAACTGCTCAATGGCAGTTAGCTGTAATGCAACATAGCTATCTTTTCATATGATAATAGAGAGATTAGTGACAGATTTTGTCAATAATAAGCTGACATCTTTTGTTATCTGATCTGGACAGCGAAACACAATCTGCTAAACCACCTTCTTACAGGAATTCTCTTATCTGTCTTAGTCTCTTGTAGATGTAGTTACTTACTAATCTGTAAATAGCG
>JBFLVQ010000711.1:0-4766 GCA_040758525.1 Acidobacteriota bacterium
ATTTTAATCTTATTACTATTTTCCATTGAATTATTAGCCGGATTGATGAGTAGCATACTCCTAACAACCAGATAACAACAAACCAAGGTATCAGTGGTGAGAAGCGATCTTCTGCCCAACGCTGAAACTGATTTGGTAATTCTGATACAGAGGATTGAGCCGTTAGATTTGGTAGAATCTCTAGTTGCTGATCAGTTTTAGTAGTAAGCTGTCTATGATTGCCACTTTTAATTGCTTCATTGTCAACCATAGGTAATTCACTACTTGTATATAGCACAGGACGAGCCAGTAAGAGAAAAGTAGCTGGCAATAAGCAGAACGCCATTACTAATACGATAATGGCAGCAAGATAGCGTAAGTTTGCTGAATGTCTGCGTAATACCAATAGTGCAAAAGCGAGAAAACCAGCCAGCAGCACACTTTGCCAGAGAGAATGTAATAATGTCCAACCTATCACCTGTATGTACTGAGATGAAAAGAATGAATCTATTGTCCTCATTTTTTGTCACTCCTCTCTAGCTCATCAAGAACCTTCCTGATCTCGACCAACTCTTCTGGCAAGGCTCTTTTGGTAGAAAGCGCCTGCATTACCAACTTTACTGCCGAACCATCAAATACACGGTTAAGTAGATCGGTTAATAACCAACGTTGCGTCTGTTCTCTAGCAAACTTTGCTTCATAGATATGCGCACGTTGGCTCTCATCGCGCTTTACTAACCCCTTTTCCAACATGATTTGCATAAGTTTTAAAATCGTCGTATAGCCAGTTAACTTACGGGTATTGAGCACTTCATGTACTTCTCTTACTGTGCTTGCACCACGCTCCCATAACACCCCTAGTATCTCTAATTCTGCATCTGTTGGCTTTGGTAGATTCTCTTTCCCCATATCACAAACCTCTTACTCTTAGTTGTTCTCCATAATAGTACGAATCGTTTCGTAGTGTCAACGAAAAACCTCGTACTTTAATTCAAGAGACTATTTTTTAGAAAATTTTTAACCAGATGAGCCTTATTGATTAAGATCTGTGCGTTATTTAATGAGAGCAGAAAAAACTACGATAATTGTAGGGAGTTTGATAAGTTCGACTTTAATATTTTTACTATCACAGTATTTATGGAGGTAATATAAAATGAGTCAGAATATAAAAACAGATCACAGCGGTATTGATCAGCAGATCACTAGCCAACTTATTCAAGCCGCGATCGACAAACTTGAGCAGACCGATAGCAACAATGCAGATATAAATGCATTAGGTTTAGTCGTGTGGCGAAAATGTTTACAGGCTGCTAACGAGAAGATTAATAATCTATCCAGTTTTGATAATAAAATACCGGTTGACTTAAAATTTGTTGTCTCTATTAACAATGATGATCTTGATAGAGAATACCAACTATCTACAACAACAGACGAACCATCGAATATTTGTATTCCGATACTTGGCAGTAATGTATGTATAGGGGAAGGAGAAGGAGAAGGAGAAGGATAGTAAAAGGGCATCGTGAATCGCTAGAGACAGTAATTGATTCTCTCTCTGCAAAGCAGCTTACTACACCCTTAGTTAATCAAAGTCTGCACCAGAGTAAGAAACATATCTACTCTGGTGCAGGCTGTTTCTCTAAGCAGAGCACTATTTGGGGGTTCGACACTGTGAACAAGGACAGATTTGACGCAGATGTGTCCAGGTATATATTCCATTGCTATGTCCATCACTAAAGAAGAATTGCACACCATAGCTACCTACATTCATGGCTTTGGTTATTGTTATATCTTCTGAAACCGTATTAGGATCGAGTATACGCTTACCAGTGATCTCGCTAACACAACCTGCACAAGCGCACTCACAACGCAGATATTTGGTCGAAAATTTACTAGTGTGATCTTTCCAACACACCATTACTTCATTAGGAGCGGTCTTTTTTATCTCCAAGGGTATAGCGGTGGACATCTATAGACTCCTTTAGGTTAATTATCTGGTCGGTTATTTCGCGGAACACGATAACCTGGGCGAGTGCGTAAAGAGACATTTTTTCGCGAGGTACGTACTTTGATCTTACGAAATTTTCCATCACGTACTGGATTTGATGGGTAATAACCAAGCGAGTATTGTGTACGTAATTCTGCAGCAATTTGTGAAAAAGCGCCAGGAAGAAGGCTGAGTGTATCGGCACGATAGATTTTGCCACCTGATTGTGTAGCTAAGCTGTTCAGGTATAGATCTGCCTGTTTATAGAGAGTGTTGAGATAAACGCTGAGAGAGTCTTCACGACGATCAGGAAAATCTTGGTCAGGAAAACGATTGTCGGGGAAGCGTCCATTGGTATCACGGCCTTGGTCTGGTGCACCAATTACTGGGGGATTAGTAGGAAGAGGGATAGGCAATTTAAACGGATCATTCTGGCCACCACGAGGAACCGGCGAGCCACCACCTACAGTAGGTGGAGTTGTGCCGTTAGGCTGACCGCCTCCACCTAGGATAACACTAGGATCGATTGGCTGACCGGTGCGTTGTTGTTGACGTGCTATTCTCTCAGTCTCCACACGAGTGTCGAAGCGAATTGGATAGACAACCACTCCTGACTCTTCAACTGCACGTAGATTATCATCCTGACGTGCAGAATCACTACGGAAATCTACACCATCAGTAAAAAGCACGATCGCTTTCCGTCCTTGTACTTTGCCTAGTGCCCGTAGCGCTAGTTGTACCGCATCATAGAGTTTTGTGCCTTGGCCTGCTCTTGCTGTATCGATAGCTTTCTTTAATGTGGCACGATCATTGGTAAAATCGCTTAACTGATAAATCTCATCATCGAATGAGATGACTTTGATACGATCCCCTTGTTGTAATTGGTCAACAAAAGTCTTAGCTGCACTCTGAATCTGTGCCAACTTCTCTTCAGTACTGCCACTGGTATCAAGTAGTAGGACAACCTGGAAAGGTTCGGTCACAGTGGCAAAGAAGACGATCTCCTGGTTATTACCATCTTCGTTAATGGTAAACTCTTCTTTTTTTAAGTCGGTGACATAAGTACCATTTGAAGTGCTAGCAATAATCGGAACCGTAACTACGGTAGTCTCAACTTTAATAGTCTTATCCTCTTCACTATCAGACTGTGCCTCGGACCGATCTTGCTGAGATGGCGATAGTAACTGAGCTTCACTTTGAGGAATAATTGTAAGCATTAATATAATAGTTAAAAAGAGCGCCAATAGCCGCATTACTTCTGCTCCTTTCGATACACACGGTAATGTTGGGACGATGATCAGAGCCTAATTATTATCAATCAAAATAAGTAGGGTGGGCAAGAGATAGGGTCAGGAAAAGATGGGTCTAGCTTATCTGTGGGATTAAAAAGGAGGATAACGGTCTGCTCAATTGTTATCCCCCTAGATTATTTGAGCTTTAGAAGATGAGCTTAAGAGCAAGCTGAATTTGTCTGGATGTTGTTACTAGGCAGACACAGGTATCTTTTTAGCTACTGTGAAATAGTGTTTGAACCAATCAACTGCTAATTTTGCGACCTGTTCTAATGCACCAGGCTCTTCAAATAGATGAGTTGCGCCAGGAACGATCTCTAGTCTCTTTTCTATGTTGAGCAGTTGCATTGCCTCTAAGTTCAATCCGATTACTGGGACATCATTCTCACCAACAATAAGGAGTGTGGGCGCTTTAACGTGAGGCAGTGCCGTCCCAGCTAAGTCAGGACGTCCACCGCGAGAGACAATGGCATTAACAACAAGTGGACGTTCTGCTGCGGCAACCAGTGCTGCACCGGCACCTGTGCTTGCACCAAAATAGCCAATCTTCAGATCATGGGTAACAAGATTGTTGGTAAGCCAATCCGTGGCACCAAGCAACCGCTCTGCCAGCAGGCCAATGTCAAAACGTAGGTGCGCAGTTCTCATATCAACAGCTTCTTCATCTTTTGTAAGCAGATCTACTAGTAATGTTGCTAGTCCTGCTCTATAGAGCGTCTGGGCAACAGAGCGATTACGTGGACTGTGTCGGCTACTGCCACTCCCGTGTGCAAACAGCACAATACCTTGAGCGCGATCAGGTATGCTTAAATCGCCCTCCAATATTACTGGTCCGGCCGCCACCCAAACCGATCTTTCTTTATCACTCCAATCTATTCTATTACTCATAATGCTCCTATTTAAGGTCTAGTTGTTGCGTCTGTGATAATCCTGGCTTCTTCTTGATTCTCATCTCCTACATCAGGGTCCCAGGATGGCCTTCCCCATACGGCTTCTGGATCTGACTTCTCCGCTCTAGTAGCGGGAAGCGTGATATAGTTAGGGTTTTTTTCTATCTGTTTTTTACTAACGGGCTTGGTTTGAGGATGCTTTTCAATTTTTCTATTTTTAGTATTCATTACTACTGTCCCTCCTTACTCTGCTATAAATCTTACTTAACAGTACTGTGCACAAATTGGTGAAAACAGGCTCTGCTGAATTGATGATCCTAATAGTTATTTCGCAAGGACAATGCCAAGATCAATTATTGAACGGGCTCTGGCAGACTACTTTTACCTTTTCCTGCAAGATGCTACGTAGCTTCAGACGTGCCTTGTGAAGTTGCGACTTAGACGTTCCTGCAGCAATACCAAGAAGGCGTGTTATCTCTGCATGTTGGTAACCTAGGATATCATGTAGTATGAACACTTTTCGATAACCTTCCGGTAGCCTTTCGATTGCTGAAGCCAATTGGAGTTTTTCACTAATCGATATCGATAATCTATCTTCTGTTTTTGGATCAATCAATT
>JBFLVQ010000712.1:0-4756 GCA_040758525.1 Acidobacteriota bacterium
ACATATTGATGAAATAAAACAGGTTCTAATGGTATTATTAGCAATCGTTCCGCATATACGGACATATAAATTCATATGTGAAACTGAATAGTGCCATGTTCAAGACTACTGAATCAACTTCCTGCTACTTACGGATTTTCAGTATTGGCTCTATGCTGGTGATGCTGCTTTCGTCTTTAACGCCAGCACAGGATAATACCCTGCTATCAGAAGCTGAGATAAAAACGATCAAGCAACGCATAGTGAGTGTTATCAACCAGCAACGCCGTGCGCATGGGCTGCGCCATGTACAGATTGATGAATTCGCTTCTAAGATCGCTGATCAACATTGCCAAGAGATGCTCCAAGCTGGCTATATCAGCCATTGGAACCAAGCTGGTTATAAGCCATATATACGCTATTCCTTCGCCGGTGGCACAGAAGCTGTGATGGAAAACGTAGCAAGCCAGTGGAGTAGTATACGCTTTGATATTGCCCGTATCCAACAAGCAGTAGAACAGTTGCATATGGGAATGTACAATGAGCAACCCCCCAACGATGGACATCGCCGCAATATACTACAACCACAGCATACACATGTTGGTATAGGGGTCTCTGTCAGCACCAGCGGGATAAGATTTGCTGAAGAGTTCATTGCACGCTACATTGAAATAAAACCTGTTCCACGCCATGCCAAGCCAGGCGAAAAGATCGAAGTTAAGGGTAGCATGCTTTTCGATAAGACCGACTTGGCTTATATAGAAGTCTTCTATGAGCCATTACCTAAGAAGTTCAGTGTCGATGAACTACTCAAATTAGTCACACCTTATAGTTTTCCTGATGATCATTATGTAATGCGGCCAATATTGCCGGATGGTTACCAGTATACAGACGGCCTAGTCGGTACAATACGTTATAATGCGGAAGAAGGCGATTTCTCTTGTCCAATAAACTTTCCTACTAATCGTACTGGTATCTACACGATCGTTGCATGGGTAAAGTATGGCAAGGAGAAGTTTCCTGCTACCAATATTTCGATCGAGGTGCGTTAAGCAAGATAGTTAAGGATGCGACAAAGGTGTTAGTCGCATCCCGATAGGTTTAATAAGGATCTACTTGTTGGAAGTGGTAGCGATTGGGTATTGTTTCCAGATCGCATCACGAGTAGTAGGTAGTTGTGACTCCTTGAGCCCTTCAATGATCAGCACGTCCGCATTACGTCGCTCGATAAGGATCAACCCATCTTCGGTATTGTAGATTTTCAGATTAGCCTCTTCCTTAACAGGCTTAGGTTGGTGATAACGTTTAAGCGTACGTTCATTATAGGCTTCAAAGAACTCGACAGCCTCTTTCTCTTGATCCCAAGTAGTAAATTGTGTGATCGCGTTGTTGTCCCCGTCTGTCTGTTCGTAAAAAATAAATTGATCTCCACCCCAACCTGCTGCTGCCGCTTGGGCGCGCTTCTTATCAAGGTATTGAGCAAGGATTAAGTAGTAGCCAAACTCACCATGTATATTGATATCGCTTTTACGCCAACCTTTGCCTAGTTCCTTGCTCAATTCAGCGAGCTTAATTTTAATAGGGTGATCACGTTCAAAGAATTTGTCTGGGTGTAAGATCTGTTCAGTGCTTTCAGGCAACTCAGTGTATAGATCAGAGATCTTCTGCCAAGAGCTGCGACGCACTACCTCTTGTACAAAAGAGGCGCCATAGAAATAGGGAAATTCAAGCGTTTCCCGAATCGCCGCAGGCGTGTTGGTGAGTATGGGGAAACGCGCATCATCCCCTTTATTGGCAGTATCAAGTATGGAAGAGAGGGGGATAGGAATCTTCGTGATATCTAGCCCCTGTGGTTTGAATATGTAGTTAAACATAACGACAGTGGCTTCACCCTCAATAAGGGCATGAATCGCCAGTTCCTGATCGCCCTGATCTTTGGGAAATTTCTCAAAGCGACGTAGATCAAAATTTTGATCCTGTATGGCATGCATAAGTTCATGCGCCATTACCGGCTTTTGTTCTTCCAATTCAAGCCAGTCAACTAGATAGAACTCACCAGTACGTGGCTCATAAAACCCGCCAATCTGTTCGCCAAGTAACTTGATCATCTCTTCCCGAATGGCATAGCCTTTAGGAATAAGGCCAAGCCGGGTCAGTAGTTTGGTTTGCGTTTGCAATTCTTGTGGACTATTCTCTTCATCCAGATCACGAATGATAATAGTTTCCAATTCTGAATGGGTCTTGAAGCCAGATTTAACCGGTGTTTTAGCGGGCAGGCCGCGCATTTGGCTAACGTCCTTGAGAATGTTGTCGGTGGCAGCCAGGATGCTGGCGCGATCAGCTTGTGGTCGTTGCTGTGCCAATAACGTGCTGGTCAGCAGCAAAAGAGTGATTATCAATGTCAGGAGTCGATTTCTTTTAAACACTTAGTTACCTCAAAAAAGTCGATGATCGAAAGACCGCGCAAGCCTGTGCACTGCTGCGGCCGCTATTTATCTACCCAACTTACATAGTGAAAGAAAGCGGGGTAAAAACAAACTCTTAAATATTCGAATTTCCTTCTCGCTTAGTCAAGTCTTGACTTGATTGCGGGGATGAGTTACTTTCCATTAGGTAGACCTATATTATTTAATTAGCGGAATTTGCTGACTCCTCGGCACGACACAGATATTTTTGCTAAGTTAGCATATTTTTTTAATGAGGTATAAAGTAGTGTAAAGCCAGGTGAGTTATGCAAGCAAAATCGGGTGATCCCGTGATAAAACTTAATATCTATTCCTGCCAGAAAGCGATTATTGCCTGCCGTCGTAAGATGAACCCCTTTTTAGGGGATACATAGTGTTACCGAAGGAAATCTCTCTACAATTTCTCGTGCACCAGCGTTAAGGGCGTATTTTTGTCCCTTTACCTATGTGTGCCGGGAAAGGTCTTAGCCGCTTTCTCTTAGAGGTAACATTATGAATATGAGATTAGTCAACGATCAACCTGATGAGAGAAAAGATCGTTTTCAAAAGGTTATTGCAGAATCAGAACGCTGGTTAAAGATAATTTCTTCCGATAATCAGAATGAATATCAGAAACGGCGCATTGTTCGCGATACCATAGAAAACTTCAGCTCTTATTACAATAGAGGATTCTTAGAATACCGTAAATCTATGACTGAGGCAGGCACATCGCCAGCCATTGAATGGGATGGTCAAGGCTCAATTATCACCGACATTATGGGCCGCCGTTTCATAGACTGTTTAGGTGGATACGGTATCTATAGCGCTGGTATCAAGCACCCCAAGATCATCGAAGCCGTCTCCAATCAGCTACGGCGTATGCCGCTCTCCAGCCAGGAGCTTTTCGATCCGCTACGTGGTGCATTGGCCGAACTACTGGGCGAGATCGCGCCTGGCGATCTACAGTATAGCTTCTTCATTAATAACGGCACTGACGCCGTTGAAGGGGCAATGAAGCTAGCCCGTATGTATACCAAAAAGCCTGGTTTTATCAGTTGTATTAAAGGTTTCCATGGCAAGTCCTATGGCAGTATGAGCCTGATGGGCAAGGCCGAATATCGTGTGCCTTTTGAGCCATTGTTGCAGGATGTCTTTTTTGTGCCCTTTGGTGATGCTGAAGAAGTTGATTGGGAGTTGCAGAAGGCGCAGGATGTTGGTATGGGGATCGCTGCTGTGATTGCCGAGCCAGTACAGGGAGAGGCGGGCGCAATTGTTCCACCCGATGATTATTGGCCGAAATTGCGTAGAATTTGTGACAAATATGGGGTGTTGTTAATTGCTGATGAGGTACAGACCTGTTTAGGCCGCACTGGTAAACTCTTTGCCCTAGATCATTGGGATGTTGCGCCCGATATTATGTGCTTGGGCAAAGCCTTGGGTGGTGGGGTAATGCCTCTCTCTGCCTTTATGTCTACACCAGAGATCTGGGAGCAACTGGAAGAGAATCCATTTATCCATTCCTCAACCTTTGGCGGTAATCCACTTGCCTGTGCGGCTGGGATTGCTGCGGTGCATGTTACCTTGGAAGAGGATCTGTCTGGCCAAGCAACTAGTAGTGGCGAATATTTGGTCAAACGCTTCCGAGAACTACAAGCACGATATCCTGAGTACTTGATCGACGTACGTGGCAAGGGATTGCTTATTGGTCTCGAATTTATTGACACAGAGTTTGGCTACGCAGTAGCGGCTGGCCTCTTCCGACGTGGTGTATTGGTGGCAGGTACACTGCTTAATGCCAAGGTGATACGTATCGAACCAGCACTAAACATTTCACGCGAATTGTTGGATCAAGTATTAGAAGCGCTGGAAGATACTATGAAAGATTTGACCTCTTAGGAGACGCCATGAAGATCGGTATCAACTATGAGCCATCTGCACAAGAGAAGGCAGAGATTGTTGACGAGTGCGTTGACAATTACAATGCCTATCTGAACCGTTCATTGATACCACGTAAGAAGAGTGGAGATGCACGCATCGTAGAATGGCAAGGCGAAGGCTGCCTGATGCGTGATATCTATGGTCATGAATTTATAGACTGCTTAGGCGGATATGGCATCTTCGCACTAGGCCACCGCCATCCACGTGTGATTGCCGCGATCAAAGCTCAACTCGATCGGCTTGGTTTACATTCTCAGGAACTGCTCAATCCAATTGCTGCCGAAGCTGCTCGTCGTCTTGCCGCAGTTACTCCCGGCCAGTTGCGTAAAGCCTTCTGGTGCTCTAGTGGAACAGAATCGATTGAAGGCGCATTAAAGTTAGCTCGTCTATATACA
>JBFLVQ010000713.1:0-4754 GCA_040758525.1 Acidobacteriota bacterium
CCTGCCATCCTAGGCTTGACAAAATACTTCAATTTCGCCTATATTTCACCTTATTAACAGTAAATTTTTCAATGTGATAAGGAATTTAAAGAAACCCTATGGCGAGACCAATAAGCAGATACAAAGGGATTAGCAGAATAGATCAAATAGATAAACGTACCCATGGTTGGTATGTGAGAGTAGGATTCAAAGGTAATTGGACGGCAAAGTTTTTCCCTGATGAAAGACTGGGTGGTCGTGAAGAGGCTTTGGCAGCAGCGATTCAATTTCGTGATGAAATAGAGAAAGAGCTCGGTAAGCCTAGGACAGATCGTGTAGTTGTGACAAGAAGCCCTCGCAATCGCACTGGTGTCGTTGGTATTCAACGGCGGCTAAAGTCTTGTCGAACCAAATCTGGTGAAATTACTTATCATCCTGTCTATGAGGTAAGCTGGAGTCCCCGTCCACATGTAATATGTCGTACTACGGTCTCAATTGATAAGCATGGCGAAACAGAGGCTTTTAAGAAGGCTTTCTTGATTCGCAAAGCAAAAGAGCGAGAATTTTATGGTAGTACGATTGGAGATGAGACACCCTAAGCTTGGCGTTAAAAGCCCTGTGGCAATATACCACAGGGCTTAGTGCTTTTGGTTAGCTGCCTAAGTCGGCAGTGGGGAGGAAGCGAGGTGGTCGGCGTGCACGTGTAGCTTGTTCAAAGGCATAGGCCAATTTAATCAGTTTAGGCTCGCTATAAGCCCTTCCAAAAAATGAGATACCAATTGGCAAGCCATAACTATATCCTGCTGGTACAGTAATATGTGGATAACCAGCAACTGCTGCCGGAGTTGTACATCCTCCTGTGAAATGATCCCCATTAAGCAGATCTATTGTCCAAGCTGGTGCGCCCGTAGGCGCGATTAGTGCATCTAGTCGGTGTTTAAGCATGATCGCATCAATACCAGCGGTTCTAGAAAGGCGCAGATTCTTATCTAATGCTTGTCGGTAAGCCTTGGTGGTAAGCGGGCCCTTCTTTTCTGCCATGATAAATATCTCTTGACCGAAATAGGTCAACTCCTTATCACGATGGCGATCATTAAATTCGATCAGAGCCTTAAGTGAGCGTGCCTGCACTTTATCGCCTAAGGTAGCCAAATAGGCATTTAAATCTGTTTTGAATTCATATAGCAGTACTTCGAATTCTGATGCATCAAATTTTCCTGCCGTGGCAATATCAGCGGGATCAATTATAATGGCGCCCTGTTTCTTCATCTCCTCGATACAGCTATCGATCAGTTTGTCTACTTTTTCGTTATAACCAAAGAATTTTCGTGCTACTCCTAGACGTGCGCCACGTAATCCTTGTGGATCTAGGAACTGTGTATAGTCAGTAAAGAATTTTCCCTCACTTGTTTTGGTAGCACTGTCGCGAGGATCAATTCCTGTTAAGGCGCCTAGCAGAATAGCGGCATCGGTAACAGTACGAGTCATAGGGCCAGCCGTGTCCTGGCTATGCGCAATCGGAATAATGCCAGATCTGCTTACTAGACCAAGTGTTGGTTTAATTCCAACAATGGAATTGACCGAGGCAGGTGATGTGATCGAACCATCTGTCTCTGTGCCAACCGCAACAGCAACCAAATTTGCGGCTACTGCCACCCCTGATCCTGAACTGGAACCAGAAGGGCTACGATCGAGTGCGTAAGGATTACGGCACTGTCCGCCACGGCCGCTCCATCCGCTGGAAGAGTGTGTAGAACGAAAATTTGCCCATTCACTAAGATTGGTTTTACCAAGTAAGACGGCACCAGCTTCCCGTAGCCGTGCTGCCACAAAAGCATCAAGAGAAGGAATAGAACCCTCTAGCGCCAGTGAACCGGCTGTTGTGGTCATACGATCAGCCGTGTCAATATTGTCTTTGATCAGAATAGGAATACCATGCAGAGGACCACGTGGCCCTTTGGTTTTATACTCACGGTCCAATTCCTCGGCAATGGTGAGTGCGTCTGGATTGATCTCGATAACAGAATATAACTTTGGTCCTTGCCGATCCAGTTCACGTATACGCTCAAGATACATCTCTGTTAGGGCGCGTGCCGTGAACTTTCCTGATTTCATTCCTGCTTGTAGATCTGCTATGGTTGTTTCTTCTAGTTCAAATGGTTTTACTGTTGCTGCCAATGCTAGCGGCGGTATTGCCATTGCAGCAAGACTGGTAGAAATACTTGCTTGTAGAAACTCCCGTCGGTTAATTGCTTGTTCCGGATTTCTCTTTTTATCGCGGCCCATGGCATTCTCCTCTAGAGACATCATTTTATCAGGGTAAAAAGTACCCTGATATTTTTCTGAATACAAACATTGTCGGCGGGTCACACAGTTGTAGTAATCAACCAACAAATTTGTAACCTAGGCCATGGACGGTAAGAATAAATTGAGGGTGACGAGGATTAACTTCCAGTTTCTGACGTAGCCAGGCGATATGTACATCCACAGTTCGTGTAGATGGCATAGCATTATAGCCCCAGACTCCATTTAGCAGTTCATCACGGGAAAGTATTACCCCACGATGTTCGATGAAATATTGTAACAGCTTAAACTCACGTGCAGAGAGTTCTACAAACAGCCCATCACGTTGTACTTCGGCGCGACGAAAATCTATCCGTACAGATCCAAATTGGTAGATATCTGGAGAGGCTTCTGGGGCGCTTGGCACACGACGTAGCAAGGCTTCGATACGTGCTAGTAATTCGATCATTTCGAAAGGTTTGGTAAGATAATCATCGGCGCCAAGTTTCAATCCTAATACCTTGTCGATCACTTGGCCACGGGCAGTAAGCATAAGTATAGGTGTTATCATACGCTGTTGGCGCAGATCGCGACAGACATCAAAGCCATTTTTGCGTGGAAGCATTACATCGAGAATGATCAGATCGAACATTTCACTAGTAGCACGTATCAATCCTAGTTCGCCATCACGCGCAGTCTCTACCTGGTAGCCTTCGCTCACCAGTCGATCAGTAAGCGTTAATACCAGTCCTGGCTCATCTTCGACGAGCAAGATGCGCTTGTTCATAATCTGCTTTCAATGGCTCGTCGCTAGCCGTTTCTGTTTCAGTGATTATGGGAAGATATATGGTAAAAGCACTGCCTCTACCAACGGTGCTTTCTACCGTCACACTTCCCCGACAGGCTTCAACAATCTGTTTAACCAAACTAAGACCTAAACCGCTACCATGAATCTGTGCAGAAATAACCTCTTGACCACGATAAAACTGCTCAAAGATATGGGGCAGATCTTCTGGTGCAATACCTAGTCCTTTGTCACGTATGGTGATCTCTACTTGTGTTGTATTGGCTTGTGCGCTAATGCCAAGCCAGCGATTGTCGCCACTATACTTAATTGCATTACTGAGCAGATTCTGAATAGCACGTTGTAGGGCATGAGCATCCGCCATTACAGTAGGTAGAGAAGGTGCGAGCTGACATTCGACCTGGAAGTCTCCTTCTTTGATCAGAGTGCTAGTAGCTGTCAGCGCATTGTTGATGATATCAGTAATATCGACGCGCTGTAGTTGATAAGATTTGTGCCCTAATTGCGAGCCTGCAAATTCTAGCACCTGCTCAACCATTTCGGTAAGTCGGCGGCCTTCACTTTTAATCAATTCACCATAACGTTTGATCTGTTGTTGGTTATTAATCAGTCCATCAGCGAGATTCTCACTAGCCGAGCAGATCACGGCAAGCGGCGTACGTAGTTCATGAGAGACACCAGCAACAAATTCGATCTGCTGTTGCGCCAGGCGCTGTGCCCTTTTTGTTGAGACAACCAGCATTGCTACACTGACACCAAACAACAGCATAATCCCGAAACTGATTGCTAGATTACGATAGCGTACACTGGCTACTGCTGCTTCCAATGAACCAGCGCGATGCTGCAGCAGTAGTTGCCAATTAACTTCATCTAGATTTGCTTTGAACAGGCGTATCTCTTTCTTGCTAGCGCCAACGGCAGGAGTCGCTATACGAGCTGGCATACGCTCGATATTAATGGTGGTGCTATAACTGGCGACAAAATTGTTGGTTTGGAGTGGGGGATCTTTAATACTCCTGCGATCGAAAAAGAGTTTATCAAATTGTTCGAAGCGTAATCGGAAAAAATTTATCCGCGCATCACTACTGGTAAGCATTTCATCGATGGGATTAGTGTCAGATTGATAGATCAACTTTTTGGTATCGTTGCTTTGTCGTATTACTAAACGGTAATCGAGTTGATCACCATTAACAAAATGGCGTTTGGCGAGCATAGGAATAAACTCGCTTCTCAGGTAATCAAGATCGAAAGTAATAATTGTATAGCCAAACACCGGGAAAATACGGCTATTGCCAGCAACAGGATCTAGAGTCATTGAAAATCCCGGTATTGGCATCACATGAGTAAAAGAGATGGCCAGCGCAGGTACATCGGCTAGCACGGGTGGCAGGCGTTGTAGGAATGGCTCATTCTCAAGATTCATGTAACGCTGAAATTCCTTTTCACACAGTTGTCGGTAACCGGCTAGCTGAGCGGGCCAAGCAATAGCCTGGAACTGTTTATTAGTAGGGTCAAAGCGCGATATACGTAATTGATGGGCGCCATAAACATCTATCACATAGAAATCTTTTACTAAACGGGGATATGGCGCATTCGATAACCAGTGTGAGTAACGCGCAGCATATTCATTCCAATTACGATCGAGTTGCACCACTTCAGGGATCTGAAAAGTGATAAAAGCGCGAGT
>JBFLVQ010000714.1:0-4751 GCA_040758525.1 Acidobacteriota bacterium
ATGTTATCTGTGTGGCCGTTGTACGCCGTACGGTTTCCGGTAATTCCTGTCGGCGGCGTAAGAAAGTCTCTATCACAAGCCATTCTTGTTCAGTTAGACGACGTGGATCAAACCTATGTAATAACATAGTTGCCTGCTGCTGGCGCATCTCCTGTTCGTGCACCGAGAGCACTTCTTCTAATTGAGGGGCTTCATCCGACCGCTCTTTTACTACTACTGTGCCCACCACCATATCACCTAAACGTTGGGAGTTCTTGCTTAGTATGATTGAGAGCACGCCAATACCATACCCACCAGGAAGGAAATCAAAACTGCGCATCAGATTGCGTCCCATTGCCTCGAAGGCCGAGATCGGCCGTCCATCTGTACGTATTACACGTAATTTAAGCCAACGTTTGCCAGGTGTCTGACCACTCCAGATTGTCTCGAAAAAGGCGAAGTAGCCAAAGTAGACAAGGAAAAATGCCACAATCACAATAGCTGCTAGCCAGGTAAAACCTATACTCCCAATCAACGATCTGAGCGATTCTTCATATGAGAACATAATGATCCCAAGGATCACTATTGCCAAGGCTTGAAATGTGTGGTCTATTAAACTAGCAAGAAAACGGTTGCCGACGCTTGCCAGGGCAAAAGTTAGTTCCACATGTTCTGGTGTCTCGATAATTAGATCGTCGTCAAAGGACGTTGCTTGCATACTAGATCCTTTCCTTTAGGTGGAGACAGTTTAGCATCCATGGCAAAAGATTTCATCGAGAAACACAAGGAGAATTGGGTTCGACTAGAGCAATTGTTAGCAATGACGATAGGTGATCGGTTACACCGATTGACACGCGCTGAAGTACGGGAATTTGGCCGCCTCTACCGACGTACTGCTGCCGATTTTGCTATTGCCCGTCGTGAGATACGTGATCGCCGCCTTGTCAACTACCTAAACAATCTGGTAGGAAGGGCACATGGTGCGATCTACCGTACCGAGCGTTCTAGCTTTGGCGACCTCTGGAGATTCTATCGTTACTCTTTTCCGGCAATCTTTCGCGAGACTTTTCGCTACACTATAGCAGCCTTCGGCTTCTTTCTTGCCGCAATAATCTTTGCTGCCATCTTTGTTGTGCGTGATGAGAGTTTTAGTGAGTTAGTTGCGCCTGGCATACTTGATAGCGTACGCAATCATTACAACTGGACAGAACAGATCAACCAGGCCAACCCAATCTTCTCCTCCTCAATTTGGGCCAATAATACCAAAGTGGCTATCTTCGCCTTTGTCACAGGCATCTTTACCGCCATTGGACCAATCTATATTTTGGCAATGAATGGATTGCATATAGGAACGATCCTTACACTCTGTATAAAGTACAAGTTTCTACCAATTATTATCTTTATGAGTGGCCATGGAGTGTTGGAATTGACGGCGATCTTTATCTCTGGAGGAGCAGGTCTACTGATGGGTAGCGCGCTACTGATGCCGGGCGAGCTAAGACGGCGCGAGGCGTTGATAGTACGTGGCTTGCTTGGGATAAAGCTCTTTTTAGGTTGTCTGCCGATGCTGATACTAGCAGGAATAATTGAAGGCTTTATCTCGCCAGCGGCGATTCCTGCCTCTTATAAATTGGCCGTCTCTCTGCTTAGCGCAATACTGCTCACACTCTATCTACTCACCCCGCAACCAAAGACTGAGCAGACGGCTGGACGGTAATTAATCTCGTGTCTACCACATTGGGTTTACAATCTCATTTGGGTTATGCTTGCGCGCGCAGAATAGCTTAAGGAGTCTGAAAAATGGCTTGGTTTACTATGATAAAATCTTCTCGGTTAGTGTCCAGCGGGCTTTTTTTACTGATTATTTGGAGCTTTTTCAGTCTATCTGGGCAAGCACAGTCGCTTGAGACAAAAGACGAGGCAAAGAAAGATTCTGATCTACCGAAATTCTACCGTATTGATGATCATTATTTTCGTGGCGCACAGCCGAGTGAGGCAGGGTTTCGTAAGCTTGCTGAGATGGGTGTTAAGGTAGTAGTGGATCTACGTGATGCTAATGGTGAGCGGGATGATCGCGAAGAGCAGTTGGTTACAAAACTAGGAATGCGTTATATAAATCTTTCTATCAGCACTTTTCGTGCTCCTGAAGAGGAGCAGATCCAGCGCTTTGTGGCATTGATGCAGGAGCGAGAAAGCCAACCGGTCTTTGTCCATTGTTGGCGTGGTAATGACCGTACCGGGTTGATTACAGGAATCTATCGAGTAGAGTTTTATAATTGGACTGGCGAACAGGCTTATAAAGAGATGAAAGAGCATGGCTTCAGTCTTAGTTTTCTACGGCGTGGCATGAAATCATATCTATTCAAATACGCCGAACGCAAAGCGTACAACAAAAGTAATGTTAGCGAGAATATTAGCTCGTCAAATGAGCAGACCAAGGACTAGACAAGATTATTGGGGGATAAAGGATCAACATACCTGTTTGACTCTTTGGAGGCGTGGTTATGAGAAAGACAAAATTTTACTCTGCTGTGCTAGCATTGGTCATACTAATGACAGGCGTATCGCTACTGTTTGCACAGAACCTGTCGGCGCCACTAGCCGATAGTGTAGGCCGATTAGCACGGCTTGCTGTCACCTCTTTGCCTAATGGTACAGCTACCGACGCCAACAATAATTTTGTCTTAAGTAGAGATGGGCGTGTAGGTTTCCTTTCCACAGCCTTTGGCGATTCTGTTTATGCCTTCGATACTACCAGTGGAGAATTGCTTGCCAGCGCACGTACAGGTGAGCGGGCCGCGCATATGGCCCTTTTTGATAATGGTCAGCAGCGCCGCCTTGCTGTGGTTAATTTGAATGCGCCTGGGGAGGGCCAATCATCTGCCATCACAGTGCTGGATGCCTCGTTTGCGCGTCGGCTCACGCTATTGTCAGCATTCATTCTGCCAACAGATGTTACCCTTTCACCTTTTATTAATCCAATTTTCACTAAAGATGGGAAAAGTATCTTGATTGCCAGCGAAGAGCCCGCCGCGCTCTTCCTCTTTGATACCGAAACAGGTCAGATGCACGAGCGTATTCCACTTGACGAAGCTGTCACTAGCCTAGCGGTCGCTTATCAGGGTGACCGATCCATTATTGGAGTCGTAAGCCCACACACTCATTCTGTAACCATTTTAGAGATTGACAAGAGAGGTCAATTACGACATCGCAGCTTCTTTGCCTTGCCACAAAACTATGGGTTATTGTCGGCCAATAACCTGTGCTTCAATCAGACTGGTACAATCGGGTATTTGGCCAGTTTTGAAGGTGACATGCTCTTTTCTTTCGATACAGAGACTGGTATTGGCATTGATAGTTTTGAGGTTGGGGATGCTCCTGGTCGGGTGGCCTGGTTTCAGTTAAATGGCAAAGCGCGTCTTGCCGTTGTCAATACCGGCCTTGAACATGGCTTTTTAGCTGATAGTGTTTCTATTATCGAGACTGGTGAAAATGGCCGTTTTGGTACTGCGACAGTCTTTCTACCAGCCGTTGCTGCCGATCTTATCCCTGATAGTGTAGTAGAGTTCAGCTCTGATGGCCGTTTTGGTTTTGTTGGCACACTCAACAATTTTGTCTTTGCCTTTGATACTCTTACTGGCGAACAGTTGGGCCAGAACAAGTTAAAGGGGCAGGCAACTAAACTCGCAGCAGGCCGACAGGGAGGCTTGGTGGTTGCGCTAGCAAGCAGCGCGACTGCTGAACGAATCACGGTCTTACGGTTTGAGCGTGACCAGACTAGCGGTGAAGCTCAGATTATTCCTCTAGGTAATGAGGAGAACGCCAATCTATCTCTTGCTTACTTTGCCCGTATACGGCGTATACGTCGCGGCCTACGTCTTAGCGTCGAAGGCGAAGGTTTTACTCCTAACACAGAACTCTTTGTTAATGAACGTAAAGTGCCTAGCACACGGCCTAGCGAACAACAATTGGTCTCGAAGATCTCTTGGGGTTTCTTAGGTCGCACTTGTGAGATGAATATTCTTATTAAAGATAATAATGGTCTTAAGGTTGAATTAAAAAAATCCCTACGGCGGCGCAACTGCCCGTCCTTACGGAAGGTTGAATAAGTGATCCTCAAGAATAAGGTTATATTCGATCGATCGTATTGTATCTAAACGAAAGTTCTCTTCCTTTTCGGTAACCCGCTCAACAAATGGCGTGAGTACTCCATCTGTGAAGCGATAATCCTCATAACGAGTGACGGTTTTGCTGCGGCGGTCGTGTAGGCTGAGGCATTGGAAGCTGCTGGGATCGAAGTAGTAGGTGATCTCTTCTACAGGTAGTTCGATCATATAGACCTGGCTAGCTTCTACTAACTGTAGACCACGAAATTCATACTGGTGTTCATCTGCATGAGCGAGAAAGTTACGTGGGTAGAGGCGCACACTACGCTTTATACTCTCTACTTCGACTACATCTAAGGGGCGCTCCTGTACAATCTTGAGCTGTGCACCACTCTGTTGGGCACGTTGGCGCACCCCTGATAGACCATTGATGATTGTCACTATACGAGTATCTGTAGTAATGAAATCCTCTATACGTATACGCCCGCCACGAGCACGGTAGATATCGCTGCGTAACGTATGTGGGGCCTCGTCAGCGCTCCAAGATAGGCGTTCCAATTCACAGTATAGACTGAGTACGCCTTGTAACGCTTCCCAACCGCCTAACGCTTCGATGCATTGCTCGATAAATAGTCCTGGATCATTAATAGTTCCATTCATGGCTTC
>JBFLVQ010000715.1:0-4714 GCA_040758525.1 Acidobacteriota bacterium
AATCAATAACAGATGGAGATTAATATTTCCTGAGAGCAAGATTAAATTTTTCTCATAATTTATCCAAACAGGTTGTTAGCAATTTATGCATTCTGATTAGTTGGAAAGAGGTAATTCCCAATTCTGAGAGAAATTTAATCTTACTCTCAGGGAATATTAATCTAAGTCTGCTATTAATAAATAACTCAGCGTTTAAGGGAAAGGTACTAGAGCATAAAACTCTATAAAGACTATCCCTTTTCTAGCACCCCATCGAGCAGCGTGATATGAAAGTGTCACGCTCTTTTTTATTATGAAATATTATCTACCACTTTCCCTTTTCTACGCTGCTCTGTCCTATCATAGTTAGAGTCTGAGTAAATTTTAATGTTGCTCTCATAATAAATTAATTTTCATTTGCTATTAATAGTCTGCCATTCTCATTTTGAAGTGAAGACAAAGGATTTATGAGTGAGCACGAGCCTATAAGTCTTTTAGATTCGTTCAAAATGAGAATGCTGATTAATAGTTGAGGTCATTTAGTAGCATTAACTCGCATCAGAAATTTTACCAAATATTACTCATCTAATCTCACTGCTAATTAGGTCAAACGCAGATTGTTCTTAACTTAACTATAGGCACAGTATAAATTGTTGAACCTGTGGCCAAATGGAGGAGATGAGAAGAAATGAAAATTACCGTTCGGCTTATTATCTCTCTAGTTCTGGTAGCAACATTTACAGCATCTATCTTTGCATTTTTACAGGTTCGCAAGGAGCAGGCCAGACTCGCTAGTGAACTAGAACAACAGGCGATGATCCTAGCAGAGAGCTTACAGGAATCGGTCAAAGATCTGGTACGCTCAGACTCACCGACTAAGCTTAAGCTCACCGTGGAGAGGTTTGGCAATCGTGAAGAATTATTGGGAGTAGCCGTTTATGATGATAAAGGCAAAGTTTTAGGTACTGCTCCTGGTCTGCTACCCCAATCTCAACAGGCTACCCTCCAGCTTGCTGAGTCGATCATTGCTGCAGAGATGAGCAAAGCATCGGTGGTAAATAATCGGCCACTGGCTATATTTGAGACAATGGAGAACAATACTGCATATATACAGATTGTCCCACTGCAGAAAGATAGTCTTGTAGTAGGAGCATTAGGGCTCTTTTATGATGCTTCACATATTGAAGAGCTGAGAGTCAGTAGAGAGAGTGTTAATAAACCACGTAGTCGCCTCGAACGCGCCAACTTGGAGCGTATTAATCGAGAACGAGAACGTGAGCGAGAGCGATTCCAGGATCAACTGGAACGGCGGGCAAAAATCTTAGCAGAAGGTCTTACCATTCCTGTAAGAGAGCTCTTCTGGTCAGACGCACCAATCAAGCTAAAGAGTATTGTAGAGCGTTTTAGTAATCGCGAAAGATTGGTAGGAGTAGCTATCTATGATAATAAAGATGTAATTTTGGCCTCTACACCAGGACTACTTTCTCAGATTGAACAATTAACTCCTCAGTTGACACGCTCAGCTATAGTAACGGAATCAGTAACAGAATCGATACGTGAGAAGCAGGGCACGGTCAGATTCGAGACTATCGATAACAAAGAAGCGCATGTTTATACTATTCCACTAGAGAAAAACGGCAAAGTGGTAGGTGCCTTAGCAGTATTTCATGACGCTTCTTATATTGGGCTACGACTCAAAGAGATTTGGCATAATAACTTTCTCCGATTACTTACCCAATCTCTACTAATTATCCTCACCACTATGATAGTAGTGCGCTGGAGTATTACCGGCCCAATCGCACAGATTGCGGAATGGTTAAAAGGGATGCGCACGGGACAGCTAGAAGCATCTATCAATCTTCCTCGTGGCGGTATCTTAACTCCTTTGACCACTGAAGTAGCACATTTAGCCAAGACATTAGCAACTGCACGAGCGATGGCAGAAGAGGCACAACTACGGATAAAGACAGATTCACTCTGGACGGCAGAGCGATTGAAAGAGCATATGCGTGTAGAATTGGAAGGAAGAAGACTTTTTGTCGTCTCCAATCGCGAGCCATATATACATGTCAAGAAGGGACAAGAGATTGAGTGTATGATACCGGCAGGCGGATTGGTAGCAGCACTTGATCCTGTTTTAAGAGCCTGTGGAGGAGTTTGGATTGCGCATGGTAGTGGTAGTGCAGATCGTGAAACATCGGATCAACAAGGCAGATTGCAGGTGCCGCCATCTGAGCCACTCTACACACTTAAGCGGGTATGGATAAGTAAGGAAGAAGAGGAAGGCTACTACTATGGTTTCTCCAACGAAGGGATCTGGCCACTCTGCCATATCACACATACTCGTCCTACTTTTCGTCTGCAAGATTGGATCTGCTACCAGCAGATCAATGAGAAATTCGCACAGGCATTGCTTGATGAAGTATCACTAGAAAAATCACCACTAATACTGATTCAGGACTATCACCTTGCACTCGTGCCATTGCTCATCAAGGCACATCGACCAGACGCGCGTATTGCCATCTTCTGGCATATTCCCTGGCCAAATGCAGAAGTTTTTGGCATTTGTCCCTGGAAAGAGGAATTACTGCTTGGACTGTTAGGCGCGGATCTAATCGGTTTCCAAACCCAATTTCACTGTAACAATTTTTTGGAGACAGTGGATCGCTTTCTGGAGTCAAAGATCAACTGGGAGCTATTTTCTGTGGCACGCACAGGACGAACTACGGTAGTTAAACCATTCCCGATCAGTGTTGCTTTTCCAGATACTATTCAATTGGAAAAATCAGACAATCCAGCATCAATATTTGCAGAGTTGTTAGCTGAATTAGGAGTGAAGACAAAATATCTTGGTGTTGGTGTAGATCGTCTAGATTACACCAAGGGCATTATTGAGCGGTTTCAGGCTATTGAACGATTCTTAGAGAAGTATCCAGAGTTTATCGGAAAATTTACCTTTGTTGAGCTAGGTGCGCCGAGCCGTACTCATATTAAGCGATATCATGATCTAATCGCTGAGATTGAGACGACAGTTGATAAGATCAACTGGAGGTTTCAGACCGAAGAATGGAAACCAATCATCTTTCTCAAAGCTCACCACAATCATGATCGCATCAATCGCTATTACAAAGCAGCAGCAGTTTGTATGGTCACCTCGCTACACGATGGTATGAATCTAGTGGCCAAAGAGTATATTGCCGCACGAACAGATGAGGATGGAGTATTGATTCTCAGCCAGTTTACTGGCGCAGCACAAGAATTACCTGATGCCCTCATTGTAAATCCATATGATATTGAAGAGATGGCAGAAGCGATTCGTAATGCGTTGATGATGCGCCAAGTAGAGAGGGTTAAACGTATGCAAAAATTACGCGAAGTTGTCAGTAGCCAGAATGTGTATCGCTGGGCTGCTAGCCTAGTTATTACACTTTCTCAACTTCGAATATCAAAACCTCTCAAAGAGGTAAGTTTTAATTGATAGAAAGGCAGTAATCGCTGTTAACCAGAAAGGAAATTTGTCATGAAGATTCTCAACCCACAGTTTGATCTATTTGAATTTATTAATAAAGTGCGCATCGCTTCTAAGTGTGTACTAATGATCAACTACGATGGCACATTAGCTCCATTTTGTGTGGATCGTAATAATGCTTTGCCCTATCCAGGAATGCGAGAGCTGCTGACTTCACTAACTGCTGATAATGGTACTCGCTTAATAGTAGTAAGTGGCCGCTCAATCAAAGATATTATCCCGCTGCTTGGTCTACCGCAATTGCCAGAGATTTGGGGCTCGCAAGGGTTAGAACGATTAATGCCAGATAAAAGCTATCAAGCTGTCAATATTAGTCCACTTGCTAGCCAGGGGCTCAGTGAAGCACGAGATTGGGCAATACAGATGGGGCTAGCCAATAATTGCGAAGAGAAGGTTGGTTGTCTGGCCATACATTTACGAGGATTAGAGCCAAAAGCGAGACAATGGACGCACGAAAAGATAATGGAGAAATGGCTAAGGATTGCCCAATGGACAAGCCTCAAAATACAAGAATTTGATGGTGGAATAGAATTACGTATTTCTGATCGGAATAAAGGTTATGTTGTCAATACTGTCCTCGCTGAACTAGAAGTAGGCCAGCCAGTTGCATATTTAGGTGATGATCTCAGTGATGAAGAGGCTTTCAAAGAAGTAAAGAGAAGAGGATTGAGCATACTAGTGAACAAAGAATTGCGAACAACGAACGCGGATCTTTGGTTGCAACCACCAACAGAAGTATTCCGGTTTCTTTGTAATTGGGTGAAGTTCGAGGCATATACGATGGCGCACACTAGTTAATGCTTGACTATTTGTTCAGTAGGCTCTCCTCAAAACTTTAGCAAATCAGGCTGCTGGTCAGCTTGTTATAGACACAACTGTTCAGGTTGGGCTTAGGATCTTTGTCTC
Source organism: Acidobacteriota bacterium (assembly GCA_040758525.1). Lineage (GTDB taxonomy): Bacteria > Acidobacteriota > Blastocatellia > Chloracidobacteriales > JADJPF01 > JBFLVQ01. The sequence continues at coordinate 4,415 of JBFLVQ010000715.1, forward strand.
CTATGGAATCATTGCTGACATATTAGCTGGCAGCAAAATCAGATACGAATCTGACAGAACATAATAAACTACTGCGTGACCTGACCAATATATCCCTGTGAGAATTTTACGTTCCTTTGTTGATTGATTTAGCCGCCCAAAATCTCTAACACAAACTTTGCCACTATGAGGATGATAAACAAGCTCATGATATTTCATCTGTAAACAACTAGAAGAGAATGCCAACACTGAAATGGGTTGCTAGTCATTAGCGCCTCTGTTATGCTAGCAGATAGAAATGTTAGCAATACTAATAAATTT
>JBFLVQ010000716.1:0-4709 GCA_040758525.1 Acidobacteriota bacterium
TTCCGCTTCCTTCCACGTGGCTTTGATGGTGTGAATCGTAGTGCCCCGGCTGAGCAGCTCTATGCTCCAGAAAATATCCAATCCGACCGTTTTGAGCTCTTCGAAGATACTCGCCCTACAGATCTTTACATTGCCTCACAAGATATTACAGCCGGCTATATAATGGGTGATATCACTCTACGCAAATGGCGATTTATTGGAGGAGTAAGAGTTGAACGTTCAAAACAGCAAGTGAGAACTTCAGATCCGTTTTCCATAGAGGCCAAACCGATCCTAGCATCACTCAATAATACTGATCCATTACCTAGCATAGGTGTGGTCTACAATCTTACCAACACTATCAGTATACGTACTGGTTACAGTCAAACTGTCTCGCGTCCACAGTTCCGTGAACTTAGTCCATTCCAATTTACAGAGATTGTAGGCGGACGCGAAACCCAAGGGAATCCCAATCTTAAACGTGCACGCATACGCAACTTTGATGTACGACTAGAACTATTACAGACAAATGGCAGTCTACTATCGGGCGGTTTCTTCTACAAGAAATTGCTCAATCCTATTGAAGTTGTAGTGGAAGCTACTACTGCACTGCGCACCTCTTTCCGCAATGTTGATAATGCCGTTAATCGCGGTATAGAGCTAGAATTGCGAGAGAATCTGGGGCGGTTTTCTACACACCTGCGCCCATTTTCACTGGTGACCAATTACACCTTTGTTGACTCCGATGTAAAAATCGGCGCTCAATCTCTCTCAATCTTGACATCGCTACGACGCCCACTCTCTGGGCAATCGCGCCATCTACTTAATCTTTCACTCGATTATGATCTACCGGCCTGGCAAGCCAACCTACGCACACTTTTCAACTATACTGGCGCGCGCATTAGTGATGTCGGCTCGTTAGGGCTCCCTGATACTGTGGAAGAGGGTTATCCCACACTAGATCTAGCCTTCTCGAAGAAGTTCGGCAGCGATGATAACAAATGGGAAATGAAAGTGACGGGGGAGAATCTGCTCAATCGCCTAACACGTTTCAAGGTTGACAATCAACCATTCGAGGTTTACCGCCGCGGCCGTACTTTCGGGATTGGTATCTCTTACACATTCTTCTAACCATATAACGATATGTCAGACAGTATTAATATCTGAGGAGGATCAATGAAACGCAGCTTCTTAATTATCGCACTATTGATGGTGGCGCTCTGGTCTGTTGCAGCCATTATTGGCGATCAACCTGCCCAAGCCCAGGAAGGCGATATCCCTGAGGAAAACCAGCAAGGTGAAATCATTGTCTTGCGGGGAGAGATCACCAAAAATATGACGCTTAAGGCAAAGAAACGCTACTTGCTTGAGGGTGGTGTCTTCGTACGTGCCGGTGCCACTCTTAAGATCAAACCGGGTACAACAATATTTGCTGGCGAGCGTAGTTTTTTGGTTATTGATCGCGGCGCTAAAATTATTGCTAAAGGAAAAGCAAATAAACCTATCATCTTCACCAGCGCACAAGATGTTGGTAAGCGTAAACGAGGCGATTGGGGCGGTCTGATTCTTAATGGCTTTGCTCCTATTAATGCGCCCAGTGGTGAAGCAGATGGTGAAGGTGGCACCGGCAAGTACGGTGGTAAGAATCCTGATGACAACAGTGGTATCTTGCAGTTTGTACGTGTTGAATTTGCTGGCTTCCCGCTTACCCCTACTAATGAACTGAATGGTATTGCTTTCCAGGGCGTTGGCCGTGGCTCAATAGTTGAGAATATTGAAATTATTGAATCAGGCGATGATGCAATGGAATTCTTCGGTGGCACGGTAAATGTCAAGCGAATACTATTGATCGGCGCTATGGATGATGGTTTCGATTGGACGGGTGGTTGGCAAGGTAAAGCACAGTTTGTCATCATACAACAGGATGGCAGTATCGAAGCCAACAATGGTATAGAAGCCGACAATGATCAGAACAACAATGATCTGGAACCACGTTCAAAACCCACACTCTTCAATTTCACAATACTAGGTGATGCACAGACCAAAACCGGTAGCTCTATAGGCATGCTCTTACGCGTAGGCACAGCAGGAAGATTGGTCAACTTTATTGTGCAAAACTACAAGGATGTTGGTGTACGTATCAAAGATCAATCGACGATCAATCAACTCAATTCCGGCTCGCTCAGTTTAGAGAGTATTATCTTCTTCAATAATCAGAAGGGTAGTACTCAGTTCCAGAACAATGATGGTTCCAGCGCAGGAGATCTTTCTGGCCTATTCCGTGGTGTTCGTACAATGGATCCTCTGCTGACCAGTCCGTTTAGCAAGGACGCGCCAAACTTCCGTCCTCAGGCAGGTTCACCGGCCTTAGATGGACCTTTTGTTATTGCACCGCCAAGTAATGATCCTTTCTTTGAGAAGGTAACCTTTATTGGTGGTATGGGTCCAGATGCTAAAGATGACTGGACCAAAGGCTGGACTTCCTTCCGTCGTAACTAACCAACAAGCGTTTATCTCGGGAGCGCGCTTTGCGCTCCCCACCGCCTACCTGTATCCTTTCTCAGGTTTACATATGAGACTAGCAGCAATCGATATAGGATCAAACTCAATACACATGGTGCTAGTGGAAGCCCATGCGGGTGGACGATTCGAGATTATTGCCCGCGAGAAAGAGATGGTACGGCTTGCTGCAGGAGCATTAACTACCCATTATCTGACCCGCCCACGTATGACAGTGGCGCTAGCTGTACTTGATCGCTACGTGAGATTTGCCCATGCGCGCGGCGCTAAACGTACTCTTATTACTGCAACTAGTGCCGTACGTGAAGCCAGTAACAAAGAGCATTTTGTCTCGCAGGTGCGGGAGCACACAGGTATTGATGTCGAGATCCTTTCCGGTGTCGAAGAGGCGCGTCTGATTGCCCTGGCAGTAACCGAGGTGATGGATCTAAGCAACCGTCGCGCCCTTATTATTGATATTGGTGGTGGCTCAACTGAATTTATTGTCACCGATGGTAAAGAGCCGCTACTGTTACGCTCTATGCGGCTTGGCGCGGTGCGTATTGCTGAGCATGAGCCACTTAGCGATCCTGCCAAAAAGAAGGAACTAGCACGTCTACGTGCAAATCTACGCGCAGATTTTGCCCGCACCGCGCAGGAGATTACCCAATTCGGTTTTGAGATTGTGATAGGAACTTCGGGTACTATCCTATGTCTAGCCAATTTGGCTACACAATTGCGAGGAAACTCTACTGCCACCACCGACTTTACTCCATTCAGTCAGAATTGTACTCTTGACGAACTGACTTATATTAATGAATGGCTGGCACAGATGACGGAGAAAGAGCGAGCTAATACTCCTGGCTTAGATGCTAGCCGCGCTGATATCATTATTGCTGGTGGGCAACTGCTTGAAGTTATTCTGCGCGAGGTTGGTGCTGTAGAGATCACAACCTGTGACTGGGCATTGCGAGAAGGTGTACTGCTCAATTACATCACCAATCACACTGATCTGCCCCATGTAGATCTAGGTGTGCCAATCTTTGATGAGAAAGCGCTAAGTGTAAGAGACAAGACAATTCTTTCGATTGCCCGTCGTTATGAATATCAACCACGACATGCGCATCAGGTAGCACGGCTAGCTGGTCTACTTTTTGATCAATTGCAACCCCTACATGATTTAGAGAAAGAAGACCGTATCCTATTACAATATGCTGCGTTACTTCATGACATTGGTTATCACATTTCACATCTAGGCCATCATCGACACGCCTACTACCTTATACAGAATGCAGAATTGCCTGGTTTTTCTGGGCCAGAAGGTGCGCTTATCGCCAATATTACACGTTTTCATAGAGGTGGGCGCCCACGCCGTCGTCGTCATCCCGAATATGCCGCGCTTGATAAGCAATTACGGCGCAAGATACGAAAAATGTCTGCGCTCTTGCGTCTTGCTGATGCGTTAGATCGCGCCCATCGAGGTATAGTCAAAGATGTAGACGCACACTGGCACGATGGTACCTGGGAGATTGAGGTAACAACTGACGAGACCTGCGATCTGGAACTCTGGTACGCCAAGCGTACGGCTGGCTATTTCGAAAAGATATTCCACACCAAACTAACGATCAGCCACTCAGCCGGTCCAGCGCGAGTGGTGGCTTCTTGATATAGACATTAAATCTTACATCGCATTTTCCTGTCGCTTCCGTACGAGTACTACTAGTATAATTCAGTTTTTCCAGGTCAAACCGGCATTAACACAATCTGAATGCAAAGGAGCATTTCAGCATGGCAACGCCTGCAACTATAACTAGAACTACCACTGCGGATGATTTTATACCGCATAGTCGTGAATACCGCACACGCCGGTTTTTTAACTGGTTTCCTCTTGGCCTCACTTATGCCACCCTCTATATGGGCCGCTATAATCTTAATGTTGTTGCCAGCCACATACAAAAGACCTTCACTTTGGATGAAGCGCAGATAGGGATTATCGGAGCAATAGGATTCTGGACTTATGCACTTAGTGTAATGTTTAACGGTCCGTTAGCTGATCGTATTGGTGGCAAGAAGGCAATAATGTTAGGTGCTGTTGGTGCCGCTATAATGAATCTGACAATAGGCCTACTTTTTCTCAATGGCTGGAATAACCAGATAGTCTTAGGAATGTCTTTGCTCTACTCAGCTAACTGCTATTTTCAAAGTTTCGGTGCACTTTCCGTAGTTAAGGT
>JBFLVQ010000717.1:0-4704 GCA_040758525.1 Acidobacteriota bacterium
ATATCAAGATCACGATATAGTTCATGAAGCCGTATCATTTGAAGTGCTGCCTGCCGATGTCTTTGGCACAGGGCAGTTACCACCCGCGCTGGCGGGTCCAATCTACTGGCCTGCTGGCTGGTCGCTGCAGGTCGGTGAGGGAGGGGCACTGCGCAAGCCCTTAACCAGCGCAGTTGAGAAATGAGCAGGGTAGATAGTCCAGCAATCTATAATGATGCCTTCTTCGATTCTGTATCAGATGGGGCATTACGCTCGGCACGTGTGGTTGTGCCTATATTGCTAGAGTTGATCCAACCAGCCAGTGTGATTGATATAGGTTGTGGGCGAGGTGCATGGCTAAGGGCATTTCAGGAGAATGGTGTCCAAACAATAAAAGGCTTCGATGGTGATTATGTAGATCGATCTAAACTGCTTATCGATCCTAGCTGCTTTAATGCTGTTAATCTTGATCACTGCTTCCAAATTGAGAGCAAATATGAGTTGGCTGTCTGTTTAGAGGTTGCTGAGCATCTACCTACACAAGTTGGCAAGAAGTTAGTGAGCACTTTAACGACAGCCGCGCCAGTGGTGTTATTTTCTGCTGCCATACCTGGCCAGACCGGTCCTGGGCATATAAATGAACAATGGCCATGGTATTGGCGAACACTCTTTGCCACACATGGCTTTCATAGACTAGATCCTATACGACCAAGAGTGTGGCAGGATACTCGCGTTGAATGGTGGTACCGCCAGAATGTTTTTCTATTTGTTTCTGAACAGACACTGGCACACTCGCCAAAGTTGCGCGATGAACGTATACGCACCGATGCTGAGCAATTAGAATGCTTGCACCCCAATATATTACTGCGCTATACCACACTAAGGGGAATGCTACAAGAGTTACCACGTGTTGCCTGGCGTACTCTACAGCGTAAGCTGAATTGGTGAGCGGAAATGTTACAGCCAGTTTCATTGTCAGAAAATCGTACTGAAGTTGTTGCTGCGCCAGGCGTGAGTGTAGTGATCTGTTGTTATAACAGTGCTGCGCGTCTACCCAAAACACTTGTGCATCTCGCGGCACAACAGGTTGATGCAGATATCACTTGGGAAGTGATCGTTATTGATAATGCTTCTACTGATAACACGGCAAAAGTGGCAGAAGCGTCTTGGCCACAAGATAGTCCAGCACCATTGCGAGTAGTTTATGAATCTCAACAGGGTTTGAGTCATGCTCGGCGTAGAGGTTTTGCTGAAGCTAAATATGAGATTGTCAGTATGGTCGATGATGATAATTGGGTCTGTCCAGTATGGGTGCAGGTTATTGCTGAGCTAATGGCTGAACATCCCGAGGTCGGTGCTTGTGGCGGGATCAATGAAGCTGTCTGTGAGATCACACCACCTGGTTGGTTTGAAGAACTTAAGGGTATGTATGCGGTAGGACCGCAAGGCCAGGCAAGAGGTGATGTCACAATCTCGCGTGGATTGCTCTGGGGAGCAGGCATGAGTGTTCGTAAGTCTGCCTGGCGGCAATTGATCGATAATGGTTTTCATTCTCTCGCGGTAGATCGCCAAGGCGCATCATTATTATCAGGTGGCGATACAGAACTCTGTCTAGCATTACGGCTAGCAGGTTGGCACTTATGGTTCGAGCCACGCCTGCATTTATACCATTTCTTACCACAAGGACGGCTGAATTGGGTCTATTTACGACGACTATACCATGGCTCAGGAGCTTCCACAGTAGGGCACGATCCTTACTATTTTGCTATGAAGCAGGAACGCACAGGATTACTAAAATTGGCGCGTAGAGTAAGGGAGAGTTGGTTTTGGCAACTTATTATTATGCTTAAGGAACTGCTAATCCGACCGCTTAAACTATTACAGTCGTTCTATTCTGTACGGGAAGGCGATAATGCGGTGTTAGATATTGAAAGCCGTTTAGGACGTTTGTCTGCCCTACTGGCTAAGCGCAATACCTATACACAGTCTGTTCAAGAGGTACGTAATGCCTGCTGGCACAAAAATCAGTAACCTGATCTAACTACAATCCTAGCTTGCGCTTTTTTTGTGAGAGTAAATTGTCTTTTGCTACGTCTCATTCTTTAGAGTAATAATTATGAGGAGTAGCAGCTATTATGCCTACAATAGTTATATTAATATTTGATCAGGTTTTTAGAAACTACCTTATTGTTCTCATTCTGACAATATTATTACTGGCCGGGCCAGTCAGCGCTCAAGAAGAAACATCGGCGCAGTCAGTCTATCGTCTGCCGCCTAAGGTGATCGTTGATCTGGTCGATGCGCCTCTTACACCGGCTGTCAGTCTTTCTCCCAATCGTGAATGGATGCTCTTGCTAAAGCGTGCTAGTCTAGCGCCTATTTCGGAATTCGCTCAACCTGAACTGCGGCTTGCGGGACTGCGCATTAATCCACGTACTTATGGCAAAAGTCTGGCACCCTACTTTATCAAGATGGCACTATTACGTATTGCTGACCAGAACGAGAAGCAGATAGGTGGCTTGCCTGAGAATGCACGTATCAGCAATGTCCAATGGTCACCTGACAATAGATCGATCGCCTTTACACTAACTACTGATACCGGTATCGAATTATGGATTGCAGATCTACAGACCTACCAGGCACGTCGCCTTACGGCTGGCCGGTTGAATGATGTTTACTATGGTAGCCCTTTTGTTTGGTTATCAGATAGCAAGTCACTAGTTGCTAAATTTGTTCCTGATAATCTTGGACCATTGCCAACCATGACTATGGTGCCGAGTGGTCCCATCATTCAAGAGAGCCTAGGTAAGAAAGCACCTTCTCGTATCTATCCAGATTTGCTCAAGAATCCCTATGATGAAGCACTCTTTGAATACTATACCAGCGTGCAACTTGCGCGTATTAGTCTTGATGGCCAATACACATTGTTAGGTTCGCCCACTCAGGTAACAGGTTTTTTTCCTTCTCCAGACAGTAAATATCTGCTTGTATATAGTACTCATCGTCCGTACTCTTATCTGGTAGAGCCAGGTTTTTTTCCTACCAAGATCGAGATCTGGCAGTCTGATGGCAAGCTATTTCGCCAGATGGTAGATCTACCGCTTCGTGACGATATTCCCAGCAGCACTTTCAATTCTGCGCCCAAAGGACCAAGAACTTTTGGATGGCGCACTGATGCTCCTGCTACGCTATATTGGGTTGAAGCCCAGGATGGCGGTGATCCTAATGTCAAAGCGGACATACGCGATCGTGTCTACATGCTTTCTGCTCCTTTTAATGGTACACCAATTACACTTGCTTCATTAGAGTTGCGCTTCCGTAGCATCGACTGGGGCAGCGATAATGTTGCACTAATTAACGAGTTCTGGGTGAAGACACGTAAATTTCGCAGATGGCTTGTTCAGCCAGGGTCTCCCACCAACCCGCCTCGCCTTATTTTTGATATCAATACCGAAGACCATTACAATCACCCAGGTAATCCAGTGATGCAGCGTGCCCCTAATGGTGACCCACTACTGCTTACTACCAATAATGATAAGGCTATATTTCTGATCGGCAATGGAGGTTCACCACAAGGCGACCGCCCCTTCCTTGATAAATTTGATTTAGAGACAAAAAAGGTTGAGCGGTTATGGCGCTGTGAAGCGCCTTATTACGAATTACCTGTTGTGCTGCTAGATAAAACTGGTACACATATGCTCACTAGCAGGGAGTCAGAAAATGAACAGCCTAACTATTTTCTACGCGATCTAAACACCAATAAACTTGAGCAACTTACACATTTTTCGCATCCTACTGCACAACTAGCGAATATAGAGAAGGAACTGATCCATTATAAACGTGCTGATGGAATAGACCTGACTGCTACACTCTACTTGCCTGCTGGCTACACCACTGAGAAAGGGCCACTACCAATGGTTGTATGGGCCTATCCAGAAGACTTCAAAAGTGCTGATGCTGCCAGCCAGGTTACAGAATCGCCCTATCGTTTCAACTATATCTACTGGGGCGGCCCGCTCTTCCTACTTACTCAGGGTTATGCAGTGCTTGATCATCCCAAGATACCCATCATAGGTGAAGGTGATAAGGCACCCAACGATACTTACATTAAACAACTTATCGCCAGCGCAGAAGCAGCCGTAAACGAAGTGGTACGGCGTGGTGTCGCTGACCCCGACAAGATTGCTATTGCTGGTCACTCCTATGGTGCGTTTATGACTACCAATCTGCTTGCTCATACCGACCTCTTCCGTGCTGGCATTGCGCGTAGTGGCGCTTACAATCGTACGCTAACCCCATTCGGTTTCCAGAGAGAAGAACGTTCACTATGGGAAGCGCCAGAAGTCTACTTCAATATGTCGCCCTTCAACCATGCCCATAAGATCAATGAGCCTATACTACTCATACATGGTGAGGCAGATGATAATCCTGGCTCATTTCCTATACAGAGCGAGCGGCTTTACCAAGCGATCAGAGGGCTAGGTGGTATCGCGCGGTTAGTTATATTACCATATGAAAAACATAGCTATCGTGCTCGTGAATCGGTCCTACATGTGCTTTGGGAGATGACCGAATGGCTCGACAAACATGTAAAGAATGCTCCTCCGCGCGAGCCTGCTAAGAAGTGATCAATGATAAGGTGATAGATTATTGAAATGAGAGTTAAGCTCCTTCTCTTTCTTGAACAGAGAAATTTATCTATTCATAGTGAACTTAAATCTCTGT
>JBFLVQ010000718.1:0-4666 GCA_040758525.1 Acidobacteriota bacterium
GATCATAGCCAGGTGGCAACCGCTCCCATTCCCATTCGAAACGCTTACCACAAGTATTATCTCTGCCACTAGGACACCAGCAATCTCGTCCCCAATCACGAAAACTCTCTGCCAGTGTCTTTAGTAATGGCTTGCTGGTATAGACGGCACCACCTTCACCCATTGTGATATGGTGGGGTGGATAGAAACTAGAAGTGCCAAAATCACCGAATGTGCCGGTAAATCTGCCTTTGTAACGACTACCTAACGCATCACAATTATCCTCAACAAGGAATAGTTCATGCTCATTGCAGAAGCTTCGTACAGCATCGATATCAAAAGGATTTCCCAATGTATGAGCGATCATCACGGCGCGTGTCTTTTCACTATAGGCATCTGCCAACTGGTTTACATCAATATTGGCAGTGCGTAGATCAACATCAACAAAGACTGGCACACAGCCCGCCTGTATGATCGGATTTACCGTAGTAGGAAAACCTGCTGCAACTGTGATTACTTCATCACCTGGGCAGATTGGGCGATCCAGTTTCTTGCTTGTCAGCGCCATAAACGCAACTAGATTGGCGCTTGACCCAGAGTTGACAAGAATGGCATGACGAACACCCAGATAGCGTGCCAGTTCCTTCTCAAAAGCCTCTCCTTGTGGTCCTAGGGTAAGCCAAAAATCTAGACAGGCTTTTACTGCTGCCTGTATTTCGCGCTCATCATAGACTCGTCCAGCATAAGGTATAGGACTTTCTCCTGCGACAAATGGCTTCTTATCTGCCTGTCGTAATGTCTGCAATTGTGCGCACAGCGATAATATCTGCTCTTCGATCTCCTCTTCTCTATTTAGAGGTTGCTTTTCATCACCCATTATTTCTCACCTACTACTTTTAAGTTGTTCGTATACCAATCTATTGTTTCAATAAGCCCTTTGGTCAATGTGTACTGTGGTGCCCAACCATATTGGCGTAGTTTATCGGCACAACCGACCAGTACGCGATGATCTTTACGTAATGGTTGATAGCTGCCCAATTGCAATTCGACATCTTTTGCTACTAACTGGCGTGCTAACTCTGCGATCTCAGCCACACGCAACGACTCTCCGGCTGTGACATTATAAACCTCGCCAAGCGGCAAGCGTCCTGCCAGCGCCATTGAGATTGCCGAAACGACATCTGTCACATAAGTGTAATCACGCAGTTGATGCCCATTCGATATCTTGATCGGTTCGTTGCGTAAGGCTGAACAGATGACATGCGGAATAAGTTTAGTCTCATCCTCTTTTGGTCCATAAGTAGCAAATGGACGTAATGTTACGAGAGGAAAATTCTTCTCACGTCGGTAGTAATCTGCAATCAGCCAACTAGCGGTCTTACTTGCCCCATAGGCAGTGCCAGATTGTAGTGGTACTGCTTCATCGATCGGTTGTATCTGCTCTTGATACTCAAAGCCAGTGCCAATCAGTACAAATCGTTTTATATCCTTATCTCGGCAAGCATCGATTAGATAAGTTGTGCCCAATACATTCACACTTACCGCCTCGCCAATATCATGCTCTCGTGCTTGCACTCCATAGGCGGCAGTATGTGCTACAGATTGAAAATCGATCGACACAACCAGTTCTTCTACATCCTTGCGACTACGTAGATCACAATTTGGTAGTAGTTTTAGACGTGGATGATTACTCCATTCTGCTAATCGCCAAGGGGGGCGAAGTCCACGATGTGGTGCGTAGATTAGACTGCCTGCCGTTAGTAGTGTCGCGACCAGATGCGAACCGATAAAGCCTGAGCCGCCTGTGACAAGAATAGAGATATTTTGCAAAGACTGCTCAATCACTGCTTCTCTTTGCTCCTCTAGTCACTTGTTTAGGGCTGCCTGATAAGCAGCAATATCCTCCCAACAGGTCTGCTGCATAGATCCCCCGCCATTGTCATAGAAACGCCTATACCAACGAGCTGTACGGGCAACTGCTTCATCGAACCGCCAACGTGGTCGCCAACCTAGTTCCCAACAGGCTTTATCGATATTGAGGCGTAAGATCGCTGCTTCATGCGGTTGTGAGGAATTATGAAAATGGCTCCAACTACCACCACCCCAGATTTGGCAGAAGCGTCTTACCAACTCATCCACGCTAGCATCCTCACCACTGGCCGGTCCAAAATTCCAACTACTACATAAATGTGGTTCATCCTGATTGAGCAGTCTAGCTGCTAATGTTAGATAGCCACACAGTGGTTCTAGTACATGTTGCCAGGGACGTATTGCCGTCGGGTTACGTACCGGCACCGGTTCGCCATTGGTAAGTGCATTGACAATATCTGTAATGATCCGCTTGCGTGCCCAATCGCCACCACCAATAACATTCCCAGCTCGTACAGAAGCAAGCTTAACGCCATGCTCAGATAATCGCTCAGGATTGAAGAAGGAACGACGATAGGAAGCAATCAGCAACTCTGCTGCACCTTTGCTGGCGCTGTAGGGATCATATCCACCCATAGGATCGATCTCTCGGTAGCCCCAAACCTGCTCACGGTTCTCATAACATTTATCACTGGTAACAGCAATTACAACTGTGCCTAGGGCAAGCGCACGCACACCATCGAGTAGACAAGCTGTACCCATCACATTTACATCAAAAGTCTCACGCGGCGCTATATAACTATCACGTACTAGTGGTTGTGCGGCTAGATGGAAGATAATCTCAGGCGCAGCCTGTTTCAGCGCACTGTGTAGACGCTCTGTGTCACGTATATCGCCTTCGTGATGTGCTACCAACATCTCACGTACACGAGAGACAACAAAGTTGTTTGGCTCGCTAGGTGGTTTCAGCGCATAGCCAGTCACACGCGCACCTAATTGACTGAGCCAGAGTGCTAGCCAAGAGCCTTTGAATCCAGTATGGCCAGTGATAAAGATCTCACGATTAACAAAGGCATCAGCAAAAGGGATACTCATGACCATACCTTCCAAGGTGCATTATTGGCTTGCCATTGGCGATTCAGACTCTCCCAATCACGATAGGTATCCATACATTGCCAGTAGCCTTGATGTTCATAGACCTGCAATTGCCCTTCACGAGCACATTCTTCAAGTGGTTCACGTTCCAATATGCAGCTAGCATCTTCACTAAGATATTCCAAAAAACCTATCTCAAAGCAGAAAAAACCGCCGTTGATAAGACCCTGTCCAACCTGTGGTTTTTCGCTGAAGGCAAGCACGCTTGTACCTTCACAATGCAATTCACCAAAGCGGCTAGGTGGCCGCACTCCAGTAAGAGTAGCAAGCTTGCCATGAGTGCGGTGGAAATCTAGCACAGCACGTAGATTCACATCTGAAACACCATCACCATAAGTAACACAGAAGGTGCTACCGTCTAGGTAACGTGCGGCACGCTTGATACGTGCGCCGGTCATCTCGTGCTCGCCTGTGTCGGCTAGTGTTACTCGCCAACCATCCTCTTTATGTGCCTCGCTATGATATTCGATAGATCTGTTCTTGCCCAATTCAATGGTAAAATCTGAGTTCATACACTCATAATTGAGGAAATACTCTTTGATCATATGCCCTTTGTAGCCCAGACAGAGAACGAAGTCTTTAAATCCATAATAGGAATAAAGCTTCATAATATGCCAGAGAATTGGTCGATCACCTATTTCCACCATAGGCTTAGGACGCATTTCTGTATGTTCGCGCAGACGCGTGCCGCGGCCGCCACAAAGAATGATAGTCTTCACAATAGTCTACCGTCCCGATAGTCGTTGAATACACCTGTTAAGAGTCGCCAGCGATAGCGCAGTCGATCATTACGTGTCCATTTATCAGGCCATAATAAGCGTCCGCCTATTGCTGTGATAATCAATTCTGTAGCATGTCGGCCAAACAAGCCAAGTTTGAAGAGGCGTGGATGTTTTATCAGTTTATGCTTGTTGAAGAAACGCATAGATGCGCAATGCCAAGAGATCATACGTTGTGAGCGTCCTAGTGGAGTAGCCCCGCCTTCATGTATTAGTACAATATTGTCGATAACTTGTGCGCGTAGTCCTAGCTCTTTCTCGACACGATAGCAGAACTCTATATCACTCTCTAACAGTTCAAAATTCTCATCAAATCCATTGACGCGCTCCCACACCTCATGCCGTACCGCCATTGCACAGCTATGTATACCCAAGGGGCGCTCAGGAAAGAGAAACCGTAGACTAGGCATAGACATTGCTCGCTCTGCCAAAGGGCCTAGCAGCAATTCCATAGGAGTACGGCTAGGGCTAGCATTACCAGTAGGACGACCCTGACGATCGACAAGCTTAAATCCCCAAACACCGATTTCTCGGTGGTGGCGCGCCTCTGCTAGTAACGGCTCGGAAATAGGCATAGTAGCAAGCGCATCTGCATCATGTATGAAGACAATATCGCAATCGGCAAGCGTACGAAAACCTATATTGACCGAAGCAGAGTAGCCAAGATTGCGTGGATTCTGTACTACCGCAACATTGCCGAAGGACTGAAAGTGTTCGACATCCTCTGTTGATAACGGTGTACAGTTATCTACCACAACAATAGGGCTGGCCGGTTCATACTTGCGTAGTGCCTGTACCGCTTCTGTGGCCAGTTTGGTCGCTTTGTAATTGGTAATAAGAAACCCAACCTGCATAGGCAAAAAACATATCACGAAATTGCCTTT
>JBFLVQ010000719.1:0-4646 GCA_040758525.1 Acidobacteriota bacterium
TTTCACAGAGTTATTGAATAATGTGACTTGAGGAAAAGTCGTGTATCCAATATACTTAGGAGTTTCACCAGTAAGCATCGAAAATTCATCTTGTGTAATTTCTTTCACACTTGCCTTTTGAACAAAAAGTGCACACCCTTGCGAATTATCAGCGTAGATTTGTACTCCATTAGCTAATACAACCTTTTTAACCATTATTCTTTTCTGTTGCTCATTCGCATTCACAACAGTTTGCGCATTTAGTGTTATTAACCCTGTAAGAGAACAAATTCCTATCAGTAAAAGGAGAAAAATGTTTTTCATTGTCGTTTCCTTTCCAATAGATTTTAGATTTTCTTACACAAGTCTTTAAATACTTTGCAGTATTATTTACTTGCGCTCAAAGTCCCAGACAATTACCCAACCTAGTTTTTAATATTGCTATCTTGAGCTATTTCAACAGCGTAGGTATATATTTTAACTAGTTAACTGAACAGCGCAAAACGTTGACTCTTGCCCTTCAAACCTGTTGTGTTTACACAGCCCGTATAAACGGATTTACAATCTGTCAGCAGAGTTGCGCGCACCATACCCGCTCTTGTTGAGCAGATGAGTATAGCCATTATAGCCATCCCTCTAGTAGGTATGTTTAGTATCGATTTTAGCTGTTACATGGATAAATGCAGAAAGTTTGAGAAAATTACACCTAAATCCGGATTTTTTCAAAAATAATTGTGGAGTAAAGAAATTTAACTTGTCATCATGAAAATATTATCGCCATTCCCCAGATAATTGCATTCCTGCCCAGTAGTATGGAGATCGATATGCGCTACTCCGCCACATAATCCGTTGTGCTTTCTGTAATGCTGCGGCTGGTCGTAGCTTCTCTTTTAACAGTCCATGATAGAAATGCCCGATTAGTTTAGCAGTAGCACGATCTTCTATATCCCATAAGCTCGCCATTACTCGCGCTGACCCTGCATACATAAACCCTCTCGTTAACCCTACCAATCCCTCACCTTTAATCTCTGTACCTAACCCGGTGCGACATGCACTTAGTACTACCAAATCTGCCGATAACTTGAGATTGTAGATATCTGCCAGTTGTAACATTCCATTGCGAGTTTTACCCTGCTCATCTACTAGAGATAAGACAATACCAGATAATTCTGGATGCTTACTATCAATCAATCCATGTGAAGCAAAATGCACATATCGATACTGGCCTAGCTCAGCACTGGTAGCGGTAGCGAGATCAGCATCGAAGTCTAATGCCTCTTTATATTCACCTGCATTCACCAATGATCTAATAGCTTTGGCTTCATCCCTAGAGAAGGGTAGTCGAGCTAAAGTGCCCCTTCCATCTACATCAAGTAGCGAGCGAGTGAGGTTCAATTCTTTAATTGATTCAGTTACAGGTTCTGTTGACTGTGTGTTAGAATATGCGGCTTTCTCCGGAAGTCGCTTAACACGCTCATCATCTGGACTGAATACTGGATCTGCCAATACTGCCACAGTCTTAGTAGCAGACAGTCTTCCTGCAAGCTCACGCCTTAGCACTGCCACTGTAGAAGCTGATGGCTCACTGATGATTTCATTGTTAAAGCCTAACCATGCTGGAGTACTTGCTGATCTTTTCCCATTTTTTGCTGATGTGTTGGTTGGCAGTGGTAGCGCAACAAAGGGAGTGTATTGTAATACCCCATCGCTAACTATCAACAGCCGTTTCTTGCCTAGCTGTTTAGCTACTGGCCCAAATATTATCTGACTCAGTTTTGTTGCTGCCTCTAAATAGGTAGTCTCAGCATTCGTTAATGCGTTTTCATAGCTAGATACTAACTGATAAACCGTCTTGGCCAAGGCTTCAATCTCATCTCGCTTGGGAAGTTTATAGCTTGATATTGATGTTGTTGTTACTGCCCATAGATAGCTATTCTCTTTACCTAGTGCATATTCCAAAAGCAAGGTATCTTGATCCAATACTTGTTGTTGAATCTCTTTCAAGCTTAGCGGTTGAGGTTGTGTAAGAGCTGCATACCGAGGGCTTTTTTGTCTTATCTCTGCTTGTATTTGTTGAAATTCTGTGATGAGCTGATCAACCTCTTTTTCTAGTGCTGAGATTTCGATTTCTTTTCCTTTCCTATTCCTTAGACGTACTAATATCTCAGTTTTATCGGTAAGCCGTTGCTGTACATTTTTCTCTTTCTCAACAAGCTGTGCTTCCACTCCTTGGTGAATATCTGCACGAGATTCTGTCAATAATTCAATCAAGCCACGAGCACGAGCACGTTCACTTGCTTCGAGTGCCAAAATTTCATAACCTGCAGATGCATCTTGTTGATGCAGTTGCATAAGTAGAGCAATATAAAACTCATATTGCTCTTGCACACTAGCAAAATAAGAAGATCGTAATTTTTGATTAATAATATTTGTACGAATGGATTCAATTAATCTAATAGCATATTCAATTTTATTCTGAGCTTCAACCAGATTACCTTGATCGTGTTCGACACGCGCTAAATTATAAACTACAGTTGCTTCTCCACGACGGTCACCAACTGCTTTTATGATCGGTAGTGCTTGATGGTAGTGATCCAATGCTTTCTGTCTTTCTCCTAACGAATGATAAACTAACCCAAGATTGTTGAGTGTAGTTGCTTCTTGACGGCGATCATCAACAATTCTTATGATCGGTAGTGCTTGATGGTAGTGATCCAATGCTTTCTGTCTTTCTCCTAACGAATGATAAACTAACCCAAGATCATTGAGCATAATCGCTTCTTGACGACGGTCACCAACTACTCTTATGATTGACAGTGCTTGAATACAGCAATCCAATGCTTTCTGTCTTTCTCCTAGCGAATGATAAACTAACCCAAGATTGTTGAGTGTAGTTGCTTCTTGACGACGGTCACCAACTGCCCTTATGATCGGCAATGCTTGATTACAATAATCCAACGCCTTCTGCTTCTCTCCTAACGAATGATAAATCCCTCCAATATTATTGAGTGTAATTGCTTCTTGATGACGGTCACCAATAGTTTTCATTATGGTTAATGCTTGAATATAGCAATCTAGTGCCTTCTGTTTTTCTCCTTGCGAATCATAAACTAATCCAATATTGTTAAGTGTAACTGCTTCTCCACGACGGTCTTTAGTTATTTTAATAATTGGCAATGCTTCATTGTAATAATCTAATGCTTTCTGCTTTTCTCCCTGCGAATTGTAAACTCCTCCAATATTATTAAGCGTAATGATTTCTGCATAGCGGTCACCAACTACCCTTATGATCGACAATGCTTGATTGTAATAATCTAATGCTTTCCGTTTCTCCCCTAACGAATCATAAGCAAAGCCAATATTGTTGAGTGTAGCTGCTTCTCCACGACGGTCACCAATTGCTCTTATTATTGGCAATGCTTCATTGTAGAAATCCAGCGCTTTCTGTTTGTTTCCTTGCGAGTCATAGACTGCGCCAATATTGTTGAGCGTTGCTGCTTCTTCATAGCGATCACCAACTGCTTTTATTATTGGCAATGCTTCATTGTAGAAATCCAGCGCTTTCTGCTTCTCTCCTAGTGAATCATAAATTGAACCAATACCAATAAGTGTAAGTGCTTCTCCACTATGATCCTCAATAGCACGAAAAAATGACAAGGCTTGCTTATATTTCTCAATCGCTTTTAGCGACGTCTCTGCATTTTCACTCGTGCGCAGTAGTTGCCCTTCAGCAAATGCACGATGGGCAGCAATGCGATCCTTATCTTGTGGTATGGTGGTACGTAGTTCTGTAATCTTTATGTCATAGCGTCCTGCAGTGGCAGCCTTCTCTAATGAACGCACCTCAACACGATAGTCACCTGTTACTTCTGTAATAAACAAGATTGGCTCAGGGCCTCGTGTGCCATTTGGACTATCTACTTCCATAAGCTGTTTACCATTTGGACCACAAAGCACGGCTACTACATCAATTCCTTTCTGTTCCACTACTACATACAGAAACTGACCCGCAGTAAGTTTAATCTCATAAGAGTGAGCTTCACCACCTGTCAACTCCCTTTCAATAGGATTGCCTTGCTCTAGCACTACAGGCTCTGTGCTCGAATATACTTTCTCTTGTACTGGAGATGGGCTTTGGTCTGCTTTTGTTGTTGCCATTGATACGAACATTACTAGTAGACTTAACAATACAAATGTAGCTATCCACACTCGTCGATTTATTAACAACATATGTCTTTTGCTCCTCTATTACTACGGGTAGTACTTATCAGCTATAACCGCGAATTTATATTGCTAAAATGTAGTGTTGAATCCTGCGATTGTAACATTAGACAAATCTTTTATCTCTGGAACGAATGGCTTTTGATTATACCTATGAATATATACTGCCAATGATAGTACAAAAGACTAATCCCTGCATTTCGTATAATTACGGTATTTGTTTGGGCTTATCACACCACAAGTAACGTTATATCTGGCTATGCAACGTCCGCCTAACAATGACCATGACAGATCTGATAGTGGTCGTGGAAGATTGACGAGGCGAGATTTCGAGTAGCGCTGAAGGTCGTTAATATTATTACTGCTGCTACTATCGACGACTCCATCCAAATTTAAGCCCTTCCTTGCTGGCTTGTAGATCGTTACTCATTATCACGCACAACTGT
>JBFLVQ010000720.1:0-4637 GCA_040758525.1 Acidobacteriota bacterium
TTTAGATCGATCGGTCTTCCTCTGTTGGCGGCCTAACGATGTTTAACCAACCGAACCGCCGTGTACGGACCCGTACGCACGGTGGTGTGACAGGGAAAGCTCGCGAGGGCCTACCTATGTCGATCACTCTCTACAAGCTTAAGTAAGGTATCCTGACCAATCAAGCCTAATACCTGTCCATTCGCTACTACAGGCGCCTGCGAGAGATTATTACTAGTAATTACCTCAAAGACCAACTCGATAGGTGTTTCTGGGGCAAAGTAGATTAAATCTTTATGCTTGATCATGATTTCGCTGATATAAGTGTTGTGCCATTGTTGGCGTGGTACTGCTTTTACCTGCTGATAGGTAATTAATCCCAACACACTATTATCCTCAATAACAAAAAAACAGCGTTTGCCCATACGTAAAAGATAGTCTTCAACAAACTGATAGATATTCAAGTTAATGGGAACTTGTGGGCAATCAGTGGTCATTACCTCATGTGCTTGTAGTCCTTGTAATGCATGGTAAATTTCTGCCTGTCGGCCGCTCTGTTTGGCAATGCTATGTAGAAACCAACCAATGAATGCCAGCCATAGGCCGCTTAGTATTTCGCCAGTCAAGAGTGTTAAGCTAACACCAGCGATGATAAACGTTATTGCAATACCTCTACTGATCAACACAGCCATGCGAGTGGCACGAATAAAATTACTATTACGCCACCAGAGTAGAGCACGCAACATACGACCGCCATCCATAGGAAAGCCTGGCAATAGATTGAAGATGGCAAGACCAAAATTGATTGTTGACAGCCAGTTGGCTATTGTCGTTAGATAGCTGCTCATTCCTGTAGCAAAAAAGGCAATCAGGTGAAAGATTATTGCTAATACTAAGCTCATACCTGGGCCGACTGCGGCAATCGAGAATTCATCTTGTGATCGTTCTGCATCATGCTCTATTGAAGCAAGACCGCCAAAAATAAAGAGTGTGATCGACTGCACTGGAATGCCTTTGCGTCGGGCAAGCAGACTATGCGCCAGTTCATGCAGCAATACCGAGGTAAAAAAGAGAAAGCTTGCCACAATGGCGCTAAGCCAGTAATGTAGGGGTGGCCATTGTGGCTGTAAGATACTGAACTGGCCTACTAACGAGATGGTTACTAGTGCAAAGATGAATAACCAGGTGTAGTGTAGACGAATGTTAATTCCTGCAATCTGGCCAATACGGAGTGAAATACCGTTCATGATCTTTTCCTTTAAGAACTACTCAATTAAGTAGCAATTAAACTCTGCAAAAATTATTCCTGAGCCGTGTTTCTTTTCTCTAGCGTAAACCTGTTAGGTCGGTTAATATTCATTAGTTGAGTAATTTACCGTAGCGATCGCTTTCCTCACCCAACTGTCGACGCTGGTTAAGCATCAGAACTATTGGACACTACTGTCCACGCCTGTTCCTTAACTTAATTGGTAAAATTTGAAAAACTAAAAAATAGTTTCTTGATTAAGGTTTAGAGTTATCTAAGGATGCCGGAGTAGTATGAAGATCAATATCAAGAAAGTGTTGATAGCACTCTTTGTTTTACTATTGATACCAACATTTTTCTTTATTCCTTTTCCTTTCAAGTTGGAACAACCCTCGGTGGGCCAAGCAGAAAGTTTAGTGAAGACGGTTAAGGCAGCGCCTCCATTGGCAGCCTTAGATGATTATCTAGGGCGTTTGGTATCGGATGGTCGTTATCCTAGCCAGCAGGCTGTACTGATAGAGAAGCTTGATGGTGAAGTACTCGCCGAATATAACGCCGATACCCCACTCAATCCAGCTTCTGTGATTAAATTGGCAGTCTCTTATCTGGTGTTAAAACATTTTGGACCAGAGCATCGTTTTAAGACAGTCGCTTATACAACTGGAGTGATCGATGAGGCAAAGCAGACACTCTATGGTGATCTAGTGATCGAAAGTGATGGTGATCCCAATTTTCGTATTGCTGACGCCGTCACGCTGGCCAATAGTATACGCAGTCAAGGTATCAAACGTATAGAAGGTGAGCTACTTGTAAAAGGGCCTATGCGTTTACGTCATAGTAGTAGCTCGGAATATGCATTCAACAAACTAAAAACTACCTTAGGGCTAACTTTTCCTAAAGCAGGTGCCACACTTACCCGTACAGTTGAGCCTTTAGCTAATAACAATGCTGAACCTAAGCGTATATTGCTGGGCGAACACTTTTCTGCTCCGCTCAAGGAGTTATTGCTTTATATGAATGCGCATAGTGATAATTACTATGCTGAGCAACTAGGCCGTGTGTTAGGTGGACCTGAAGTAGTCCAAGAAGAGTTACTCGCCGAATTCCGTCTACGCCCAGAGGCGCTCTATATTAGCCATACTTCCGGACTCAACTATAATCGTATTACTCCACGGGCATTGCTTGCGATCTTACAAAAAACGATCAATCTGCTTAAAGGCTATGATATGCGTATTGAGAATATTATGCCGGTAGCTGGAGTAGATTCTGGCACGCTTATACTACGCTTACGCCAGCCTGGTATGATGGGTGGTGTAGTAGCCAAGACTGGTACATTGACTAGTACCGATAATGGTGTCTCTACCCTAGCAGGAGTAATTTATAGCGAACGCTATGGTCCATTACTGTTTGCTATTTTTAATATGGGTGGCGGCGTACACTATTTCCGCCATCACCAAGATCTCTTCCTCTCGCAAGCAATGGCAGAGTTAGGTTCAAACTGTCTGGCTGTGCGTAGCGAAAATATTCTTGCTCCTGAACAACCAGAAGAGGAGGTAGCAAGCAGAAGCGTTCGTAAACGGCGTGCCACTTATAAACCACGACGGGCACGCCGCTAGACTACTGCTATTTAGATTTTGTTCCACCGCCCATGGCGCCAATCGCCATATAACGGAAGATCGCAGCTAGCGGCAGTTGATCAGGAATATTTTCTGATTTTAGCGCATAAACTGTTCCTCCTTTTGAAACTGTCTCTGCAGCAGCGAAATCGAGCAGATCAATATCGCCAGGCTGTGCCTCATTATGTATGATGGCTTTATCTTGGTCAGGATTGTAAAATCCCCATATCTGGCGGTTAATAGCAACAAAAAGCTTTTCTACACGACCTTGATAAGCGGCTCGCACAGCCTCATTAACATCATTAGTGGCGCGTTTTTTTGCTAGCAGTTCATGATAGCGATCGACTGCCTGCTGCTGATCTTTAAGAAAATAGGTCGAAACAATTGGCCAAGCTAACTCTCTTAACTCATCAGGTCTCTGTTCATCCGGATTCATTGTTATGCTTTCCTCAAGCAGATAGCGGTATGTGTTGGCAAGTCGGTATATAGAGAGTAGATAATCTACTCCAGCTAGCACTAAGGGGGCGCGCTCTTCTTTCAATACTTCATGCAATCCTCGATCGACTTGCTGAAAATAGCGTAAAAGTTCGTTCTTCTCATCGACCTCAGCACTGTGAAAGACAGCATCAAACCCTCTATTGGTACGCTCGCTACCACGTTCTGGGCGGCCACTGGTAAAGTGTGGTTGTTGTTCACGCTCTTCATATTTAAGAACCGTAGCAAGATTCTTTGGCATTGCCGCAGGTAAGCTCAGCTCACTGATATGGTAATGTGTGCCTTCTAGTAGTCTCACTTGATTTTGGCTGATTGCCAAGATGAAGTATTTTCCATCATTGGTAAAAAGCGCTAGTAGTGGTTTGACATGCAAGCGATGAGAGACTAGGGCAAGCTCTGTACTGTTAAGATCAATTGGCAGGCGATAGGTTTGCAAGAGACCTGTAGCACAGAAGATTGCCAGTCCTTCACTCTGCTCCTCCCAGAAAGAATCATCTTCTAGGAGTCTGTTTATTGGTAAGATTAGCTCGTCTACATCTGCTGTGCGCAATTTATTTGCCAACAATTGCTCCCTTGCTGTTCGTATCAAGTTTTTCAGCTTGATCTGATCCTGCTTGATCTCGGCTGCCCGACCACCTCTATGTGTAGGCAAGTAGATCGATATAGAGTTCTCGTTGCGGTAATTAATCAAGAGATCTAGTTCATCTTTGGAAAGCGATCTCATATATGGCTCCTTTCCACATTACAGTGAAACCGTTACATCAGCGCTGAGTGATGAGTAATCAGCTACCAGTTCCTTTTTACATGCAAAAGTGTGCCGCAAAGACTGCAGAGTCAAAAAGGCTTAGCCAGGCTCATCGGGAAGTAAGATTATACTTTTCTGACGAAAATCTGTCGGGAAAGTATAAAGTCTTAGCAGGAATTTTTCTTATACTGAGTGGTTACCCACCAAACCGGTCTCGTATTGAGAAAGTAAGGAATATAGTTTAGCTCTATCGACAATTCTATCCTCTAGTGGAAAAATAAACTAATAAATAGATGGATTACATGCAGTGTTAGGCAATTGTATAAAGTATCTTTAGTCTATGATAAAAATATTTTTGCCTTGATATTTTTGCGTACAATTTTGCGCGTTACTATTAGCGAGAATAGATTCAGAGTAGTTTGGGGAATTTTTCCGGAGTGTTGTTAGATATGTCCAATATTAGCTAAATCAAGATCTTGATGTGATGGTTCTACCATCGATCAAGCAAAGATCAGGTAAAAAGCTGGTGATTTCTACTGCTTTTAAGCGTACTTTT
>JBFLVQ010000721.1:0-4625 GCA_040758525.1 Acidobacteriota bacterium
ATATGCCAAATTATCGGTTATGGGAAATTAAATTCCCATCCCGATAAAAATGGTTAAAATTTTTGATGATCATAAAATGAATAAGGAAATAATATGTTTATAGATCCAAACAATTTTCAATTTACAGTGACTTTAGAAGATAATTGGAAACAGATTCTTCAAGAATTAAGTAATCTTGATGAAGAATCATTTCAACCTTGGATACAAAAACAGATGTATGAACAAGGCTGGACTATCTATCCTTTATTTGCATTTGGTGAAGCAGTAACAGTTGGATCTGTTAAATGTCCAATAACGGCTGAAATTATTAGAAATATACCTGGATTAAGCTTAGCAGGCTTTTCTCGGTTAAGCGCAAGAACTCATGTTAAACCACATGTAGGATGGGCTCATACAGTTTATCGCCTGCATTTAGGATTAGTTGTACCTGAACAATGTTCTTTGCGGGTTGGCAATGAAACCCGAGAATGGTATGAAGGAAAATGCTTAATATTTGATGATACTGTAGAGCACGAAGCTTGGAATAATTCCGATTATGATCGAACTGTTCTTTTGATCGATTTTTTAAGACCTGGTGTTAAATCTGTAAATGATGAATATATGCCTGAAGAGGTAAGGATGTTGGCTAATAAATTACTTAAGCAGAGATAAGACTCTCCGCCTATCAATAGACTGCACAGAACTCGGCTGTTTTAGCGCTTGGTATTTCATCAATTCCACAATATCGAGCACACCATAACAACTTGTAGATGAGTTTAGCCCGTTAGGCGCTTTTAGGGATGTGTATATGAAGAATAACACGATTGTGATGATTCATGGACTTCTCGGCTCTTTGCACTTCTTTTCACCACAGAACAGTCTTCCTGAGATGAGTGTTTATACTCCTGATCTAATTGGATATGGTTCGTTGGATAATCAGGACAATATCGAGAGCTTGAGCCTGCAAGACCAAGTAGATTTTGTTAAACGGCTCGTTGCAGAAGAGATCAAAAAACCATGTTGGCTGTTAGGACATAGTGTTGGTGGAGCGATTGCGATGATGTTCGCGGCGCAAAATCATCAACTCGTTAAAGGTATTATCAATGTCGAAGGTAATTTCACTTTAAACGATGCTTTCTGGTCTGAGAAAATTTCTCAACTCCCCTTGGATGTTTGGCGACTTGAATACCAAGAAATGAGAGCTAGGCCAGAAAAATGGCTGCTCGATGCTGGCATTAGCCCGACACCAGAACGTATTGTTTGGGCAGAACAGATTCTCAACTATCAGCCGGCTTCGACCGTACAAGCAGTAGCAAAAGCAGTTGTGCGTGACACTGCATCTACAGAGTACCTGCAAGCGGTTGAACGGGTTGTCGAGCAAAAAAGTCCCCTTTATCTGCTTGCAGGAGAACGTTCCAAAGATGATTGGGATGTTCCAAAGCTAATTCGTGATACAGCAGTTCAGTCTATTGTTCAGCCCCAAGTTGGTCATATGATGATGCTAGAAGAACCAAAAGCGTTCTGTGAAATTGTCAGAGACATTGTTGAACAGAAGGGCAGGCGCATTCTCTGAGTCTTTAGACCGTAGTTAAGCCTGCCATCGCCCGGCAGGGCGATAAACAGGTTGCTGTTTCGTCTATATTTTTCTATAATGATAACCATTGTTAGGTAACTAACCGTCATACCCGCAGGAACGCGGGGGAGTGCGCGCCCAGGGACAGATAAGACCTCTTGCTCTAATGAACCAGAGGCAAGCTCGCAAAACCATCAATGATGGAAGTCAACGCGAACCTGGTAGTACTTCTGTAGGATACTGTCGTGAGACAGCATCTCGAACCCAGGAAGCTTTGGTATTTATGCCAGAGTTGTTCACGCAAAGGTATAACATAGAATTGACGCGGTGTGAAACGCACTATGCGCAAGCAATGACAAATCCAACGATGAATGAACGACACTGTTCTGTGCTGCATACAATGAACTGGCACAACATAACAGAATTGGCAAAGCTGTTAGAAGGCAAATATGATTAAGATCTGCCCTGTCACACTTGAGGGTCACGGCGTTCGGTTGGAACCTCTTGGTTATGAGCACCAAGATGGGCTGGCGGTTGCGGCGGCTGATGGCAGGCTCTGGGAGCTATGGTTCACTGCAGTTCCAGAACCAGAACAGATATACACCTACATTACCAATGCAATCGCAGGACAGCGGGATGGTCATATGCTGCCGTGGGCAGTACGGGAGTTGCAGAACGGCACGATCATCGGCAGCACACGTTATCATGACATCGTAACTGCAATTGACCGCGTTGAGATCGGTTACACCTGGTATGGAAAGTGCTGGCAACGAACACATGTCAACACTAGCTGCAAGCTATTGTTGCTCGGTCACGCGTTCGACACACTTGAGTGCAAAGTGGTGGGCCTGCGCACAGACAATTTCAACTTTGCCTCGCAGCGTGCGATTGAGGCCCTAGGTGCTAAGAAGGATGGTGTTCTGCGTCATCACCAGGCGCGGCGCGATGGGACAGTACGTGATAGCGTGATCTACAGTATTATCGCGAGTGAATGGCCTGACGTGAAGCGGCATCTGGAACTACGACTAGCTCGTCATGGAAATGCATCAAGCTGAGTGTCAGATCGCTGCCTAACAGACTATACAGTAGAATGAAGATGCAGAATAGAGCTATTAAAATATTAATAATGTCAATTGTAGTGTTGATATGTTCTTCTTGTTACTCAGAAATAGAAAGTAGATCCTCAATTTCAGCAGCAAAACATCAAGCAGATCCTGATCTTGAACATATATCATCATATAAAAGCTGGACCAGAGTTAATAAAGAGCCAGCATTACATATTTTAGATCAACAATTGGGTGATAGGTGCTTGTGGGTTGATGATGCAGGAATTGTTATAGATCCACCGTCTGATCTACATAGAGATAAATTTGTCATAATTTACGTAAATAATATTGGAAAGGATGAAATACTATCTAAGAGGAATCCAAAATTCCCAGTGGGTTCAATAATTGTAAAAGAAAAGTTACCAGATAAAAATAGTGAAAAACCAGAATTGATAACAGTAATGATCAAGCGAGAAGATGGATTTAACCCTAAAAGCGGTAATTGGGAATATATGGTTACAGATGGTACAGGAAAAATAATTAACGGTCGTGGGAAAATTAAAAGTTGTCAACAATGCCATAATTCAAAGGTCGATACAGACTATATTTTTCGTACATATTTGCCAAATGAAACTAAAAGTCAGTTGAAATGATTAGGTACAACCATTTTTACAAAAGTAAGCGTGCCTAACTAGTCATTTGAGCCGAATGATAAACATGTTGTCCATTCTACAAATCTTCGTTATTGCTACAGCCGTTGGTCGCCAT
Source organism: Acidobacteriota bacterium (assembly GCA_040758525.1). Lineage (GTDB taxonomy): Bacteria > Acidobacteriota > Blastocatellia > Chloracidobacteriales > JADJPF01 > JBFLVQ01. Next base: position 3,367 of record JBFLVQ010000721.1, read on the forward strand.
TGTTTATCACCAACTCAACTCCATACTGAGAAGTACCAAAGGAGTCTGGCTAATTTATGAAAAAATCGATCTTCTTAGTGGCTATTTTGATCACTATGTTAGGGTGTAGCTATTTAAGGAATACTCCCACCACCTTCGAACCGTGGTATCCGGCTGCCAATGAAAATGGCGATCCGATTTTTGCCGTGTTTGAAAACCGTATCCCTTGCACTGATTGTGAGAAAATAAAATTTTCCCTAGCGCTCTATCAGGACCGAGAAACCAAAATGCCAACCACATTTAAGCTAGCGCGTGTCTACGTCAGCAAGGGAAATGATAGAACTATTAACGAAGGGACTTGGGTTATCACACACGGTACGAATCTAGATCCAGATGCAGTCGTATATCAGCTCGATTCAAATGTTCCTCAAGAGTTTCGATCCTATTGGGCGATAGGCGAGAACATCCTGTTTATATTAGATCAGGATATGAATCCTAGAATTGGAGATGGCCGCTACAGTTATACCTTGAATAAAATGCGTTAAGTGTGCACCAACAGACTCGATCTAGGTTGAGGCAAACGTAGCCAACTGCTGGCTGCGTAGCTGAGTTTGCTCGTTAAGCATGCGGAATTGGAATCATAATGGCAAGACAGATATTAGGCGACTTATTGATTGGTATGGTGAATAGTTATGACACAAAAGTCAAAAGATATTAATGATGCTGCTTTAGGTTGTTTACAAACTTTTCATCGTATAGATGCTGCCTAACTACGCCTTATAACGGAGAAATTTGGTTTATAAAAGAGAGAAAACTAAATCTATTGGAGTTGTAAAATGAGTAGTAATCTTCATTATAAGAAATTAGAACATATGTATGAAGGAGCAAAATGTAATGAATACTATCTACCTAAAATGACTATTACCGAAGGTAGAGCTGAACTAATAATTCTTGTTCAAGAAAAATTTTTTCATTCCGGTAACGCTGTACATGGATCAGTATATTTTAAGGCATTAGATGATGTCTGTTTCTTTGCCGTAAATTCAATAGTAGAAGAGGTATTAGTATTAACATCAAGTTTTAATATCTACCTGCTTAGACCAATATCTGAAGGAGATCTGAAAGCAGTAGGAACTGTAGCACATGCAACCAATAGTTCATTTATCGCAGAAGGAATATTGTATGATTCACAAGGAAAGGAGCTAGCAAGAGGGAGTGGTAATTTTGTAAAAAGCAAAATTAAGTTAACTGCTGATATGGGATATAAATAAAGTTATCTA
>JBFLVQ010000722.1:0-4619 GCA_040758525.1 Acidobacteriota bacterium
GATTCTCATTGATGGAGCTAGCGATAGCCATCATAGTGTTAGGAATATTGGCAGCAGCTTGGATTCAGACTGCCACATCGGCAGTAAAGAATGGTAGATTTCTCCAGGCTGCTTCTACAGTAAAAACACTGGCAGAGGATAAGGCAACAGAACTTATTAAACAAGCCGACACACTTGTACAGCAGATTCCCGCTGGCCAGAAATCGATCGGGTCCATTACGCCAAATGAGCCAATAGCAGGCTTTTACGACCAATTTGACTTCTCAGGTAAGCCAATAATAGCAACCAGCCGAGATAAAGAAGGTAGTCCATTGGGTGGAGGCCCTCTAGGTGGTCCATTGGGTGGTTCTGAGAAAGAGAAAGGGGATGGTGGGCCGATTGGTGGGCCAAGAGATGATCACGGTGGTGGCGGACCAATTGGTGGACCAAGAGGAAATCTACCAATAGCGAAATTTACTCGGCAATGGCTGGTGATAAAGGATCAACCTAGTCCTGGTGAGGTTACTGTGTTGGTGTCAGTGGTCTATGCTGATAGCAATCGTATAACCAGAATTGCCAAAGCTGTAAAAGCAGAAGGAATTACTATTACACCTTAACGGCGAGCCTGTTTTGGAGGAAGAGTATGCATACAAGAGAAAAAGGATACACACTGATAGAAGTTACTGTAGTAATGGTGGTTAGTGCCATTGTTCTTATGGTGGCAGTAGGCAGCTATATTCAGATTCTACGTGTACAGCGCCGACAACAGCTTGTTAATACCGTAGAACGAGAGATAACCACATTGCAGGCTAACCTGGCTCAGGTGCTCACTACTCAGGCTGGTAGAGAGTTGGGTTATTTTGATAGCGAAACATTTGCCATTGCTGAACTTCCTGCCAATGGAGCTATTCCTTCTGAGAAAGGCGCTGATCCAATCAAGTTAGGTATAGTTACACCATTTAAGGTGAATGGCTTTGATGCCATTACAGTAGCATTTGGAAAGCGTAAGAACTACAACGTTAACTTACCAATACCTAACCTAGTACTGGCTGAGCCCAGTGTTGAAGTAGTAGGTAAGACTGAGGGGATAGCTAGAGTTGTTTCACCAGACTTGATGGCTGCGAAATCTCCACCACCGGGCGGAGGCAAAGGTGGAGGTGGTGGAATAGGCAAGGTGGAGGATGACTATGGACTGTTACCAGGCGATAGAGATAGAGACGACCTACCTCCTCCTGGTGGCGGCAAAGGTGGTGGGCCTCCAGGCGGTGGCAAAGGTGGAGGTAGTGGGATAACGATACCTCCAGGACTGTTTAATGTTGGAGATTTGATGTTGTTAGTTGGTAGCCCTGCATTGCGTGGTCGAGCAACTGTGGTTGGTACGATACAACCTGTCTCCCGTCTGGTGAGAATTGTTAGCACTCCTAAAGTGGTTATGAGCAGTCAACCACAACGTGAACTGATTGAGTTTCAGTATGACCTCTGCGATGGTGGCACAAAATGTGGCAACTTATTACCGGAAATCAAGAATCTCACCAATGTGAAAAGCTTTGCCATAGGAAGTGCGCTTGTGCCATTAAACCTGGTTCACCTCTATGCAAGAACCAAGGATGGACGTACTCGCATCTATCGCAATGATGGTGGTTCAATACTTCCTACTTCTAATGGAGTGGTATCAGATTTGCAATTTGAGATTGTTGGTGGCACAAACAGTGCTCTTGGAGAAGTAGACAGCTTCAAAGTCAGCTATCTTCTTGCTGATGGCAGCCAACAATCTGCTCCAACCGATCCACGCGTACCCTGGTTAAATCAGGTGAAGGCAATAAAAATAGAGATTTCTATGTCGCTGGTTGTGCCAAGTAATAAGGAAGTGATCAGTCGTAGCTCAACTTTTACATTTCCAATCGCAATCAAGAATCTGGACTGAGGGAGGGGAAATAATCATGAAGAGAATCAGAAGAGTAATATTACGGATAAATAACCAAAAAGGTATTGCATTGTTGACAATGGTATTTCTGTTATTTTTGCTGAGTGTAATGACGATCAAGCCAATTGTGTTACATTCCGCTATTGGTCTGGCAATATTCAATGAAGAGATGGCGCGGTCGAAAGCAGAGCAAGATGCAATATCAGCAACAAGCCCAATCCGTATTAGTATCGACGAACAGATATACAATAAAATGCAAACCCAACTTCGCGAACATCTACGCCAGGCGCAATTAGCCAGGCAAGGTCGGGGCACTTATGTCTGCCAAGGTGTAGTTAATGGTGAAGATGGAGTAAGCGAGACTTGGGCTATCTGTGACCCAACCCATTTGCTTGATGGTCTCAAAGGAGCACAAGGACAGTCAATTGATGATCTAGCTGAGGTAAAAAGCCTAACTCCACCAGATAAACAGCGAGAACCCGAATGGGCAGAGGTAGAGTATGAGTTGTTTAATCAGTTTGATTATGTGCTCAAGCCGGTATTTGTGGGACAGCAACTAATTTCAGCAGGCAATCCGCGTCGAGGCAGTTTCGGTCCAACGCCAAGAGTAGAGCGATACCGATATAGAGTTAAGGCAGAGATTAATATGCAGACTTATGGCAGGATCTTCTTCCCCCTAACCGTATACTATGATGTGGTGATCAGTTTGTCCAGTTTTGACGAATCGATACTGTGTGGTGGCAATAGCAGAATTAATCCTGGATTTAGCCCTCCAGGACGGGCATTAGCTATTGCGTATTGTGAAGCTGATCTTACAATTACTGCTTTTGATCCTGGTTGCAAAAAAGTTGGCTTCTGCACCGCTGGGGAAGATTGCTATGGAAAGTTTTGTGCGAATGGTGACACAAAACAGAATGCCGACACCTGCAAAATACAAGCTGAGTCAGAGTGCGTGCCGCAAGATGGAATGATAGTTGCCTGCCAAGTAAGTGTAAACGGTAAAAAAGGATATTATTTTGGCAACACTACAAAGAAAACCTATATTTCAAACGGCTGTGCATCGTTAGGTGCAAACTCAAACGGTGGCTTTATTTGGAATACAGCCATTAGAATCGTATCTTTGGGAACCAACTATGACTAGTGCAATTTGTTTGCTAGAAAAGGTAGTTGGCATAGTAAAATTCTAGCTTAAAGTAGGCTGAAGGAGTTTGGCAAATGCTTAGGAAAGCTATTGTATCGTTTGCGATCTTGCTACTAACCAGCCTGTCTGTTCTAGGGCAGGCTGATAAGCCAGTTATATATGTTTGTTATGATCGGGAAGAAGATCCAAATGACGCTCTAATTATGTTGGATGGCATGACACTTGAGGAAATAGATCGTATTCCATTACCTGGTGTACGTCCTTTTATTCTGAAATTACGCTCTGATAAGCGAATAGCTTTTGTCAGCCACGATCCTAGATTTGATGATACTAGCGGATTATCTATTATTGACTTAGAAAAGAAGCAAATTATTAAACCAATGTTTGTTGGAAGGAAAGTATTTGGGTTACAACTAGGCCCAGATGGATTCGTGTATGTATCATTTCACTCAACACAGATCGCATTAATTAATGCTCAAACTTTTCAAATGGAACATATTTTAAATCTACCGGGCATTCCATTAGCTGCAATAGAATTTAGTCCAGATGGAAAGCGTGCGTATATCCCAATCTTAGGTGATCAACTTTCAGTAATTGATGTAGAAGCTAAGTCAGTTATTAAAACAAAAGGTGATTTGCCTGTTGAAGGTGCCAGCCAAGGAATAGCGGTTTCACCAGATGGGCGTAGCTTATATTTAACCAGACTAGGATCGATAGCTGTTGTTGATAGTATATCATTAGAGCAAGTAGATTCTTTTCCTGCAACTGGAATTAATCATGCATTAAAGTTAAGCCCAGATGGTAAAACGCTTTATTCATCAGGTTTCTTTGGCCCTATTGTAGCAATAGATACTACTTCACCTAATAAAAGCAAAACTTTTGATATAGAAGGAGCAAACCGATTTCTAGCGTCAAGCCCTGATGGCCGGTTGTTATATGCAAGCAATTTTAGCCCTTTCTTTTACATAATTGATATAAAAACCAATAACGTACTGGCAGTAAAAGTTTATGATCCCGAATTTGATGGTTTTGGTGAAGGTATTGCCGTTGTGGGTAACTTTTCCATTGGCACACCACCAACTATACAAATTATTTCTCCTAAACCTAGTGAAATAGTACAGCGCGGTAAACCATTCACAATCCGTTGGCAGACCACCAATGGCGGTTTTATTCCAGGCAAACATACATTAGAGATATCGACAGATGGCGGTCAAAATTTCGGTACGGTTACGTTTGCTGATAACTTGCGTGGCACTACACAAGAATTTGAATGGAATGTGCCCAACCAAATAATATCTAGCGCTCAAATCCGCATCACTGCATTTGATGTAGGTGGACGAGTAGGTACTAAAACAAGTGAAATCTTCAGCATTGGTGACCGTCCACCTGATCCTGTCGATAATCAACCTCCTACCGTACGCTTCCTCAATCCCATTGGAGGTGAGCGCTTTAATCAGGGCGATAATCTGATGATTACTTGGTCATCGTCTGACAATGTACGGGTAACTTCTCAGGACCTTTCACTCTCAACTGATGGTGGCAATACTTTCTCAACAACGATTGCCACTGGTCTCG
>JBFLVQ010000723.1:0-4615 GCA_040758525.1 Acidobacteriota bacterium
TTAACTCTGGTCTGTTTAGATATCCTCTAGCCAGTCCTATCCCTCCAATGTGTAGCTCTCCTGCTACTCCGATTGGCACTGCTTGCATCTGTGTATCTAGTATATATATCTCTGTATTTGCGATTGGTCGTCCAATGGGAACAATACGTCTATTGCTGGCCGATTGACAGGCCCAGTAAGTCACATCTACAGCCGCTTCTGTTGGACCATAAAGATTATGCAGCTCTGCGTTTAAACTGTTATAGAAACGCTCTTGTAGTTCATATGCAAGTGCTTCACCGCTGCATATTAGTCGTCGCAAACTATGACAATTTTTTATCCCTGACTCTTCTAAAAAAGCTTGTAACATTGGTGGTACAAAGTGCAATGTAGTGATCTGTTCCTGAATAATTAATTTGACCAGATAAGCGCTATCTTGATGACCGCCAGGTTGTGCGATTACAAGTCTTGCGCCTACTAACAATGGCCAGAAAAATTCCCAAACAGAGACATCAAAACTAAAAGGCGTTTTCTGCAGTACCGCATCATCTGACTTAAGTTGATAAGTATCTTGCATCCAGAGCAATCGATTACAGATTGCTTGATGAGTATTCATCGCTCCTTTTGGCTTTCCTGTTGATCCAGAAGTATAAATTGTATAAGCCAAGTTATATGGAGTTACTGTACTGTTAGGGTTTTCTACGCTTTCCTGAATAATTGCCGACCATTCTGTATCTAGGCAAATAATATCTATTTTATCGCTTAAGCTCTCCGTCAGTTCAGTAAGTAAACTCTTCAACCGTTGTTGAGTAAGTACAACAGGGATTTTTGCGTCTGCCAACATAAAGGCAAGACGTTCCTTAGGATAAGTTGGATCAAGCGGTAGATAGGCTGCACCTGTTTTGAGAATAGCAAATAACCCTACTACCATCTCATTTGAACGTTCTAAACATATTCCAACCAGATTGTCAGATGTTATCCCTAAAGCTTGTAAACGATAAGCAAGTTGATTAGCACGTTCGTTTAGTTCTCTATAAGTTAACCATTCATCTTCAAAAACTAGTGCAACCGCATCTGGGCTACGCTTAACTTGCTCTTCAAACAATCGATGCAAACATTGATTATAAGGATAATCTTGTGCAGTCTGATTCCATTCGACTAAAAGTTGATGTTGCTCTTTCTCTGTTAATAAAGAAATTCTATTGAGACAAATTGTTGGGTTGTTAACAATATTCTCCAGTATCGTCTCAAGGTGACCCAATAATCGTGTAATGAAGTTATTATCAAAACGACGACTATCATAACCTAAACGCAATAACAATTGCTGACCTGGTACAACTGCTAAAGTAAGGGGAAAGTTTGTTCGATCAATAAAGTGTATGTTACTAACTGCCAAGCTCTCTACATATTTTGATAAAGCAGCATCAACAGGATAGTTTTCAAAAACCACTATACTCTCAAACAGTGGTCGTTCTCCCGGTACTTCGCTCCATTGCTTTATTTTCAATAATGGACTGTACTCATATTGACGTAGCTCTACCTGATGCTCTTGTAGTCTATGCAACCAGGATAGTAACGGTTCCTCATCGTAGATATGTACTCGCATTGGTAGGGTGTTAATAAATAGCCCAACCATCGATTCTATTCCACTCAACTCTGCTTCACGACCAGAAACAACAGTACCAAAAACAATATCCTTCTCGCCGCTATAGCGACTCAGTAGTATTGCCCAAGCTCCTTGTATGAAGGTGTTCAGGGTCAGTTTATGTTGCCGCGCGAGTGCTTGTAATGCAGATGTTAAGTTAGCTTCTAGTTCAAGCTGTTTCTCACCATATTCCTCAATGTAACCATTATCTAATAAATTTACAGTATTCCTATCTATTGTTAATGGAGTTGGAGCAAGAAAACCTTGTAGGGTGGTACGCCAGAATTCTTCCGCTTTGACTAGATCTTGCTGTTGCAACCAGGCAAGATAATCTCTATAAGGTCGGTTACGTGCTAGCTGTGGTGATCGACCCTGACAACCTGCTTCATAAAAAGCAAAAGCATCATTCAGAATTAGAGACAAACACCAACCATCCATTACTAGGTGATGATGTGTCCAGATAAATTGATAACAGTTCTCTGCTAAAGTAATAAGCGCCACTCGCATCAATGGTGCTTTGGAGAGATTAAAACCCTGGTATAAATCCTCTTTAAGATAGTTATTTAATCGCTCTTGCTGATCAGTGTTATCCAACCCTCGCCAATCTTCTTCAGTCCAAGGTAGAGATACATTTCTGCGCACTACTTGAACTGGCTGATCCAGATCTTTCCAAACAAAGGCAGTACGTAGTATAGGATGGCGTTCTAACACCTGTTGCCAAGCCTGCTTGAAGGCTGACACATTAAGCTTTCCCCGAAGAACACAGCTAAGCTGCTCTACATATACGCCTGAATTTGGAGAATAGAGAGTATGAAAGAAGATGCCTTGCTGTAATGGAGAAAGCGCATACACATCTTCAATGTTCTTTCTGTTTGCGATCATTCTTCATCCTCACTCAATTGTGCAAATAGTATATCGATCTGCTTTTGATCTAGGTTTGACAATGGGAAATCTGATGGTGTATAAAAATCCGATCTAAGAGATTGACAATGACTAATAATGGTACGTAACGCTTGGATAAATCCATTGGCTAGATCTGTAACTGTTGCCTGTCGATGATAATTTTCGCTATAGGTCCAGTCAACCTGTAATTTACTATCGATAACTCTCGCCGTGATCTCAAATAGATGACGTCGTAACCCCAAAGGGCTCTGTACTAGCCCACCTGATTCTAGCGCTAATTCAAATGGAGAGGATTCTGAGAGCACCTGATCGAATTGTCCAAGATAATTGAAATTCACGGCTGGCCAAGCTAGTGATTGTAGTTGCTTACGTATATCATTGTTATTACTCAAATAACGTAGCAGACCGTAGCCAATACCATTATTAGGAATTCCTCGCAATTGTTCTTTAAGCGCTTTTAATAGATCTCCTGGTGAATCCCAGACAGTAGCTAGATCCGACATCTCTAACAGTACCGGGAAAAGTGTAGTAAACCAACCTACTGTACGTGAGGTATCAACGCCTTCAAAGATCTCTTCTCGCCCATGCCCTTCTAGAGATATCAGTTGTAATGTCTTTCCACTCCATTGAGAGAGTGTTAATACTAGCGCGGTCAATAGTAGATCATTAACTTGAGTGTGATAGACCTCTGGTACTTCTTGTAGTAATACCGTAGTCTCTGCCGCGCTTAAAGAGAATGATATCGTACAAGCCGACCCTCTACTGTTTGGACCAAGTGAATAATCAGTTGGCAAAGACGATACCAATTCTTGTGCTCGACAGGATAATTTTAACCAATAATCAAGCTCTTGTTGCAGCACCGGTGAATCTGCATATTCATTCAGCCTTGTTGCCCAACTCTTATAAGAAGTAGTCTTGCTAGGCAATATGATCTCCTCACCCATACTCAACTGATCATAAGCCAACTGTAGATCCTCAAGTAGGATTCGCCACGATACTCCATCAACTGCTAAATGATGAATTATTATTAACAGCCTACCCGGCTGGTCTATACCCATATTAAAAAATGCTACTCGCAGCAATGGTCCATTTGTGAAGTCTAGACTTGCTTGAAGCTGAGCAGCAGTCTCTTCAATTACTATTCCTTTCTGCTGCTCACTCATTGCCGAGAGATCAACAGTCAGTAAAGGTATCTCATTTATTGGCTCAGCATAGAATTGCTGCCAGCCTGATTCTGACTGTACAAAGCGCAGTCGCAGCGCATCGTGATGGATAAGTAGATGTTGAATTGCTTTTTCTAAGAATGAAACATCTAGAGTCTTACGCACGGTTAACAGTAGCGCCTGATTATAGTGATAGGGCTCAGACAGTTCCTGAGCAAAGAAGATATGCTGTATAGGTGTTAATGGTACTTCGCCGCTAACAATACCTTGTTCACCTTCAATAATCGTAGTAGTACCTACAACTGCTGCCAACTCTGCGATTGTTTGATATTGAAAGATCTGTTTAGGGCTGATTCTCAATCCTAATCGATTTGCTTTTGCTACGATCTGAATACTTAGTATTGAATCTCCGCCTAATGCAAAAAAGTTATCATAAACACTAATATGCTCAACTCCGATCACTTGAGACCAGATCGTTGCCAACATCTTTTCCGCCTGTGTACGTGGCACAACACTAGTATCTTGCAACTGTTCGGGTTGTATTTGGTCAGGTTCAGGTAAGGCACGTCGATCAAACTTACCATGGCTAGTAAGTGGTAATGCATCTAAAAACAGATAGACCGACGGTACCATATAGACGGGGAGTTTTTCCATTAGAAAGCTGCGTAGTTCGCTCTGTGTGATTGCCTGTTCTGGTTCACAAACTATATAAGCGGCTAGCCGTTTATTAGCGCTATCTCCATAAGCAATAACCAAAGCCTCTCTTACTCTATTATGCTCATTGATGGCTGCTTCAATCTCCCCCAATTCTACACGGAAGCCATGTATCTTCACTTGATGATCAATACGACCAAGAAACTCGACATTACCACAAGACAAGTATCTAACCAGATCGCCAGTTTTATATAAACGCGCCCCTGGCTGT
>JBFLVQ010000724.1:0-4599 GCA_040758525.1 Acidobacteriota bacterium
AACCCGGCAATTGAGACGATCTTTACTAAATCAAATATTCCTGATGATCTGAACTCAGCTATCTTCACTGCTAATCGGCTTGCCTTAGTATCTTCAGCAAAATTAAAAGCAGAGAGAAAAGAGGAAGATTGGTGTTATCGTATCGATTTTATAAAAGATGAAACGAAAATTAGCCCTACAGAAATAAACCCTAATTCAACCGCAACAGTATTTGAAGCCCCATCGCCAGGTTCTCGTACAGATCAGTTGAAGCTCTATCTAGCCGTCGCAGATGGGTATCGTAAAATGCTGAAAAAAGGTTTTGGTAAGGAGATTGTGGGGTTTAATAATATTGCCGAAATTACTTTTATCGATAATGATGCAACCATTGTTGCTCAAGACTTATGGTGGCGAATGGGAGAGAAGAATAGTGTTGATGAAGCAGCACAATTGCAACCATTCCCGCTTACCAAGACAAAAGTGTTATTAGAGATTGATGAGAGTAAATATCCCAAATTGAAGATACAGGGGCGTGATGAGCAATAATATTCAAAAAATAGTGCTCCAAGAGTTGACGTTATTACTACAACCGCTGATTATGGCAGCACAAAGTAACGAATATCGGCAAGATCTATTTGCCAGTATTGGTATAGATCTAACTGCTATTACAGGACTGCCAGTTGATGAGCTAGAAAATTTGTTGACCACAATAGTTAATAGCTATCAGGTCTTCAAAGAAGTTGCTAGCACTCCTCCTAAAACTATAGAAGAGTTCCTTGCCGCATTAGATGCTGCTGCCGATCTTTTTGAAATTCTTGATAATTTGCCTACCATTATAGAGAACCTAGGTCAGGCAACATCAACAGAGTTTAAAAACCTTACCCGCGATCTCATCTCTTTTATTGTTATCTCTTATTTAAGAGAACTGTTTCCACCTATCTACCATCTTGCGGTATTGCTCACAATCATTCAAGATGAAGATAGTGCGCCGCTCTGCGATCCTATTTATGCCACAGATGGAAAAATAGTCCGTCTACCTTATGCCAAACCAGAATTAAGACTAAACCGTATTGCCGAGCTAGTTAAAGATCCAATTACTCTATTAAAGAATGAATATCTTACTCCTAACGGTCTAGCTACTGCTGAAGATGCCCAGTACACTGCCGATAAGCTTTTCCCACGCTTGGGTAATTTTCTTGCCTCATTGGGTGCAGATGTTATCTATGGGTGGGAACCGGATTATGGTATCAATTTTGGTAGTTTTGGTAATGAGATTGCAATGGGTACACTAATGGTAGAGTTTCCGTTATTTTTAGGAAATAGCTTACCAGATAGCACTTTTGGTTTTACCTTATCTCTTAATCCTGCCGAACATGGTAATTTAGGTTTAGTAGTCACACCTTTTGGTGAGTTTGTTTTTACCCATACTACCGAGGAATGGGAGTTTGTCTTTGATCTTACGGCTGGTATTGCCGGTTTTGCTATTGGGGCTAATGGATTGACATTACCTGATAGTTTATTAACTAACACTAGTGTGAATGCGAGATTTACGGCAACAAAACTTCCTGAAATTGTAGAAGCAGAAGAGCAGATTGAAGAAGATACTGAGGAGAATATAGAGAATACAACAGAAGCGGAAGAAGAGGTAAAAGAAGTAGCTTTTCTTCTAGGCAGTGCTAAAGGTACACGTCTAGAAATAGCAGATTTTAATCTCTCTGGTGAAGTTAATCTACAATCTAGCCAGCAAGACTATGGACTATTGTTAGAAATAGGTAGAGCTGCACTGGTCATTACTGCTAGTGATGGAGATGCTTTTTTACAAGAAGTACTGCCACCCAAAGAATTGCTTGCAGAGTTTGATTTTGCTATTGGCTGGTCAAAGAGCAATGGGTTCTACTTTCGTGGTAGTGCAGGATTAGAAGGCATAATACCATTACAAGCTGGTATTGCTGGTGTGCTAGTGATCGATTCTGCTCATCTTGCCATTCGACCAAACCAAGATAGTAGTATTAGCGCTATTGTTGGAGCAACTATTTATGTGCAGCTTGGTCCATTTGGATTATTAGTAGAAAAATTGGGTCTGGAAGCAAATTTTGCTTTTCCTCCTCAAAGCGGTAATTTAGCTGTTACCCAGTTATCACTTGGTTTCAAATTGCCGGATGGTGTATTGCTAGTTATTAATGCCGGTATTGTTTCAGGAGTAGGATATCTTTCTTATGATAAGACGAGAGCACAGTATGCTGGCGTTTTGATGCTAGAGATTAATGGCTCAATAATGTTGAAAGCCATAGGACTACTTACCACACGTATGCCGGATGGCAAAAAAGGCTTTTCGCTGTTGGTAATACTTTCCCTAGAGGGTTTTACTCCTATTCAATTGGGCTTTGGTTTTACCCTCAATGGTGTGGGTGGTTTGTTGGGCGTTAATCGTACGGTGGTAGTAGATACATTGCAGTCTGGGCTGAAAACAGGCGCACTGGATGCGATCTTTTTTCCTGTAGATCCAATTACAGAGATCACCAATATTGTCAATGGACTTAATAATGTCTTTCCTATACAGCGTGGCCATTATGTTTTTGGTCCAATGTTTATTCTGGGATGGGGTACACCAACCATTATTACTGCAGAAATTGCCATTGTTTTTGAACTACCATCTTTTTCTCGTCTTATCATCTTGGGACGGCTTAAATCGGCGCTTCCTTCTAAAGAGAAGCCCCTAATCTATATTCAGGTTGATGTGTTAGGGGTTATCGATTTTGACAAACGCACCTTGTCGATTGATGCAACATTGCGTGATTCTAAACTGGCTGCTTATACGCTTACTGGTGATATGGCATTACGTGCAAATTGGGGTGAGCAACCGAATTTTATCTTAGCAGCAGGTGGATTCAATCCACGCTTTCAGCCACCCAGTAACTTTCCTAACCTAGAACGGCTAGCTATTAGTCTAGCTACTGGTAATAATCCTCGCTTACGATTAGAAGCCTACTTTGCTTTAACCTCCAACACAGTACAGTTCGGTGCACGTTTAGATCTTTATACCGAAGCTTTTGACTTTAGTATTACTGGCTGTCTCAGTTTTGATGCGCTTTTCCAATTCTCACCATTTCAATTTATTGCCGATATTATCGGCATGGTAGCGCTTAAACATGGCGCTAGTGTGTTAATGAGCGTGCAGCTTGATATGACACTTTCTGGTCCTACTCCCTGGCATGTGCGTGGCAATGCTAGTTTCAAGGTATTAGGTATCAAAGTCTCGATCAGCTTTGACAAGAAATTTGGCCCTGCAGAACAACCCGCACTACCAAAACCGATCACAGTATTACCATTATTGCTAGAAGCTTTACGTGATAAGCGAAATTGGAGTGGGCAACTTCCTAAACAAGAACATGCACGTGTCTCAGTACGAGAAATATCTGACAATACTGCCATACTGGTTCATCCACTGAGCGATCTTACTATTAGCCAACGAGTAGTACCATTGAACTTGGAAATATCTAAGTATGGCAATAATACTGTTTTTGGAGAGCGTCTTTTCAAAATTACTGCTGTAGAAATAGCTGGCAAACCCTTGCCAACTGTTCCAGCAACAGTAACCGATCTATTTGCTGCAGGACAGTTTCTAGAAATGAGTGATAGTGAGAAGCTGGCTAGTCCTTCGTTTGAGCCTATGCAATCCGGTATTCAAATTGGAATGGATGCGGTATCTTATGGAGCACCAATAGAGACTGATATTGAGTATGAGACCATCATTGTTGATGAGAATAAAGGAATGTCACGGTTAAAAGGGGTAAAATATAAGATTCCTGCTGATCGTATAAGCATTATGACCAGTATTAATGCTATTAAACAAGCTGCTATTGATAAGACTGGCCAAGCTAAATATCGTACCAATGGTTTAAATATCAAGCTTGAACCGAGAGACTATGTTGTAGCAACTACCAGTGATCTGAAAATAGCAAACATTGCAGAAATTACTGGTGGCAATCAGACAGCAACTCAACAGGCTTTACGAAAGTACTTGAAAGCTCATCCAGAATTGCGTGGCAAACTACAAGTAGTAAGAAAAGCAACAGGAGTAATTGCATGAGCAGTCAACAGCCACCAACACTATTGAAATATAGTTTTCTTCCTTGGGTACGGCAAGGAGTAACTGCTTCTATTACTACACAAGATACTCTTACTACAAATATTGCCGGGCGAGTTACTCTACCAGTAAAATTGGTGATCAATCAGACAAATAACGCAGAAGTTACTGCAAGATTGTATAGTGCAGGTGATGTTACTGGTATTGATCCAAGGCAAATAATACGTACTGATCCTCCACAGTTAGCAACCAATTTTGAGCCAAACTATTTTCCTGCTATTGAATTTGATCGTCCTGATCTTCCTTGGCTTTTCACACCAGCACGAGGAGATAACCAAGGACGACTGCGACCCTGGATCTGCTTGATCGTTGTTCGTAAACAAGCAGGAGTAGCATTAATTTCAGATTCACAGCGACCATTACCGGTACTTGAGATCAAATCTCCTGCTAAACCTGCTAAAGAGTTACCAGATCTTTCTGAATCATGGGCTTGGGCACATGCTCAAATCATAAATAGCACTAGCAGTTCATCA
>JBFLVQ010000725.1:0-4582 GCA_040758525.1 Acidobacteriota bacterium
GTATTGTCCTTAGCTCAGTGCCGCTCATACCCATGCGACACCTACACTGGTTGCTAATAGGTTGTAATCGGAATATCGAGACATTACGAAACTTCCTATCTAAACACCTTTTGTCAGTGATAGAATTACCAAGGCAATTGAAAGTTTCGTTAAGCTCGGCTGGCACCGGGCTTTTATTTTTTTTACCACACTACATTGATCTGCGATAGGAAGTTTCTCATCCTTAGATCAAAACTTCCTGTCGACTTCCTTTCACATCCATCAATAAAGCCGCATACTCTAAGCGTGAAAAATTATAGTAGGAGATAGAAAATGATACGGCCGAGACAGAATGCCAACCAAATGAGCACAACGCGGCGTGACATTTTAAGCGTTGCGCCTGGCTTTGATATGCAACCGTCGATGTCTGCGCGTCCAATTACACTACCAATATCTCCAAGAATGAATACAGATATTCCAGTTGCGCCTAATGCTTTAGATGTGCCGCTTTTACCGCCTAGAGGAGCAATGGAGCCTATACAGCCATCTAGTGGCTATATGCTCAAGCAGACACAGCCGGCGCCAGATTCAGGCCGTATCACATTGCCATCACGGCAACCTGCAGGTGATCTGCAGGATGGCTGGCAAAAAACTGTTCGTGGCGAGGATGGTTGGCTCAATATGTCTGCTGGAGGGCTTCCACCGCGGGGTCCATACGAATTGGCCAAAGAGCAAATAGGTCCACAGCAAAAGAGAGGTTTTTGGAGCGTACTAAAAGATATTGGCTTGGGTTTGGCTAGCGGTGGCTTGGGTGGTGCCATTGCTGGTGGGATCGCTGGTGGTGATATGCGCTATCAAAATCGATTGAATGAACACGCGCAGCAGATTGCAGCAGATCAAGAGGCGCAGTTGGCGCAGGCACGCACACAACGAGAGGCTGAAATGCTAAATTTGGATAGGATACGTACCTACGGCCAGTTGCAAAATTATGAAATGGATAATCAGCGCAGAGCGCGAGAACTGGAGTTAGCACAGACAGAGGCGGAACAGCGAGACAAGCGTGAGGCGAAGGAATATGAACTAAAGCGAACAAGCCAAGAGGCTGAACAAAGATGGCGAAAGGCGCAGATATTAAAAGATACGATTAATCAGCCTGGTCTTGCGCCAGAAGTTCGAATGCGTCTAGCACAGAATTTAAGTGAGCTTGGTTATCCCATACCAAAAAACTACAACCCACAGCGCGATGAATTACAGCTACTCAAGGATGAACAGACTGGACGAGTTCGCATAGTCAATCTTACTCAAGGTACCTACAGCCCGATCCAGAGTCAGAGCGGAGCGAGTGGAGAGCTTAGGCTTAGCGTACGACCAAAGCGCAGTGGTAATGGCTCGAAGGAACAAAAACAGCTTATGGAGGCACAAACTGCAGCTCAAGTTGAATCGCAGATCCGCGATGAAGTAATGCGCGATTTTGGTTATGAAGATGAAGAAATTAGCCCAAAGATGGCAAAGAAGATCGGTGAAGAGACTAGACGTCGTTTTAATTCTGCAGCAGGCAAGCTCCGAATCCTTGAGCTGTTACAGAAAGGGAAGTCAAACAAGTCTAAACCTATTGGGAAACCATTGGGCTAAGAGGAAACAATTATGTTTCGACCATTTATTCCTTATTTGCTTCCGCGCCGACGAACCGATGAGATAAGCAGATTCGAGCTAGCAGTACCAAAAGTTGAAGATATCGAGCGCGAGGCACTTAATCGTGAGATCGAAAATCGCTTGCTTGCATCCACACGGTTAGCTGAATCATCACCAACTACCATAGAGCTTGAGTTACCCACAAGAGACATACTAACTAATATTACTCCACGCTCAGAGATTGATACTCCTGGATCAATTCCATCTCCACCTTTACTACCACCAAGAACGGCGCGTCGAGTTAGCGTACCTACTCAAGAGCCGCAAACAACGCCACCAGAGCAGGTAGGAAAATCGCTTTCATTTGTGAAGGTACCAACTAGACCTTCCAGAACTGATGATATAGGTGTTCGGCAAGGTAATAAGATAGATCGAGCCTTGGCAAATACACGACCTAGATCAACTAAGACTACACCAGTGACGACAGCCGATCCCATTGCCAGCTTATCTGCCGACGACATCAATCAAATCAATTTGCTGATGGGTGGTAAGCCTAACACATCATTACCACCGCGTAGGTTTGCTGCTACGCCTTTGCCACGGGAAGAACAGGAGCATATTGCTGACGGAAAGTCGCGCTACTCTGTTGCAAAGCCGATTACAAAAGCAGAGAAACGCTCTCGTACTGTACCAGATCTTCTTAATGCGACTGTACAGGTAGCATTATCTCCGAATACTCCTCTGGGTCAGGCCGCAGATTTAGCAGCAGCTGGTGCTGAGAAGGTTGCTGGTAACATCTATGGTGACACTCGACCAGAGCGGTATGTAGGCGGAGCAGAGCTGGCTAGAGCTGGTATACGTGGTTTAGGAAAGTTTGTTGGTCGTCCTGATCTTGGTGAAGAATCTTCCTCCTTGGCCGGTGCTTATTTAGAAAACTTCGGTGAGATGCTGCCTGGCGGGTTAGCACCAATTCCCATTGGTAAGTTAGGGGCTGTACGTTCAATAGCAAGCCCTTTTGTTAGGGGTGCAGTAACAGGTGGGATCACAGGCATAGGTACTCAAGGTCTACGTGAGATTGTTTCTGGCAATGCCATTGAAGATCCTCTTGAGGCTACTAAGCGCACAGCACTTTCAGGTGCTAAACAGGCACTCGCTTTTTCTGCTGGTGATATAGTGCGTCCTGGCGCTTCTGGGCTCGGTTATTTGGGTCGAGGGCTTACCAGGTTGGGCATTGATACTGGTGTCGGCGCTGGGCTTGATATAGGCGACCGTTATGTCTCAGGACAAACACCTGAGCAGATACAAAGCGAATTGCCTGGCATTTTGGTTTCTAATGCCATTCCTGCTGTTGCTCCATCGCTATCACGTGCAGATTTAACATCGCCACGCCAAGTGAGTCAGCTTGAATCAACAGCACCAATTGCACAGAGCTTGCCACCGCAACAAATTACACGTCCACGTTATGAGACGGCAGAATGGCTGCCTAAGCCAGAAGATTTTATTACCAGAGAGATGGAAGTACGCAATACAGATCCAAACCAGTTTAATACAAACCCAAATCTAGCATTACCGATGTCTCGCTATGGATCTACACAAGAGTCTGTGCCTGCTTCATCTGCAGAGTTACAGATCAAACCTCGCGAAAACCGTTTAGGTAGTCGGGCATTTAAGGAAACAGGAGAGGTTAATACCTCTCAACCATTAGTATCTGAGCAGTCCAAGACATCTTTACAGGAGCAATCGGCACAGATTAATCC
The DNA here is from genome assembly GCA_040758525.1 of Acidobacteriota bacterium. Lineage (GTDB taxonomy): Bacteria > Acidobacteriota > Blastocatellia > Chloracidobacteriales > JADJPF01 > JBFLVQ01. The sequence goes on from JBFLVQ010000725.1 coordinate 3,369, forward strand.
ATCAAGGCCACGTCTTGAGGCTCCAGCTGCGCCGCGATCGCAAGAACTACTACCGCCTAGATCGATGCCACAAGCTGAAGCTATGCCGGCAGCACAGGAATTCAAACCTATTGCTGAGGGTAAAACCAGCGATGCTGTAACAGCTCGCGGTACAAAGGTCCGAACTCGATTTACCATTATGGAGGCTGATCAACCGATTGCCTCACACGATACAGGATTAAGGCCAAACCCTGAGTACCCAGCTTCACTTCAGCCGCGTGATCGTAGCAGTAAAGCGAGTGAGGAGCAGATCTCGGGTGAGAAAGGCATTGTTACTAAGTTTGAGCCTTCGTTCTTAGGCGACTCACCGCAGGCGAGTAGCGGCGCGCCCATTCTTGGTCCGGATCGTGTCGTTGAGTCAGGCAATGGTCGAATTATCTCTCTACGTCGCATATATGCTAATGAACCAGCCAAGGCAGAAGCCTATCGTCAATTCTTGATGGATAACGCTGAGCAGTTCGGCCTCTCTCGCGAACAGATCGCTCAAACCAAGAATCCTATCCTTGTGCGTGTGCGCGAAGGTGATATGTCAGATACTGGTCGGATCCGCTTTGCCGAAGAGGCTAACGAGAGAGATATTGCAGAAATGAGTGCCATTGAGCGGGCTAAGGTTGATGCTAGAAAACTCAACACTGCAATGCTAGAGAACCTTGAACCCAGTGAAACTGGAGATCTACTTGCTGGCTCAAATAGGAAATTCCTGGCAGCCTTTGCCAATCAGGTTATTTCTCCTCAAGAAAAAGGTCGCTATGTCAAAAATGGTGAGCTAACTCAGGAGGGCTTGACCCGCGTTCGTAATGCTGTATTTGCGCGCGCCTATGGAGATACTCCTGACGGTATCAATGTCTTGAGTAAGGCAGTTGAGAGCACAGATGTAAATGTTAAGAACGCAGTTGCTGCAATGGTCAAGTTAGCGCCTAGATTTGCTAGCTTAAAGAAAGCTATCAATGCTGGTGCCCGCAACCAGCTCGATATAAGCGCGGACATAGCCACTGCGGTGAATAAGCTTGCAGAGCTTCGTAGTCGGAAAACCTTAGTAGGCGACTTTCTCAAACAAGAAAATCTTTTTGGCCAAGATCTCACACCCTTTCAAAAGAAAATTCTTGAGATAATTGCTCCTTCCAATACTAGCGCCAAGAAGATCAATGCCATTTTGGGGAATTACCTTGATGGGG
>JBFLVQ010000726.1:0-4581 GCA_040758525.1 Acidobacteriota bacterium
TTGGAGTTAATTCGCAAATACATCGACAATCAGCGTAGCCCGCAGCAATAATTATCGCCCTGTCGGGCGATGGCAGGCTTAACTCCGGACTGAAGCCCGAAGAATGCGCCTGCCTTTCTGTTCAAGTCACAATGGTATGTTTCATAGTAAAGCACTTCAGTTAACGATAGTTTTTATTATAGATTCTCAGTCAATTTTCCAATATTGATGATCTGAAGGGATAAGACTAATGGATGTCGCGCCGACTGGTTCTAGCTGTACCAATCGGCGAACGACTTCATTTTCTCGCAGTTAGTGTAGCAATCAATGTGTTACATCTGAGGGAGGATTTGATAAGTGATCAATAAAACCAGTGATTGTCTGTAGACGATTGTTGGCAGTGACAACACCAAAATCAGTTCCGGCTGCGAATATAGGACCGTCTATGGGAGCAAGTTCCCATTTGAATCGTATACGATTATTATGGGCATCGACCTCGCTTGTACGGCGAAATCGATATCCAGGGAAGCGCTCTTGAAATCCTTGGACCATGGCATCAATACCAGTAAAACCCTCAGCTTGTAGTATTGGATCAATATAACTGGCAGTTTCTGTCCAGATCTCTGCGATGAGATTGCGACGGCGTTTAGTATCGGTCTCGTTCCACATCGAGACATAGCGATCGACCAATTCGGTGATATTACTCATCTAGTTTAACTCCTTTAATAAGATCTGATATCCCGCATTTATAGGCAATTAGATAATTCCATGTTTTATTGACAGAAGTCGATTATATCAGAGGTAATGGAATATGTTGTTAGGTTTGTGCTATCTTCAAACCTGATGAATAGCATACAACCTCAACCAGTAGGGAGTCTATTACGTGAGTGGCGTCAACGTCGGCGTATGAGCCAGCTTGACCTTGCCTGTGAAGCCAATATCTCGACAAGGCACCTAAGCTTTCTTGAGACAGGACGTTCGCTGCCAAGCAGAGAAATGATTCTCAATCTTGCTGAGCAGCTTGAAATCCCTTTACGTGAACGTAATGTTTTATTGATAGCGGCCGGATATGCCCCCGTGTTTCCTGAGAGACCACTCGCAGATCCCGCGCTTCAGGCAGTGCGCAAAGCGATAGATTTAGTACTAGCCGGGCACGAGCCCTATCCAGCTCTTGCTGTTGACCGTCATTGGACGCTTGTTGCGTCTAATAAGGCTGTTCCATTACTACTTGAAGGAGTGGACACTGCGTTACTACAGCCGCCAGTTAATGTGATTCGTCTTAGTCTACATCCAGCAGGACTTGCACCACGGATCGCCAATCTACCACAATGGCGATCACATCTGGTTACACGTCTGCGACAGCAGATCGATATCACTGCTGACCCTTTTCTAGTAGAACTTGTCAGTGAGATCACTGGATATCCTATGCCCGATGAAGCCACAACTAACAGGTTTGCTTTAGCTGGAGAGTATGCAGGGGTGGCTGTGCCATTGCAACTTGTTACAAGTTACGGCACACTCGCTTTCTTTAGTACTACAACAATTTTCGGGACACCAGTTGATATCACTTTATCGGAACTTGCCATTGAATCTTTTTTTCCTGCAGATTCAAACTCAGCAGCAACTCTACGCCATTTGGCTGAGCAGCTTTAGCAATACAAAATTACTATGTCTAGTTCACGATTTTGGAGTGCCAATATAAGATCGCCCTTTTTTCTTTCTATTCACACCCCAACCAGAATAGCCAGGGATAATGTAGTCATTATCATTAGAGGTAAATCGATCTGCCTTTTGCATCTGTTCAGGAGTGGCAGCCTCATCTATGCCCCCCTTTAAGATCCGTTTCTCAAGAGTATCATTCTCAACATTTTTTTGCATAGCATACGAATTTAGACTATCGTTATGCTCTTTAGCTTGATCGGCATCTTTATTAATACTCATAAAAATTCTCGCTTCAAAGGCTAATTGTCAAATAAATATCAAGCAACTGCTATGCCACTTAAGAATTTATTAAAGGAGAATTGATTCAATCTGTTTCAGCTTCAAGATAAGGGAAAGTGATAATACCATTGGGCAATATATAGCCAGAGTCTGCTGTTACTTGTGATATTGCCGCTTCTAGAGATCTATATGGTTCAATGCCAAGCTGACAAACTAGATCTTCAGGAAGTGATGAGATCAATATTATACGAAATCGCTCCGCTTTATTTCTCAATTCCCAGGCTGATTGGCCGTTTACATGATAATTTTCCGCTAGTCTCATTGCCGTTGCTTGTGCGCCTCCGGGCAAAAACCAATCGAGTAACCGATCATAACCGAGACCCTGCGAACATTCGGCAAGCAGAATCATTGTTCCACCCTCCGCAACAATTCCTGAAGCATGTTCAATAGCTTTATGCGCTTGAATTAGATTTACATCACGTGGGAGTCCAGCACAGCTCACTATTACTAAAGGTCTGCGGTTTTTCACCGCTATGGTATGCGAGGCATCATATGCATGACAACCTTTCAGGTGTGCATTACGCCAATGACCAGCAAATAGTGCAGCAACCTCATTATTGTTATTAATAACAGTATTGACAAGAAAAGCTGGGTTGAGCATGGCAGCCGCTTCAAGAATATTTTCATGAACTGGATTGCCTTCTAACCGCCTTGTTGCTACACCTGCGCGACGATAGAGTCTGTCTCGATCAAATGCGAGCAGATGGTGTGATTGTACGCTTCGTTCGGATGCGCACCCTGGTAGAATAATTTTTCTACCACCAGAAAAACCGGCACAATAATGGAAGCTGATTGCACCAGTGATTATTACATGATCGGTCTGGGTAAGCCGACGATTTATTTCTACTGGGGTTCCTTTACTGGTTTCTCCTAGATAGACTGTTGCTGCTGGGTCACGAGCATCATGAGGATAGACAGATAGTCTTTCAGCTATAGTATCTCCAACTATATTGCTTATCTCCTGGCGAGTTGGCAATCTATGTATTCCACCGCCTATCAAGATAGATATATTTTCATCTTTTATGCCAATCTGGTTCAATTTAGAAACTATCAGTGGAACAATGCGAGCCGTGCCAGCCGCGCGTGTTGCGTCAGGAACAACTATCAGCACCTGATCTTTGCTATGAAATATCTCTTCAAAAGAGGATGAGTCGATAGGATTAGTGAAACCTTGATCGATCTCCGCATCTGTTAATCTCTCAGACATGAGGTTGTTTGGCACAAGCACAGAAAAGCGTTCTGGATCGAAATGGAAAGGTAAATAGTCTCTTCCATAGCCAAGGGCTATGGAACATTCTCTGCTACTAGTAGATCTCTGCTGAAGCATAATAGCTACTCCTTAGTTATACCTGCACTGACTCCCAAATGGAATACAGATCGCTCAGAGACTCTTAAGCAATCGAGCCAGTCTAGCAATACCTATCTCAATATTTTCTACACTGCTATAAGAAAAATTTAATCGTAAGCAAGACTCATTTCTATCTCTATTAAGTACTGAGAAGGCTTGTCCAGGAATAAAGGCAACTCCTTCTTTTTCCACTGCGGTTTTGAGCAATCCGATCATATCAAGCGGTTCAGGCAGTTCAACCCACACGAAGAAACCGCTTTCAGGTATGGTCCAGCGTGCTCCAAGAGGAAAATGGTTTTGCAATGCTGTTAGCATAGCATCTCTACGTTTTCGATATTCTGCACGTAGAGCTATAAGATGTTGGTTAAGATTACCAGTTTCCAGGTAGGCAGAAATAATTCGTTGTGTTAATGTCACTGTATCTATATCGGTTGCCTCTTTTACAATGGAGAGATGTTGTAACAAAGATTCATTAATGACTATCCAACCAACACGAAATGTCGGTCCCAATATTTTTGAAAATGAACCTACATAAAAAACCCATTTATCTTCAATGGATCGTAACGGTGGGGTAGGGTTCTCATTATAGTAGATAAAACCATAAGGGTCATCTTCTATAACAGGGACTTGATATTGATGCGCCAATTCAGCCAGCCGTATACGCTTTTCCCAACTCATAGTGACGCTTAATGGATTATGTCCACTGGGAATTGTGTAGATAAAAGCGGGTCGTATACCGCTAGACAGGATATCTTCAATTGCAGCTACGTCTATACCTGTTTCTTGATCAGTAGGCACAGCCAATATTTTCGGTTGAAAGAGGGCAAAGACCTGTTGTGCACCAGTATAAGTCTTCTCTTCCATTATTATTAAGCCATTTTGATCAAGAAGCAGATGAGTAAGTAGATTTACTCCTTGTTGTGCGCCTGCCGTTAAGAATATTTGCTGCTCGTGGCATCTGACTCCGCGTAGAGCCATTAATTCAACAATCTGTTTTTTTAAGGTTTGTAGAGCTGGGCTATATTGTAAAGCGGCTGGGTTCTTCTTAAGCACCTGTTCTGATAATGCAGCAAGCATATTGGTAGGAAAAAATTCTGGCGCAGGGAGTCCCAAAGCGAAAGAGATAATGCCTGGGCATGACGCAATAGAGAGCATCTCTTGTAGTGCTGAACGCTGGGGTTTACGCGCCCATTTAGCCAAAAAGATCTCTTCGGATAAGTGAATCGATTGCCCTGACATTCTTTTATTAACAG
>JBFLVQ010000727.1:0-4573 GCA_040758525.1 Acidobacteriota bacterium
GAAATTGGTCATACAGATCTAGAGCGCATCTATCTAGAACATATGCATGATTGAAAGGAGTAAGTAGTGATCATACGAATCGCACGCAAAGAATTTACTGAAATGCTACGTGACGGGCGTTACACCTAGGCTTCAATAATTGTATTAGTCTTACTTTTCATTTCACTGGTTATGGGTTGTTCAGCCTGTAATGGAGAGTTTTGATCGACAACTATTAGGACAACAATCGCTTGTTAATCGATTCCGATCTATCTCGCCTGCTATTCTGGCGCAAACTGCCCTTAACGATTTGGCTGGAACAAGCCCTGTTCGTTACCAGCACTTTCTCTCACTTGTTGATGATTATTATCAACGATGGCTAGAGCATTTCAATCCTCGCACCCTAAGGGGAGAGAAAATGACAATTGCTGATCTCGATCAGATCCCAACATTCAAATTCCATGAAGAAGACTCCAGATCAGTGCTTTACGTTGATTATCATACTCACTTTAGCGCTTGGGATCGGCGCCAATACAGCAATTTGCAGCTTTATTAATGCCATTCTGCTCAACCCACTACCTTATCGCGAGCCAGAGAGATTGGTACGTATTCACTCATTGCGAGGTGAGGAATCTGGGCGTATCTCAATGATGGAAATAGAAGATATCAAGCAGCTAAATTGTTTCGAGTCAATAGCTGCGTTTATACCTGTGGCTCAATATAATGCTAGTGGAGATGGTAATCCTGAGGAGATACCAGCAATTTTGATAACCTACAATCTCTTCGAGGTTTTGGGAGTACCATTATTGCAAGGTCAGTTGTGGCCAGTCGAGGTTGCGCAGCCCAATATGTATATACTAATGTGCACTAGTGTGGCTCCATTGACTTTAGTTGAAGTTGCAACAAAAAAGGTATGGGCTCTTGATGCCGAACCGTCGATTTTCGATATTTACACTATGGAACAACGACTTGCTGACCATGTGTGGCATAAACGCCTCTCATACTATCTCTTTGGGCTCTTTGCGCTACTTGCACTCTTGCTGGCCGCGTTAGGTGTTTATGGTGTAGTATCTTATTCAGTGAGTCAACGCACAAGCGAGATCGATATCAGAATTGCACTTGGTGCTCAAAGCCGCGATGTAATACTAATGGTATTATCCGATGTGATCAAAATAGTAATGGCTGGTTGTGGAATGGGATTATTGGCCTCTTTTGCCCTCACTGGTCTGATTGCCAATCTCCTTTATAGTATTAGTCCGGGTGATCCCATCACCTTGATTAGTGTACCATTGTTGTTAATTATAGTGGCACTGACAGCAGGATATATACCTGCACGCAAGGCGGCATCTACTCCACCTAATATAGCATTACGTTACGAATAAACGCTCATTAATCCCCTGGTTTGCAGGCTCTTGCTAGTCAGATCAGTAATTTGCAGGATAGTCTGTTGAAGGTGTCTCACCAGCAGGAATCTATGGAAAGACCATTGAGAATGCCTCCATTGTGAGAGCCAAATCTTTCTTTGCTCAGTTCCCTGCTACTGCTGCTCAAGCTGATTATTTTGCTAAAGTGCTGGAAGTAATCTCTCCGTTCGCTCAAACCAATCAACTTAATAGTCAAATACTGGTTACGCTGAAGAAACTTAATAATAAAATCGCTAGCAGTGTGCCTAAAGGTAAAACTGTGGTCAAAAGCAAGACCAGTAAGGTGAAGCTGAAATAGCTTATCCATAGTTGTCATCCTGGTCTACTTATCTGCCTATCAATTTGATGTGACTTCGACATTTTATTACACCAGTGCAAAACTCTCTTGCTTTGCGGTTCGCATTGTGCGAACATAGGAGTTGAGGCGAAGTGAATGCGGATAATAAGTCGTAAAAGGATCGGACAGTTCTGTGCGGTTCACCCTGATGCTAAAGAACCTTTGGAAACTTGGTTTCGTGTCGCCCGCAAAGCGACTTGGCGCAACCTAACAGAAGTACATCAGACTTATCCACATGCGGATCTTGTTGGCATTTGTACCATATTCAATATTAAAGGCAACCATTATCGATTGATTACTAAAATTAACTATCTCAAGCAAACCATTTATATCAGGTTTATTTTAACTCACTCAGAATACGACAAAGGAGGATGGCATAATGGCTGCGGTTGTGGATAAAAACAAATATGGCAAACTACTAGCCAAAACATTACCTAAAAAGATCGAGACTGAAGAGGAATACGAATGTTTTCTCGTTGCTGTTGATAGGCTTTTTGATCTTGGTGATAAAATGTCACCAGAAGAAGAAGCCATCTTTGATTTACTAACATTGCTTATTGAAGAGTATGAAGAACGTGAGTATCCCATTGAGAACTCTTCCCCCTTACAAGTACTACAACACCTGATGGAAGAACGGGATCTCAAGTCTAGTGATCTTTGGAGCATTATCGGCTCTAAAGGATATACATCTGACATTTTGAATGGCAAGCGTGTGATCAGTAAGGCTATTGCCAAGAAATTGGCTAACTATTTTCACGTCTCACCAGAATTATTTCTTTATAGCGAATAACGTTAGCGTATCGCTTTCTTACTCAGCCATTCTTTGATCCATTTGCGTCGGCACATTTCCTTGATTTCCTTCTATTTAAATATCTTGCTAGAGATCGGCTGTTAAATCGACACCTATGCTTTTTGCACCAATCCAGCAAATCATTGACATCTATTTGTCTCAAGATAGAACCGGGAACCAATTGTGCTGCTATGCGTCAAAGAGTATTGAACTAGACACCTCAGTCAATGCTATTGTGCCCCTGTGAAACAGAGCTTTCACAGCATTTTTAGCGGAAATTCTCTCCAGGAGCTACACTATGAAAAGACGACTCTTCCTGTGTCTGACACTATCCATTATCCTGTTGACCTCATTTGGCTCTGGCGTTATTAACGGACAACGCCGCGAACTCCCCAACAAAACCAAAACACTGGAACTAGTCTTTGTCATTGATACAACTGGTTCAATGAACGGGCTCATAGAAGGCGCCAAACAGAGTGTTTGGGGTATTGTTAACCAAGTGTTGCAAAGCGAAATCAGTCAGCAGGTTCGTGTCGGGTTGGTTGCTTATCGGGATCGCGGAGATCAATATGTTACGCAAGTAACGCCGCTTACAAATGATCTCGACGCAGTCTATACCAAACTGATGGGGTTCAAGGCCGAGGGCGGGGGTGACACCCCAGAGAATGTGCGTCGTGCGTTGGCCGACGCCGTGCATCAGGCTGGCTGGGCCTCACCTTCCAATAGTGTTGTCCAGGTTGTCTTTCTCGTCGGTGACGCGCCTCCACACGACGATTATCAGGATGAGCCTGATACCAAAGTCACAGTGGAACAGGCCGTGCGCAAAAATATGATCATCAACACCATCCGATGCGGAGATAGCTCTGAGACACAAACTGTATGGCAACAGATCGCGCATATGGGCACAGGAAAATATTTCAGTATTGCTCAGGATGGCGGCGTGGCGGTTATTCAGACGCCTTATGACAAGAAACTCAGTGCGCTGAGTACAAAGTTGGGCAGTACATATCTGGCCTATGGTGATGAGCGTAGGCGAACTCTAAATGCGGAGCGGCAAGCAGCCACTGAAGTTGTAATAGTACAAGGTGCCTCGATAGCAGCCCAGGCTGACCGCGCTTTGAACAAGGCGGTCAATACCAACGCCTATGCCGATGATCTTTTGCAGGCATTGGAGAATGGCACGGTCAAGCTGGAGGATATAAAACAGGAAGATCTGCCCACAGAGCTGCAAAAGCTTACACCGGCTGAACGCCAGAAAGAGATAGATAAGCGCATGGCTGAACGCAAGCGCATACGCACAGAGATCGTTGATCTCTCCAAAAAGCGTGATCAGTATCTAGAGAGCGAACGCAAAAAAGTGAAAGGGAAACAAGGCTTTGAAACTGCTGTAGCAGAAGCACTGAAGACACAGTTAGCGCGCTGAAAACCGCATTGTCAACTGTGCCTGTCCAGCATTTGTTGAGTCCTGGCTCAAGGATCAAACATCTACAGATAAAGGTATAGCTGGTGGATTCATCTGGAACTCAACGGATATATTCGCCAATCAGACTAATACTACTGTTTGCAGTGGAGATAGTATGACCGCGATGGCTTATGCCAATGAGTCCGTAGTGGCTTACAAGGTCAGTAAGAACAGTGGTAAAATAGAGAGCTTTCGCAAATAGGGTTGGCACAATGCTGGTAGCAAATGCTTTGTCTCGCACTATTGCGAAAACTCACTATATAGTAATAAATTTAGAATCTTGGGGGAGCGCGAGGGGGAAAATAATCCCCCTCGAATTCATTGATGGGATACATTTTCCCCCTCGTAGCGCCGCATAATTTAAGCCTTCCATTGTACCCTCAACAGTGCTATCATAATGGTATGAAGCATAAGGAGTGGAAGTCTACCGGTAGCTGCGTTTACAATACCTGGCATCATCTTGTATGGTCTACTAAGTATCGTGGCAAAGTACTTGTTGCTCCAATCGATGAAGCAGCAAAAAAACTGTTTCATGAAATTTGCCAAACGCATGGCTATGAGATTCAGGGAATGGAAGTGAT
>JBFLVQ010000728.1:0-4558 GCA_040758525.1 Acidobacteriota bacterium
GTTTCATTCTCTGTTTTGCTGCCCGCACACCTCTATCCAACACCGCATCTCCTAACAACACTCTGGTCTGTAGACGCACACTCTCTTTCAACAGATGGTTATTAAGCGCTTGGTCAGCAGCTATCAGTTTATCCATTAGTGTTTCTAGCCCAGTTCTCTCGGCAGTAAACAGGTTTCTATCTTCGTCGCTACGATCAATATCAAGTTCGGCAGCAGCAGTTAACGCTGCAATGGTATAAGCTATGGCGCGTAGCATAGTTTCTGAGGTGGTATTAGGAGGAGCAATCATTGGAATAGGTTTCCTTTCTCGATAGATAGTAGAAATGCATTGGTAGTATTACCATAAGATAAAGAAGAATAGATATGGTTAAATTTTTCTGTTATAGCCGATATATTCGTTTTCAGTATTATTATGGGTAAAGAAACAATGGTAGATAGCTGTCTTCACTGACCGACTATTTCTTTTTGCTATTAATGGGTGTCTCTATTATGCGTAGCATTACATCCATCTCTCCTAGCCGATAAGCTGCTAGCGCAGGTGGCTGTATTTCACCAGCTTCCCAACGTCGGTACTCGCGTAGTGGAACGCCAAGATGTTCAGCGATTTCGGCTTGTGTGATCTTCATAGCCTTGCCTAACTCCAGGCAGAGTTTAGCAAAATCAATCTCTCTATCTTTATGATTGGTTAGCATCACTATGCCTGCTATGCGTAGCATTACATACATCTCGGCCAGCCGGTAGGCGGCCTTAGCATGTGGATTTGTCTCGCCAAATTCCCAGCGCTGGTAGTTGCGTAGCGTGATGCCGAGATGTTCGGCCATCTCAGTTTGTGTGATGTTTATCGCCTTGCGTAGTTCCAAGCATAAGTTGGCAAAATCGATCTCTATGTCTTTACGACTAGTCAGTAATTTGTAAAGGCTCATATGTCCACCAAAATTTTCCCTGCTGAGGCTGGTCTACCACAACTGTTTTGTTTGTCTCAAGTTCTGCTTAAATCTCTTCGTAAATTACTGCAGTGTTATTAACATATCATTGCAAAATATGGCATGAAATAACTATTTTTTGCTGAAATTTGCTTGACATATCCATTGTAGTGACATATCTTCTGCTGCGTCCAAAGACAACACATGTTAACTGATTATGCTGGCGTGTAAACAAGCGATGTGTTTGTCTTTGGTTGTTCTTTGAGATCATTCTAACTTTTACATAAGCTAGTCTATGGAGATTGACCAACACTGCAACCACACCAGCCCGCTACCATAGTCGTCTTAATGGCACGTGCGGGGCTATTTCTTTTTGGGCTTGGGCGTGTCCGCCGTATCCATTATGCGCATAACTATGTGCATCTCCGCTAAGCGGTAAGCGGCCCGCGCGTGTGGCTGGTTAAGGCCAGCTTCCCAGCGTTGGTAATTACGTAGCGAAGTGCCGAGTTGCTCGGCCATTTCCTCTGGCGAAATCTTCATAGCCTCACGTATCTCCAGGCATAATTTGCCAAAATCAATCTCTAGGTCTTTACGATTGGTCAGTAATTTGTAAATGCCAGTCATGTGTCCGCCAACTTTTCTGTGTGGTGAGAATACAAAACGGAAAAAAATCCGTTTTAAATATTAGCATCACTTTCTCGGTTCATAAACTCACGTGGAAAGTTAACGCTGATCACTAAGCACTAAGTCGATCTCTATCTTGGAGGACATAATGAGTACACAAGAATACGATGATGACGATCAGGGACCAACGGGAATCTGTCTGGAGTTCAATGATTTTGATTTTCTTGCCTACTACGACGGTAAATTGACGGATGAGGAGAAGGCAATTTTGCAGGCGCATGTAAAAGGATGCCAGCATTGCACAATAAGATTTAATGATTGGCGCATATTGCTAGCAAAGTTGGAAAAACCGCCCGACGAGCCAAAGCAGGAGAGTAGTTTTGCTGACAAGAAACAAGATCGTAAGTGGCGCGAAGATATAATCCGCGATGCGCTAGCAACTTTTTTTAACACTGAGTTGTGGAATTACAAACAAAAAGAGTTAATGAATATGCTCCAGCATCAATTCATGGCCGATGCAAAGGACGACTTAGCGAGAATACAGGAAATCTCTGTGATGCTGCAAAAAGAAGTTAAACGGCTCAATGAATCTAAAAATAATCCCTGTCCATATTGGAAAGACAGCGACTTTTTCCGATTTTGGATCGGGCAAATGGACACTCAAGAGGCAGAGTGTCACCATTGGAATAATTGCAAACTTTGCTACGTGCATTTTCTCTTATGCACGCGCTTCCTTTGGCATGTGCAAGCTGGTACACGCACGCAATGGGAATCAGCCTATCAGCATCTGTACAAAGAGTTGCAATCGTTGAAAAGGCAGTTGCAGGAGTTGCAGCAATTAGCACAAATTCAACAGAGCAAAATTACTGATGCCACGGGGAGAGGGGTGGAAAAACCTATCGATAATAACAATAATCAAGCAGTGTTATCCGACAATCGAAAGGACGACATCATGCTTGCTACTGCCTGCCCTTCCCCACTCATCCCTCGCTATAACGCCTATCTACCAGACCGACAAACCCTGAAACTAGCAGCATTATTGCTATTGGTGTTGCTGCCATTGGTAGCTGTTGGTCTGATGTTTATTAAGATACCTAACAATAATACGGCATCCATTCCTCTACAACGATCTGACCAGGACAATAAAATAACTAGTGGCTCAGCTACCATTGAGGAAATGGAGGCGCTAGTACGGGTGAGAGATTTTAACACCGTACAGCCATTGTTAGATGCTGCATTGGCGAAAGCGCGAACATCTGGTGATAAGGTTTCTCAGGCTAAACTGCTTTACTTGCAAGGACGGTTGTTTAGTGCAAAAGCGGATTTTAACAATGCTATCGTAACACTAGAGCAAGCCATAGCAATAGCTACACCTCTTAACAACCCAGAGCTATTGCTACGCCCCTATATGATGCTTGCTAATATCTATCATGTTACTGATAGCAACAAAGAGGCCCGCGACTATGCACAAAAGGCGCTCTATATAGCCAGGCTGACTAACAATGTTATGTATCAGGTTGCTAACTTACAGATGCTTGGCATCAGTGAGTTTTTCCTGAGCAAGTCTCTCTTGGCAGAGCAGTACATACAACAAGCTATTGACTTGGCTGCCGGTCAACCGACTGAGCAGACACGGGAATACACAATACAAAACTACAATTACCTAGGCATTATCTACACCGAACAGAAACGGTTTGCACAAGCCTATGCCTTTTTTAATAAGGCGCTAGTCACTTGTAATGATATCAAGGATCAGAATCGTCAGTCCTACATGCGGGCCATATCTAATGGTTATTATGCGCGTACATTTGCACTAGCTGGTAATTATTCTCAAGCAGCCGACCTTTACATTAAGGCGCTAGCCTTGGCAGAGGCTGCCAACGTTCGGCAAAACCTAGCTCTTAGCCAATTCCATCAGGGGTTGGGAGATTGTCTGAAAGCACAAGGTAAAAAAGCAGAAGCTGATGCTGAATTGATAATAGCTCAGAAGTTAGAGAAGCAAGCTCAGGAACATTGTGAGAGGGTAAACCTATTTCTCAGTTTTGCCCCAACCCGTAAGGCGAGTCCAGGTTGCTACTAAGCTTTATGGAACATCGACTTTAGTACCGGTAAAGACTACTGATGGACAAACTGTCGGGAAAGGTTCAACCACTGCAGACTTAAAAGCATGTATGGGCACGTATCGCTGTAATGGCTCTTTAATAATTGAATAGTACCCAATGAAGTGATCCATTGACATCATGTTTTTGCTTGGTAAATTGGTGATGGCAATCTCATAGCGCACACCAGGCATAGCTACTAGCCGTATGTTTGTATCGCTACCGTGAATTACTAAAGCATCTCCATTTACCAGATCTATTTTGGCGGCAGGCTCGCCTATTCTGCGATTGAATGAGAGGGTCTTGTTAGATCGGTCAGTGGCAAAAAACCGTGCTGGTGTTTCGCTCAGCTTGTCAGCGTAAAAGAGACCAGCACTAAAATGGATTTTGCCAAATAATTTTTCCTCTTTGATGGTAAGTGTGCCGGGGTGCAACTCGTTCATATCAATAAGCCAGCGGGCATCGTGTACATCCTCATCCATTGAGGCGGCCTGGTAGCGACTTACACCCGTTGCCCTACGCCCTTCAACCTCAACCATCAGCGAGCCGCGCAACTGCTCACCTTTGAGCATTGCCACGGTCGTGCGCCGACCGTTGGCGATTTTAGTAATAGTCATTTTAGGGGTGTGATGGGTCACATTGAGGAAGGTCAGCGAGCATAAATCAGGATTGCCGAAGAAGAGCGCTTCCATGCCATCAAAACTAATGCTGACGGCTGCCGGTTGTTTGGGATCAAGTTGGGCAATAGCGGCACCACACAACAAGGCAAGCGCAATGATGAGCGCGAGCGCTGATAACTTTCTCATAACCTAACCTCAAGGGGAATCTATCAGTAGGAAGTCTTTCCTAGCGCCTTGAAGTATAGCACGAACCCACCACACAACGGGGCAGTCCGGCAAAAAGTCGGAAATG
>JBFLVQ010000729.1:0-4557 GCA_040758525.1 Acidobacteriota bacterium
GTGCAAGGATTCAATTTCCTGGTACCCTCCTCAACCTTGATGGAGTTTGTACGTCAGGCTGGCACACAGAACACTGAAGGTGTTGTTGATAAGTATTATCGTGAAGGGTTAGATCTATATTGGGAACGACGCTACTCTGCCGCTATTGAGAAGTTTCAAGAAGTCGATCGACTCTTCCCTGCTCATTCAGAGACCAAGAAACTGATTGCCCAAGCTAGTGAATTTAAGAGTCAAGGCAAGGAGCGCTCTTTCTTCTCCACCAATCTTATCTTTATTGCACTGGGTGGAGGCGCATTTTTAGTACTGTTACTTGGTGGTGGTATTGCTGCCTTCTTATTGCTACGCAAGAAATCGGCAATGAAACCGGCTATGGCTGGAGCACCTAATATGGGGGCGCCTAATATGATGGGAATGCAGCCTATGCAACCCATGCAACCTGTGCAGCCTATGCAACCTGTGCAGCCTATGCAACCTATGCCTATGCCACCGAATAATCCGGCAGCCGGTCCACAATTCTCACCTATGCCTACACCTTCCGGCGCACCTGCCTCGCCCGCATCCGCGCAACGTTTTGATCCTGGGGCAAAGACCATGGTTGTACCTCAGCCTCAGCCACAAGATCCTACCACCCCGATTGCAGCAATGAGTCTAGGGACATTGACCTGTACACGAGGACTACTACAAGGACAGAAATTTGATATCAATGCACAAGGCATTACGATAGGACGTCAAGCCGGTGTCTGTCAGGTTGTTATTCCAGATGGTCGTGCCTCTAGCAAACATGCTTGGATAGGGTTGCAGAATGGACGTGCGGTAGTAGTTGATGATGGTTCGACCAATGGTACTTTCATCAACAATCAGCAGAGCGGCCGTGTTAGCAGAGCCGAACTCAAGGATGGTGATGCTATTATTATTGCTGAGCCTGATGTTTGCAGTCTCACTTTCAATATCAAAAAATAGTTGCAGAGCAATGTTATTTAGGTAAACTCAGTGTTGTCTCCTGATTCGGCACTACTACCCTTGGGCCGAAGGGTTGATAATTCTATGAAGAGAAAAACGTGCCTTACCGCGCTACTAACCCTACTTATATTAGCGAATCTCTTTAAGGTGTCTGCTCAAGAGCAGCCAACGGTAGGACAGCGGCTTGCGCTCTATTCAAAACCAGCCGTAGTACGTGTCTTTGGTGCTTTTGTAGCCGAGTTCAGCTTTGCCAATCGACAATGGCGAGTCTCTGTAGGTGGGGTTGGCTCAGGTTTCTTTATCAACCCTGACGGCTATGTAGCTACCAATGCACATGTGGTAGAGGCGATTCAAAAAGGTGAAGAGCAAGCACGCGAGGAGTTAAAGATAGAAGCAGTACGGGCAATTGGCAATAAACTTTACGGCGACTACCGACGACTCTCAAAAGAACAGGCTAATCTTGCTTACAAGAACATCATACTTACTTCTCTGCGCAAACTTAATTTGGTGCAACTTACCGATGGGCAAATGCTACCCTATGAAATTAAGGCTTATGGTGCGCCGGTAGGTGAGGGTAAAGATGTTGCTGTTGTTAAGATCGAAACTAAGAATGCTCCTACCCTACTGGTGGGCGACTCAGAAAAAGTACAACTGCAAGATAAGGTTTTTGCCTTTGGTTATCCTGGCGCAGTCGATGCCTTAAGCGACTTTGGCGTACTGGATCAGAAATCTGCACTAGAAGCCTCTATTACAGATGGCTCTGTCTCAGCTCGTAAGAATACTGCGGATGGCGCTCCGGTTCTGCAGGTAAGCGTCCCTATCACTAATGGTAACTCTGGCGGTCCGGCTATTAATGAGAAGGGTGAAGTGATTGGGTTAGCCACTTTTGGTAGTCTCTCTCGTGATGGCAGTCAGGTGCAAGGATTCAATTTCCTGGTACCCTCCTCAACCTTGATGGAGTTTGTACGTCAGGCTGGCACACAGAACACTGAAGGTGTTGTTGATAAGTATTATCGTGAAGGGTTAGATCTATATTGGGAACAACGCTACTCTGCCGCTATTGAGAAGTTTCAGGAAGTTGAGGTCCTCTTCCCTGCCCATTCAGAAGTAAAACGCTTGATTGCGCAGGCACGTGCCTATCGTAGTGAGGGCAAAGAGCGCGGTTTCTTTGGCTTCAACAACTATGTACTATTAGCTGTAGGTGCAGTTGGACTGCTCTTACTACTTGTTGGTGGTGGAATAATCATCTTTTTAGTGCTACGTAGACGACCGAAAACTCCGGTTATCGCAGCTATGCCGAATACTAGTATGCCAGTGTCTACTTTTCCTACGCCGCCAAACCATTTCCCAGTTCAAGGAAATGGTCTAGTTGCTGCTCCTAATTTTAGTCCAACCGCTAAGACTGTTTCTGTGCCAGGCAATCAGATACCACAAACTATGGCCGCTCAGCCTAAAACCATTCAGATTACTGCAACCAGTTTTGGAACATTGACCTGTACAAGGGGAACACTACAAGGACAGAAATTTGATATCAATGCACAAGGCATTACGATAGGACGTCAAGCCGGTGTCTGTCAGATTGTTATTCCAGATGGTCGTGCCTCTAGCAAACATGCTTGGATAGGGTTGCAGAATGGATGTGTGGTAATGGTTGATGATGGTTCGACCAATGGTACTTTCATCAACAATCAGCAGAGCGGCCGTGTTAGCAGAGCCGAACTCAAGGATGGTGATGTTATTATTATCGGTGAGCCGGATGTCTGCAGTTTTATTTTCAATTTTCCCCGCTAGCCATCATACACTCTGATCACTATGCTGATTACTATTGGGTGGCTCATGATAAACAAGCACACCAGCCTGATAGCCACCTTCTGGCATATCGATTGATGCACACCAGACCACTTTAGCTACTTTTACACGTTGTACACCAACAAAAAAGAGTTCTAAGAAAGAGCCTGGCTCAAGCGCACGTGAGACTCGCAGTCCTGCGCCGCGACGTGAGATATTCAATATTAAGGTCTCTTCCTCGAATCGCTCTCCATTGCTATCACGGCCACGTATCACAATAGGGATAAATTGTTGACGACGCTCACCGCGTTTCACCTTAATATAACGTGTCTGTAACACTTTGAGCTTTTGACCAACACGCCGAAAGTTGATATCAATAGCATAAACATCAAAGAATGCCTCGCTGGCCTTTTCAATCTTGCCCCATGCCTCATAGACCAGACCCAAGTCATAGCGTAGAGCTTTATATTCATTTTCTGTACGACCAGCAATCTGCAAACCTCTTAGTAACCACTTCTCCGCCAAATGGTATAGGTTCATAGAGGTGTAACAAAGACCTAGTAAGCTACAGCAATGTGCAAAACGACGCTCTTTGTCATCTAGATCGATAAAGCCTATTGCACTCTCCAACTCCTTGACAGCAAGGTCATAGAGCGACATCTCTTTGTAGGCGATCCCTTTGTTATAATGGATCTCAAATTGAGCTAACTGGCGCTCCTGCTGTTGTTGTAGTAGCTGTTCTGGTATCGGGATAGGCATGGTCAATTGACCTACCTTAGGATGGGTCTCAAACTCATCGGCCTGTCCCTCTTCGACTATTGAAGTCTGCTGCTGAGCAACAGTGGCGACTGCTCCAGTACGTCTGGATGGTATCAATTCCTGATAGACAGGTTCGCTGGCAACCATCTTTAACTGTTCTGATGGACGCAATCGTACTTGTTTTACTACTGCCTCATCACCGGCTGGGCCACTACGTACACGCCTTTGATGTACCTGAAAGCGGCCAAACCCTTTAATACGTACTGCCTCACCAGCAGCAAGGGCTTCTGTAATATGTTTAAAGAAGGCATTGTAGATCTTTCGTGCCGTAGTGCGAGTAAATCCTGCACCAACGATCAATTCTAGGAAATATCGGTTCGGCTTATAGAGTGATTTATCGGATTTATCTTGTAACATAATAAAAATTATCAGTACCTTGAAGTTGTGGCAAAGAACTTGATAATAGTCTGAAGGATGGAATTTGATCAAGTCATTGCTAAACCCGACTTATCTTATAACCTTACACCTAGACTTGCCAATCCAACGGGCTTTTCTGTACTATCAATAATTGGCAAGTTTTATTTATTACGGTAGTTATTAAATTGAAAATAGCAGCTTCGACATATTTAAACTCTGCTCCATTAGTCTATGGTTTCGCACAGGGTGGTGTGCGCGAGTCTTGTCAATTTATTGGTGATGCGGCCCCTGCCCGTTGTGCCGATCTGCTAGCTCGGCGACTGGTCAAGGCTGCGCTGATCCCTTCTATTGAATATCAACGTATTGCTGATATCACTATTGTTGCTGATATTGCTGTCGCTGCTAAAGAGAGCGTGCGTAGTGTTGTGCTAGTGACTCGCAAGCCGCTCTCAGAGATTCGTAGTATCGCGCTCGATACCTGCTCACGTACTTCTGCAGCACTAGTGCGTATATTGTTGGAACGTTATTACCAATTGCGGCCACAATATGTGAGCTTTTCACCTAGCTTAATAGAGATGCTTGAGACTCATGATGGCGCGCTTATTATTGGCGATCCTGCGATGATAGTAGATC
>JBFLVQ010000730.1:0-4536 GCA_040758525.1 Acidobacteriota bacterium
AACGATTTAGATCGGGCAGCAAGATTCGTTTACCTTAATCGGTTTTGCTTCAATGGCGTTTATCGAACCAATAAGCAAGGTCGATTTAACGTAGCGAGAGGCAAGGGGCACTTGTTTATTCCAGATTTTGAAACATTCAAATTGTTCTCACATCGTCTTGCGAACGCATCGCTACACAATTGCGATTTTGAGACTATAGTGAACCAAACAAAAGCTGGCGATTTTCTCTACCTTGACCCCCCTTATGCGCGTCAAGGACAACGAGATCGCGGAGAGTATGGTGTTGGTGCCTTCAAAGAAATTGACGAAGACCGACTTGCTGGGGCATTACTCGAATCAGAAAAACGCGGAGTTAAAGTTCTACTCTCGTATTCTCCATCGCACAATCTGATTCAAAAACTTGATGGCTGGCAGATTCACAATCTTACAGTGACGCGGAACGTAGCTGGTTTCGCCCACGCTCGGCGAACTGCCGATGAAATACTCATTTCAAATTACACGTGGTCGTCTCGTACGATTAGCTCAGTGTAACTTCCCAAGCAATTACTCAGGCTCTGGCTCCGTGCTCGAAATTAAACAACGAAGGCCGGTTGTGTAAGCAGAAGGCGTCCGATCCACTGGAGTTTCATTTTCCTCCCCGCTAACATGCCAAACTGCAGTTTCTGGATGAGCGATCGCGGTGAGCGCAGATGTTGCAAAAAAAATCTTCGGGCCAAAAGGCAACAGGATCGGTTTGGAATGGGCTTTTAGTCCCGCGACAACAGATCCAAGCGTAAATAGGGTCTGGACGGGTTTTAATACATCGTAATCCATTACTCTCTCGGGCCCTCTGGCAACTTTTGTCCCCTCAAGAAGTTGTCGATTGTGTTGCTCAACTTTTGTGCGGAACCTTGTCTCGGGCGAATTCGGAACAAATAGGAACCAATCCGATGCCTGTAAGTACTCCCTGGCCCCCAATGCTTTGCCACTCTCATAGCCCAAGCCCATCAGGGCAGTTACTGGCAAGCCGGGCTGGCTTGTCCACCCGGCAAAAAAGTGATGGACTGGAGCGACGCGCTTGTTAGGCTCCGGTCGCGATTTTGCCGGCGGAATATATCGGGCCAGTGTGTAGCTAATTGATAAATCAATAATATGAGTGCCACATCGACTCGCAAGCTCGCCAATGATTGAGGCTATGATCCTTCTGGGCAAGCTAGTAACGTCAACAAGAACACGAATAGTTGCTGGTATACCTTGGCGTGCCTTTTCAAGAGCGAGGCGATCAATTTCACCTCTGAGCTGACCTTCGGAATACTCTGAGACAAGAAAACCATAGTTACTCAACAACCTTTTCCGTCGTAACAACATTGAGTCGTCTGCCTGAATCGCATATGCAATTTTCCTCGCCCGCCCACTTCTCAATAGTTCTGGAACGCGAATACAGCGACTTTCAATGCAATGCGCACCAAAGACCAGGTCAAATTCCGATGCCTGCTGACGTATAACATCTGCGTCTAGAGCTTGAACTTCGGACAACATTAGAGATGCCATTAAAATAGGCTTTCTTGTGGTGATTGATTCTTTATCGCTTCCATTTTTGACGTATTGGCCAACTGGTGGCCGGCCAAAATAGAACTTAAGGCCAGATACTTGGTTGAGCGCAAGGGCAGACTAAACTTAGGGGCAAGCAAGTATGCAAGCCGAAAGCGCTTTCCCTTTAGGCTTCGGTAGCCTCCCATTTCATCCGACTCCGACAAGCAAACGACTGCACCATGATTAAATGCTATTCGAAGCGCATTCTCTGTATCGTCATCCACTCGGTCGTCTACCTCAAATGACAAGGGGGGCTCTTCAATAAACGGGGCTTCTACAAGTCGCTTATTGAAATATGTTCCTATCTCACTCAGGAGTTCGAAAACAGACTTTGAGGTACAAATTCCAACAGAGTGTTCTGTCGCGGCGGTATGCAACATTGCAGCAAATTCCTCGGCTGCTGCCTCAACCTGGTCATATTGAATTGACTGAGCTACTGGCAATCTAGAGTCGGCCCGCAACCTAGACACGATCATATTGAGCATACCAATAAGCCACCTTGGATTCCCCTCACTTATTGCAGCAATAGCATCCCATCCGCTATATGCAAACAATAGCTTCTTTCTGCCTTTACGAGCGGCATTAGATCTTTGATGCGCATTTCTAAAGGCAACCAGTGGTGCAATTTTTCTAATTCGTGAAACAGATGAGTCGAGATTTGAAACATCAATGCCTTTGTTGACGAGATAATCTCTAAACGTTTCATCCTTTTGAGCCAGCTGAATAAATTCCCCAGCCCATCGAGAGCTCCATTCTTTACCAACAATAAGCTCATTATCTGAATCTGCGTGCTGACTTTTTCCGAACACCTCGTCGGGAGATTTATTTGAAAACGGAGTGAACTGCCCCATACGCGCAGAAAATACCTGCGCGCAGAAATTCATCGTCGAGTTCTTATCGCGATGCCAAAGTTCTATCTGCCGATAATCATTTCCACCACTCGGAGGCGCAAGAGTAGCAAGCGAAGCATTTGTATGTGGCCCACATGGAACAAGCGCTATCTTATAGATCAGCTTAGTATTCGAGGAACGCAAATTCGCGAGAATCTGATTTTGAAGCGACTCTGGTGCGATCTCAAACTCGTCAAGAAGAAGCCCCCATTTACCATCTCTGTCATTGATCACCTCATCTAATCTCGACAAAGCGATCGTAAGAGCATCATTTAGGTCTAGAGTCGAATACTCAATTTTCTGGTATACGTCCGACAGCGAATGATCCTCCTTTGCTGAGACTTCAAGAGCCTTTGCCTTTAGATCTAGCAAGCGACATCCAAGGGCCGTACGCAAGCCGCTAAATGAAAGCGTTTTAATTGGGACTCGCCATGCCTCAGCAATATCTGCGATCACCTGCTCTAGCTCAGATCCAGAGAGAGCCGATACTCTGTATTCGCCATATGGAAGATCAGATGAAGTACGGACCCTATCTTCCATGGCATTAACAGTCGCCTGTAATACATTAGTGGCGAATGCTGCATGTGCCACCACATCAAAACAATCATCCCGAAGACGCCCACCCCCAAGAGCCTGAACCATTGCCCCCCAAGCGATATCCGCCGGCACAAAAATGCCCGTATAAGTAATACCTTCTCGATATTTATCAGCTTCTGCATGTTGCCATGCTCGGAGCGCTCTCAGCTCTAGCATTCTCAAGTAAGTTGTCTTGCCGCTTCCTCGTGGCCCAATTAACAAGGCATTCCAAGCGCCTGCCAGATGATGAAAGTGCGTTGTTGGCACGAACGTGGCAGCCACCTCACTCGTGCGCATTTGCTTTGCATTAAACGCTTCTAAGAATGTGATTGACATCAACTCATCCTTGCAAGGGCCTGAATCACAGCCTCAGGGTCTTTTTCAAAACTGAGCCTATGCCGGCGTTCTAGACTTTTTCCAATCAACCCAAGATCTTTCGGAGTTACATAAAGAATTTCTGGAACGGCAGACACAACTTCGGCCCATGCTACCGGCGCTTTCGACGCGCATGCTGCGGAAATTTTGTCCGCGAAGTCATCTGGGTGAATCCTATTTCCAAATCCACATCCACTACATATGCCATCCTTTGGACTTCTCGACTCACGCCACCCCTGCCCACCAGGGAACCAGTTCCACGCCTTGATTGTTCCCTTTAGCGGTCCGCCAGCCATATCCAAACTCACATCAACCAGATAAAACTGATTACGCAAAGAAAAGCTTGCATCATTTGGCAGCGCTGCAAAACTGCCAGCCGCTAACACAGCAGGTGCCGATGCTGCCCCGGGACCATATGAGAGCTTTGCTTGATGCTTGTGACCATGTATTACAAGCCAGTCTCCGTGCTCTGAAAGGGCATCAATAAGCAACTGCCCTCCTTGCATAAAATCATATGAACCTGATCGCTGCTCCTCATGTTGAACAGGATGATGATGGCAAAGGAGGATATTTATTTTTCTGGGTTGATCGCCAATTCTTTCCAAATATTCCTTGAGCCACTCTAGCGTAGTTTCCGCAATGCGTCCCCGTTCATATTCGGCGGGTATAGTCGTATGCCGCCCGCAGCTATTCACTACTACCAGCCTGTAATCCTTTTTATCGTCTATAACGACATAATCTGCACCAAAGTAATGAATCCGGCGTTCATGAGCTTTGTCACCAGATGCACTGGCAGCGTGGTCCACAACTGGATAAGGGGGCGACAGTCGTTTCAGATTTTCAAATAGATCTGTTGGATTATTAAGACCTCGGATAACGTTATCCGCCTCTAGTTCACTCGGCCTAGAAGTTACATCGTGATTTCCAGTTGCGGCTGCAACCACCTCTGCATTAATCATCCCACCTAATTCATTCAGCTTCCGCCAAGCAGCCTCTAGTGCCACCGGGTCTGCCCATGTCGTTATATCCCCAGGAGAAATCAAGAGATTTGCCTGCACGCCCTCAGATTGAACCAATGACTCAAGACTAGTCCATGGGTTATCTTGGTTTTGGAAGCTTATGC
>JBFLVQ010000731.1:0-4527 GCA_040758525.1 Acidobacteriota bacterium
TCAACTTCTTTCTAGCGGTTCGCCTTTTCAGTATGGTCTTGCCCTTTCTACTAACTCCCCACTTGAATTCAAAGCCGAGAAACTCAAAGCTCCTTCTCTCTTGCTTGTTGAAACGGTCAAAGTTGATGATCTTGGTCTTCTCTTCTGCTACTTCTAGACCGAATTTCCTCAACCTCTTGCCTAGCACTCTATAGAAGCGTTCAGCGTCCTCTTTATACTCGAACGCGCATACCCAATCATCGGCGAACCTGATCAGATATGCCTTTGCAGTGCTTCTTTACAGTTTCTTCAAACCATAGATCTAGCGCATGGTGCAGATATACGTTCGACGCGATAGGTGATATTATGCCCCCTTGCGGAACTCCCGTTTCGGGATCTATTATCTTCCCGTCAGTGTCTAATATTCCTGCTTTCAGCCATTTCTCAATAAGCCTCAGAAACGGTTTGTCGTTTATCCGTTGCTTTAACATATCGAGCAAAAGCGAGTGCTGGATCGTGTCAAAGTAAGACCGGATGTCTGCTTCTACTATGAAGTTATATGGACCAAATTGTAATTCTCTGGTCAGATCTCTTACTGCATCTTGAGGGCCTCGGTTCGGCCTATACCCATAGCTGCTTGGTAAGAAATCTTGTTCATATATTGCTTCCAGTATCCGCGCTACCACTTTCTGAAGCAGCTTGTCAGACGTAGCCGCTATACCCAGTGGCCTTTGCTTGTTAGTGCCAGGCTTTGGGATATACTGCCTTCTGGTAAGCTTGGCTCGATATTTCCCTTCTCTTACCTGCTTTATTAGCTCTTGCACATTCTCTTGCAGATTCTCCTCATACTCTCCAGCGCTTACTTTATCTACTCCCTAAGCCGCCTTCTTGTTGAGCAGTCTCCAACTATTTAATGTGTTCTGAACGTTAAGCAGTCCGATTAGATTCTCGAACCTCTGCTCTTTCTTCATCCTTGCTTTATTTGCTATTGCCTGCAGTGAGGTTTGCATCATTTACTCGGCTCTCCTTATCCGTTGATGTTACCTTTGTAAGCTACGTAACCTCGTCAACCGCTTCCCCCTGTGATCGGTGTTAGCGTCTCTGAGTACTATCAGTTGATCTGACTCCCCATCGGCCATTGGTCGCCTTCTTCGCGTTGGTTAGACCTATCTAATTGCTCAGACGCCTTTGCGGTCTCCCAAGTTCTTGAATATGTCTCTATTTACATGCCACGTCCTAACGACCCCGGCAGATCCTCCACAACCTCACCTTTATCGATTCCTTCATGTTGGCTTCTGAACGATCCACGTCATCGCCATCTGCTTTATTATGATTAACGGAGCTGTATCATACTTCAGGAGAAGTGCGTTTCTCCCTGTGGCCTATAAATTTCTCTGCCTACGCTTCAAACGTTACGTTCAGTAGTACTGCAGTTGAATATGTGTAACTGGCGAATTGATTGCTTGTCTGCCTACCATTGTCCATTAAGCATCTGGCTGGATGCCCAAGCTTTCGCTTGGCGAATCGGCTTTCAAGTATCTCCCAATGTTCTTTAAGCATCTGGGCGGATGCCCATCTATTCATTCCAACTCTACCTCCTCACGTTTGCAAGACTCGATATGGGTGATTGGTTAGTCCTTACCCAACGTGGTCTTTCACCACGCCAGACTTATCCAAGCTTCGCTTGGCGCACGCATCGCTCATCTTATTGATCGGTGCTAACTCTGGCGCACGTTTCATTAACAGTTCGGCGGCGTTCTCGCCAGCGTGATCGCGGCCACTGCGATAGAGCGCGATTTTCCAACAACCATATTCCAGCACGATACCTGTAGTGAACAGCCCCGTGCGATCATCTGATTTAGGCGGCAGCGGTCGCAGGATTCTCACACCAGTGTCATCATGATAGAGCGTTTCGCCTTGCGCGCCGACGAGTTGCAAGTGAAGGAAAATCAGCAGCAGACATTTAGCCACACTCTCGGCGCGCTCCCCTTGCACACTAGCCGGCAGCGGGATGCCGAACAGTTGCTGCATAGATTCCAGGCGATACCATGGGATAGTGAATCCATATCTGGCCAGCACCATCATTGCATCGGCTGAAGGTGCGTATTTCTCCGACGCCACACCAGGCGGCAACTTGGCGCTGAAGCAGCGCCCGCAATGCGAGCACCGGAATGTTTCTTGATCATAGATCGTGACGCCAATGAGCGGTTGCCCTTCCAGGCGTAGGAGAAACGTATTCTTGTAATAATCTTGCAGATGCCCATTACACAGCTTATCGGGACAGCACACGCCCAAGTACAATTCAGCATCTGTGCAATGGACTCGTTTCGCGCCCCAATATTTGTCCACGCTGTTGCGCCTGTGTCCTCCTACGCGCTTGCGCGGCAGTTGTTGCTGCGGCAGATCATCAGGCTCTGTTGCGGCGCAGGATTGTGATTCGCTGCCCTTTTTAGTATCGCCGTTTTGTTCGCTGCTTGAACCCTTGCCCGGCCCGAACAGCCATTTCTTCAATTGCTTGATCTTGGTATTTTTCTCCTGCAATAAGCGCAGCAACTTCACCAACAGCGCGAGCAACCGCACCAACAGCGCTTTGTCTTCTGCTGACAGTTCGTCGCGCTCGATGCGCTCTTGCAGTGCTTCAATTTCATCACTATTAGTGAATATATCCGGCTTTTTCATTTACCAATTGATACGTGTTGAAAGCCGTGGGCAGATCTAAAGAAGATGAAAATTATTGGCCAGCCGAACATAACTTTAATTTATCGATCCCTTTTTTCCCTCAAAATTAGTACGAAATTCTATTACTGGTGGTTTTCCTGGAAAATCGATGGGTTTGCAATGCCTCGCAAACCCGCATTAATTCAGCATCCCCGCTTCCACAACTAATAGGTATAGTGCGATATTTTTTCTTTTCTTTTAATCGCAACACAACTCAAAGTTTTTATCCCGCATTTTTGACTCTGTTGGCGAATTCTAAAACCAACAGATAGTATGTTTTCAGAAAAAAGATGAATAATCAAGAGGTAGGTTGGAGAGATTTGAGATAATCTTTGATGGCACAACGAATCAGCATAGGAGGCCAGCAATGTCTCTACAACCTGAAGTTGAATATACTGTACGGGAACAGACGGCTCGTATTGCCAAAGCGGCGTTTCTGAAAAGCACGCTGTGCATGAAAATTTATGATCATCTCGGCACGATTTTTCGGGATCATGATTTCGTGGATATTTTTCCGCAGCGCGGCCAACCAGCACAATCACCATTTCGGCTTGGCCTCATCACAATACTTCAGTTTATTGAAGGCTTATCAGATCGTGCTGCTGCTGATGCTGTGCGCGGTAGGATCGATTGGAAATATATACTCTGTCTGGAAATTGATGATGCAGGATTTGATTTTTCAGTCTTAAGTGAATTTCGTGCACGACTACTTGATAATGGTATAGAGCAACGGTTATTAGATAATCTGCTGGCCGTGCTGCGCGAGAAAAAGTTAGTGAAAGCACGTGGCCGACAACGTACGGACTCAACACACATTTTGGCCGCGATTCGAAATCTCAATCGACTGGAACGTGTTGGAGAAACCCTGCGTGTGGCACTATCAACAATTTCAGTGGCTGCGCAAAGTTCCTGCCATTGAAACGCTGCGTTTAGTGTGGCTCTACAATTATGAAACCGTTGATGGCGGTTACCGGTTCAGAGATAAAAATAGTATTCCTCCTTCATCGTTAAATATTCAGTCGCCCTACGACCCGCAAGCTCATTATGGGCGCA
Source organism: Acidobacteriota bacterium (assembly GCA_040758525.1). Taxonomy (GTDB): domain Bacteria; phylum Acidobacteriota; class Blastocatellia; order Chloracidobacteriales; family JADJPF01; genus JBFLVQ01. The sequence continues at coordinate 3,751 of JBFLVQ010000731.1, forward strand.
AACGCAGTACTACTTGGGTTGGCTACAAAGTTCATATCACAGAAACCTGTGATGAGGAGTTGCCGGAAATAATCACAAACGTTCATACAGATGAGGCCCTCACGGGAGATAACGATGCCATTCCCGAAATTCACAAATCGCTTGCGCTCTCCCAACTACTGCCGACAAAACATGTGGTTGATACTGGCTACGTCGAGGCCAAGCGGATTGTCGAGAGTCAAAATGAATATGGTGTTGACCTGTTTGGTCCAGCTCCAGGCAATCGGTTTTGGCAATCACAGCAAGGCACTGGTTTTGATCTCTGTAATTTTAATATTGATTGGCAACCTCAGATTGTTATCTGCCCGATGGGTAAGACAAGTAGGAATTGGCTGCCATTGATCGATCACAAAGGCAATGACATAATACACGCAATTTTTGCGCAGATAGATTGCAAGAATTGTGAAAGCAGATCCCAATGTACAAAGTCAGAGCATAAACAAAGGAGTGTGCATTTCAAACCGCAGCCCCTACATCAGGCTTTACAGCAAGCACGTAAGCGTGAACAGACTGAGGAATTCAAACAAGAGTACAAAATAAGATCTGGAATTGAAGCCACAATTTCTCAAGGGGTGAGAGCGTTTGGATTGCGTAGTACGCGATATATAGGAATGGCAAAGACGCATTTACAGCATCTGGCTACAGCCGCGGCGATCAATTTTGAGCGACTGGGTGATTGGTTTTCAGGTTACATCCGGGAAAAAAGACAGCCTTCAGTTTTCGCCCGTATTATGCAGC
>JBFLVQ010000732.1:0-4526 GCA_040758525.1 Acidobacteriota bacterium
CAAATTGCCCATTATTCCAATTTGGCTTGCTAGGGAAGGTCAAAAATTATTAGTAGGTAGTGTTATAGTATAAAAATAGAAGGATAAGCAGATTCAACAGGACTCTTAACAATGGCTGTGACGGGCCGTGCTAATGTTGAGCGTTTGGTAGTTTGGCTATCTTGCTACAACTAACCATTGTTGAACTTATAGGATGCTTTCTTTAGGAGGGCTGTTATGGACACAGATCTTGACCAAATGACACGTGAAGAACTTATTGCAGAAGTAAAGAAGTTACGTCAAGGCATCCGTAAGCATCGTGATAGCAGCAGCCAGGAACTCTGTTGGCATCATCCAGAATTATGGGAATTACTGCCAGAAAAGACCGATCCATTGCCTGTGGTGCCTGAATGGCCAGAGTTTATGCGAGGTTGTATAAAGTATCGACAGTCGCTTGATGAGCAAGCGCCGAACGCGGCGCGCACCAATGAGCCTTATAAAAGATAGAAAGACATTGTAGCCATTAGCCATTGAGTGATCTGACTTCAATCAAAGGTAATAAATGATGCGAACACTTGAAATTCGGCGGCATTGTTATACGAAAAAAGGCGAGACACGCGGCAAAGGTTCCCACCTGTCAGCAGAAGGGGTGAGGCAAGCACGCCGCATTGGTGAACAGCTTGGGCCTTTTGACCTTGTACTCACTAGTCACATTCCTAGAACTCTGGAGACAGCTATTGCCATGGGATTCGCAGTAGATAACCAACTAGAGATCCTAGGCAATATTCCTATGGAAGTATGGGACGAGATCGGACATCAAGAGCGATGGGCATGGGACAAACCATTCCTGGTATTTGCCAGCTTTGTGTCGCAGGGTGGACCTACTGCGCTTTTAGGTCGGCAGCAGAAAGAGGTATGGATAGAGGCGCTTGAGTCTGTTCCGGACAATGGCAGTGTACTGATTATCTCACACGGTCGGATCATTGAGTCAGGCTTAGTGACCTGTTTTCCTGATGCAGAGTTTGCTACTTGGGGAGCCCCATTTCAGCATGGAGAGGGTGTTCGTATCGAATATGTGAAAGCATGTTTCACACAAGTACACTTTCAACGCAATACTTTATAACACCCCTATTCTTAAATGTGATAAAGGATAAGGCTAAACTTTTCTTCTATCGTCGAGATCCCATAAATGACCAGAAAATACCTTCCAAAGGCTGTACCAATGGCAAGGCAATCAATGGATCTCAATCGAGAGATGTGTTGGGCATAGCGACATTAGAAAGTCTCGCGCATCAAAGACCTCGCCAGCGGCAACGACACCTGTTGTCTTGGCTAACCTACTCAATATACGTTGAGTCGCTTCCACCACAATGGGCGCGGTAATGTGATAGATATCTCGTCCCCGCGCTAGGGCGCGACGCTGTGCCTTTCCCAAACGCACAACTGTTTCAACAAGGAAGGTTTGAGATGAGCGCCCGCTCTCGTCTGCTGCTGTCGGTGGGGGCGTGTCAGGATCGCGTATATCTCTGATCGGGGTAAGATTTATGTATGTGCAAATTTCAGGGGTTTGCAAGTGGTGTGAGATGGTAATGATTTCGGAAAAAGGGATGCTCACCATATCTTGCTTTGCAAACGGCGTGGGAAAGTTCCAAGTGCGTGTCGGCGGGGGATCGGCGAGAAACTGCAATCTATTATTTGAAAAGATGTAACGCTGATAGACATTGCGTTTGCCCGTCAACCGCGTTCCCAACGTCGGCTTCCAACTATCTAGCGCGATGGCAATGTTGATTTCGTCTGCGGCAGTCCAGTCTCCCATCGCTGCCGTCGCCAGCAAATCGCTCAAACCGCCATAGAATGCCATTGCAGGAGCAATAACAATGCTTGCATCTCGCGCCGCATCGGCAAATTGCTCAAAGGCGGCGAGGACAGGACGTTGTTCTGCTGACACATCCAAATAGTGAATGCGAGCACGAAGCGCAGCTTCAATAACTGGTGTCGCGGTATCCATAAATGGACCGGCGCAATTGATGACAGCCGCTGCGCCGGAAAAGGCATAGTCGAGAGATACCGGATCATCAATTGACGCAGATCGTATTTCCAGTCCGCGATGTTCTGCTCCCATTGCTTTCAGTTTGTCGGTATTGCGTCCGGAAAGAATAGCTGTCCATCCGCGTTTAACTAATTCTGCAATGACGAAGCGTCCGGTATGTCCGTACGCGCCAAAGACGGCAATGGTTCGATCCGGCTTCGCTGATATATCTGGGTTTAGAGAAGATGCTGTTGGTTGGGATGTTATTGGCATATGTTGCTCCTAAGAATTGGGCTAGCTTGTGATGCGCTTGTCTTCGCGGCTAATTTTTTAAGCCAGATAATCTTCTCTTGAGGTTCTGGCTGTTTTTCGCACGTCTGTATGTCAGTACTGAAAAAAGAGTCATAACTCAGACAAACCACAATAGCAAAGAGTATTGTGTATTTTCTCGAGGTCTCTTTCTGACTTGTATTTTGAGATCAAATTATAAATTTTTAGCACAGATGGTGCTGGCCGATTTCGGACATGATCATTTTTCTGCAGCTAATTTTGAGGGAGGCGTGACGCTTGCCAGCCAGTTAAATTCTGTCACGCCTCCGCTGTGTTTAAGATGTAAATAGACTTAGTTCACATGAAATCCTAACGAAAGGCATCCGCCCGCAGCACTGCCGCCGCTTCCTTGACCGTTAATTGTTGTTGTTTGCCATTACGATACCGCAAGGATACCGATTGTGATTGCTCTTCCTGCGACCCAACTACCATGACGAGTGGAATACCTTCTTCGCAAGCCATTACAATCTTTTTCGCGATACGCTCAGCGCGTGTATCTACGACAACCCGATAACCCTCTTCTTCCAGTTCATCAGCGATCTGTTTGGCATAATCTGCCTGTGCCTCACTAATGCTGGCAATCATAATCTGATCAGGTGCGAGCCAGAATGGCAGATTACCTTGATAATGTTCAATCAACATGCCGATGAAACGCTCCAGGCTGCCTAGTACCGCTTGATGCAATATCACAGGTCGCGCCGGACTATTATTACTATCGATATATTGCGCTTCCAGCCTGTATGGTAAAACATAGTCGAGTTGTATTGTTCCGCATTGCCATTCTCGCCTCTGATTATCAGCAAGGATAAATTCTAATTTGGGTCCATAGAATGCACCTTCGCCAGGTTGTAAACGGTATTCTATGCCAGCAGCGCGCGCCGCGACTGAGAGCAGATCTTCAGCTCGATCCCAGATAGCATCATCACCGGCTCGAAGTGCTGGCCGTGTAGAGAAACCGACGAAAAAATCGTTAAAGCCAAAATCCTTATAGACCGATCTGAGCAGATTAGCAAAACGTATTACTTCACTTTCAACCTGTGCTTCGCTACAAAAAATATGTGCATCATCCTGTGTAAAAGCGCGCCCACGCATCAAGCCCTGCAAACAACCAGATTGTTCATTTCTATGACAGGCGCCGAATTCAAAGTACCGTAATGGCAGATCACGGAACGATCGAACTCTCTCATTGAAAATCTGAATATGTCCAGGGCAACTCATCGGCTTAAGCGCAAAAACTCGTTCGCTGCTTTCAAACCAGAACATATTCTCAGCGAATTTCTGCCAGTGTCCACTCGCTTGCCAGATACTGTGATCGAGCAGTTGAGGTGTCCTTACCTCGTTGAAGCCGATTCGCTTCATGCGCTTACGTATATACTCTTCAATAATGCGATAGATGGTGAATCCGCGTGGATGCCAAAAGATTACTCCTGGTCCTTCCTCTTGTTGATGAAAAAGGTTCTGACGCTTGGCAACCGCACGATGATCATTTGCGTCCATGATGTCCTCCTAATGGTTAAGCACGGCACGGACAAAGACACAAAAATAAAAGGCCCCGTCCGTTGCCGGCGGGGCCTTGGGTTAAAATTGCGTCGCGAAGTTCAGCGCAAACAATACCCCGACACCCCACCGAAGCCGGTAGTAGTCGTGGTAGTCTCTGTCTTCACGAATAAGTAATTCATGTTTGCAATATACCTGAAAGATTTTAAGCTGTCAAAATCTTAAGCAGATCAATTTGGCAACTAATGAAATCTCTCTCAAGCATCGTACCAGCTATTACTGGTTTACTTAATAAGGACACGCTCTTTTCATTTACGAAATCTACTAAACACAAGATCGTGATCTTTTTGTTGTAGATGACAAGTAAAACACTTTGTTGCAACTTCTGCGCTCACCATTCGATCCGTTTGACTGTCACCTTTAAATTGCTCAAAGCCCCAGCCCCCGCTCACGCCATACCGTTTACTATCCTTGACCATTACATCTATGCGACGGCGCGCTCCTTCGCTTGTTATCCCTGCGCTCTCCTGCGTTTGCAGAAAATCAGCGACAATAATTGACCCATCAGGAAACTGGCCAGTACGGTATCCCTCCATTGCTTTTTCGTTAGCATAAATATGATGGATTCCTCCACTATGTTCAAAAGCAGGGTTTTGTGGACCAACCAAGGCGCTTTTTACATGTACCCACT
>JBFLVQ010000733.1:0-4513 GCA_040758525.1 Acidobacteriota bacterium
TCGCGTACCGTTAAACAGACATTCTCGACACGTTTATCTGCCTGTACATGATTGTTAAAAGCAGCGATCGCCTGGCTGTCTGTGTCACTAGGAGAAAGCACCATACCACTCCATAAGACATTATCGGTAACAATCAATCCCCCTGGTCTTAATAACTTTATGCTGGCTTCATAGTAATTAGTATAATTCCCTTTGTCAGCATCGATAAATACCAGATCAAAGGGTTCACTAAGAGTTGCCAGCGTCTCTAAGGCTGGTCCTAATCGTATCTCGATCTTCTTTCCATATGGACTTTGATCAAAATAGCGACGTGCTACCTCGGCTGCTTTGGGATCTATATCACAAGTGATTAACTGACCATTTTCTGGCAAGCCCTCTGCTAACATCAATGTGCTATAGCCAGTAAACATACCGATCTCTAAAACACGCTGGGCCTTTGTTAAACGCACTAGCAGCTTAAGAAAAGTTCCTGCTATACGGCCTACTTGCATTTGCGGAATAGGCATATGTGCATAGGTCTCTTCCCGCAATCTCTGCAGTAACTCCGATTCTTCTGTTGTATGTTCATAGGCGTATTGATCTATCTCATGTGCTATTAATTCACGCATCTCTACTCCTTATTTTCTCGGCGTTTCACGTGAACAGGTCTTCCTTAATAGATTATCTTTTCTATTAATAATGGAAGTTACTTTCTTCTCTCCATTATACGGGTAAAATGGTCATAAGCTACCTGTGTTAACATTTTTTCAGGAAAAGCTTGAATTAACTGATAGTGGTTTTCAATCTCTGGCTGACAATCAGCTATATCGATGGGTTGGTTAAGGGTCTTTTCTATACTTCGACAGATACCTATTATTATATGAGGTAAAGGGTAGTCCACCAATAACTTAGTCAATATTGCCGAGCCTCCTCTAAAACCTACTCCTAGCTGCTCACAGATCTTAATTAGCATCTCTTCTGTTGCTTCAGTTGGTAGTCTATCTGTAGTTACTGCTGTAGCAGTAGCTATATGAGTAGGTGTACTAATAGATTTATCGCTAGTTGTTGGCCAGACTCTCTTGCCATTTTGGAAGGCAAATTTAGTATCAGCATCGATCGTAAGGCCAGCCTCTTGTCGAGCTATCAGGATAGCTTCTGGCGTACCAATCTGATAAACAGGAGGGATTTTGCCCTGATTCGCTTCAATGATCTTTATCGATCCCTTTACGATCAACTCATCGATGGCCCTTCGCACCGTAACATGAGATTTGATTGAGGTCTTCTCAAGTAGTTCCTTAGTACCGATCCGAATTGTATCCCGATTTCGCCGACTCGCCAGTTCATACATCAACTGGTAGATCAATTGAGCCGAGAGTGAGTGGCTTTCTTGTAATAGGGAAGTACTGTCTTGAATGACCTCTGCCACTTTCTCTGCTTGTTGTGTAGTAACAGTCTTATCTACTTCATCAAGAGGCTTAGCTGCTGCTATATCCAGGCCTATATCAGTTCCTACACCTGTGCCTACAGATGTAGTGGCAGGCATAGCTTCAGTTATTATATCAGTTGGTGTATCGACTGTTGTATTAGCTGTTAGATCAGCTATTGCGACAGATTGAGTAGTAAGGTTTTCTAGATCTTCTAAAGAGTCGATACCTTGAGAGCGTAATGCGTCAAGTCGCTCAGCAGTAGGATGTTTCTCCATTTTGAAAGGGACAACGCGTTTAGGCAACTGCTTTTTGGGCACGTTCTAGCACCTCCCCAGCAAGTTCACGATAAGCGATCGTAGCATTAGATTTAGGGGCATATTCAACTAGTGTTTGTCGATAACCGGGCGCCTCTTGTACTCGTACAGTAGCAGGGATAAAAGTATCAAGGACAAGATCCTGGAAAGATTCACGCAAAGAGAGATCAACCGTCTCAGTAATCTTAAGTCGGCTATCATAGAAGGTACGCAAGACCCCAATCAGCCGTAATGCTTGATTAAACTCCTGAATAGAAGCAACCGTATCTTGCAAGTCTTCAATACCATCTAGGCTTAAATAGTCACAACGGACAGGAATCAACAGATGTGTTGCCGCCATTAGACATGCCTCAACAATGTTGCCGAGTGCGGGTGGACAGTCTATAACAATAAAGTCATACCCATCGATTCGTCTAAGCGCGCGTCGCAAAGCAGCAAGTGATTTCGAGGAGTTGATCCGCTCAATTTTGGCAGAAGAGATATGGCCAGGCAGTAGATCGACACCATCACAGATCCCTGCTCGTATCAGTAGTAATGGATCGACAGGCTCATCAAGCGATTCATCAAAGAGATGGTAGAAAGAACCCACCACCTCACGCTTATCAGTAAGAGAACTGGTGGTATTGGCTTGTGGATCAGCATCGATAAGCAATACATGTTGACCCATCTCACCTAGCGCTGCGCTTAAATTTACTGCGGTTGTGGTCTTACCTACACCGCCTTTCTGATTGGCAATAGTTATTGTAATCATTGCAAGTCCAGTACAAGGAGTTATTGCCGTAAGCATTACCGCTTACCGTTGTCGATATAATAACAGTCCGACTTTATCTAACCAAATTACCACAACAATTGGAAGATTACCAATATAGTCATACAATAAATTGTATTTAAACCATTCTTAGCTTATCTTGATCGTATTCTGTTATCCAAACTATAATAGACAGAACTCACTCTTGATTAAAACCAGGAGCACCCGGATGAGTGAAGAGAGTGGCCGTGGTTCACGGCAGAGTGGCCCAACAGAGACTCGTATACCAGATGACTTTAAGCAAATGGTACAGCTAGCGCGCACTCGTGCTCAGGCAGAAGTAGCACGCAAGCGTGAAAACGTCTACCAAGCTTTTATCACAGAAGAGATACGTGCTGGTAAGCGTGTACCTATGCCAAAAGGTTTCTGGCAGGCCGTGGAAGCAGAAATTGAGCCCCCTTTGCCAGAGGAAGAGGCTCAAGTCAATACTGCTGCTGTTGAACCCAGGGAAGAAGCCGAACCACAAACGGCTTGGCAAGTGCTGCCACAACCAACGATCCCTTATCTACCCTTGACCAGTGCCGCGCTAGACGATTGGGAGCAGCGCGGGCTCAGTTTCAAAGATGCTGCTTTATTAATTTTGAAACGCGAGGGTCGTCCAATGACGGCTAGGGAGATCGTAACAGTAGCGATCAATGAAGGACTCCTCACCAGCACCGGCAAGACACCGGATGCATCACTAGCAGGTCAGATTTATACCGATATACATAGAAATAAAGAGACCTCACTATTTGTTATTGTTGGTCCACGCACCTATGCATTGAAATCGAGTCCTGCTGAACAAGCCCCTACGCCCCCTACAGAAAAAGTCTTGGGATCGGTTTTGCCAGGCAATTTTCCCCGCCGAGAACCAGGAGAAAGTATACCTGCCGATTCCACGCCAGATAATCGTAAGATGAGCTACAAACAGGTTGCCCTGTATCTACTGGAGCGTGAGCGTCGTGCTATGACAGCCAAAGAGATTGTTACAATTGCGCTTCAGGAGGGTTTAATCGAAAGTAGCGGTAAAACGCCGGATGCTACATTAGCCGGCCAACTTTACACTGAGATGCAGCGCGCTAATGCGCGCTTCCCTATCAAACTTGTTGGACCGCGCACATATGCGCTGACGGACTGGTATGAAGATTAAATTAAAAATAGCATCCCGTATCTTTTGCATAATATTGCTGGGGTTGCTGGTGGGCCCACTAGTGACAGTTAGTGGAGAGGATGAAGAGGCGCGCACAATCAAGCTAGATCAGAGATTTCGTTATGACAATATAGCTAGCGCGCGGGGTTCCCTAACCGACAAACTACTCAGCGCACCAGTGAGGTTAGGAGTAAAAAAGGAAGAAGTACACAGAAAGTTCGGCACGCCCAAAGAGGTTATTGGTTTTGGCAACGAACTCTACGAAACTAAAGACGCCAAAATAATGGTCTCTTATACAAGCGATCAGAACGGTGAAGTAATTGCTAGCGCGATCGAGTTGCGCCCTAAGAAGAGAATCCCTTGGTTTAATCTCCTTAAGCCTTCTGTAAAGCTGCCCCAACCAGCCTCTTATGATCCCAAGGAAAAGAAGCTTATACGTATTACATTACAGATCCGTGTCGAAGATATAGGAGAGATGAAGAGTCTACAGATCACAATGATTGGCAGTGATAAGACGGTCTCTTTTATTAACTGGAGTTTAATTCTCTAGTTGGTATTCTGGTCAAGATCACAGATAAAAAATTTACCTGAGTGCGCGTAATAGCGTGCAACCTTTTGGGTATGAGATGCTACTTAAATGAAACAATTTCATACCCTGTTCTCCTAGCTGGTGCCTTCATAAAAGAAGACCCAGCTATTTTTTATTTCAATTTTGTGCTAGCTGAGATCGAACGAGGTGGCTTTTTGCCTGCTAGTCGTTTTGATAAGCGATGCCAGCCATAAAGCAGACTGCCGATGATCAGCAGTGCGCCGCCGCCCTGAAGAAAGATAAAAAGAAAACGACCTGGGATACGGC
>JBFLVQ010000734.1:0-4506 GCA_040758525.1 Acidobacteriota bacterium
GCTATGTAATATAAGTTCCATTACTGCAAACCAGTGCTTAGTATTTATCAGTTGAGTTATGTCTATCCTAGCTACAGAGTTGCGCATAGGTGATGTAGACATCCTGTTTATCTTCAAGAAATTTATTGACTGCTTCGGGGGTATCAAACTCCTGTTGTAATTTGTTAATGATCGCGATCGCCTGACTGAGGTGCTCAAGTGCAGCTTGATCGTTACCTTCGTGTTGATAGCAACGCGCTAGACCATAATGAGCACGCCACTGGTAGTCGGCATAAGGAATGCTATCGGCTAGTTTAAGACCTTGCTGATAAGTTTTTAATGCATCCTCCCAGTTGTCTAGCTGTTGAGCAGCTTCTCCTACTTCGCAGATGATCTCACAGTTATTGATTGTCTCTTTGTACTGAGTGAAGGTATTGGAAATAGCACGTAACTGCTCAAGCGCCTCTAATGAGGGATCAGTGCGCAGTCGCATCAGTGCGATTGGATGAGAGACGATCATCTGGCCAGTGAGATCATGAGTCTCCTGCATAATTGCCATGCTGCGTGAAAGCAACTCTTCGGCTTGCCCATAATCAGGCTCTATACGCCATAGATAATGGCGTCCAGCAACAAAATGTAGATAGCCTTCAAAATTACGCCAACTGCAAGTGCGCGCCACCTTAATACCGTCTTGATAAAATTTTATCAATTCATCGGCTTGACATTCATACTCCATTAACCAGGCCGATAAAAAGAAGGCCATACACTCAACATAACGATCATTACAAGTGCGTGCGATCTCAAGCGCTTTACGTAGGCAAGCGCGGGCCTTACGCCACTGTCCAGAGAAATGGTTCCAGAAACCGACTCCGCACATAGCACCGGCTTGTGTAGGGATATCGCCAGCACGTTCAGCTACTACACATAACTCCTCGAAGAGGCCAACGGCCTCAGCAATATTAGAGATACGCGCCTGACACCAGGCGAGAAAGAACATAATCTGGCGTGCACAATCACCATCACCCGCCTCGCGCGCCAGTGCCAACCCAGTCGAACCGATCGATACACCATCAGCGTAGCGATTACTCCAGTAGCAGAGTTCTGTTTCCATCAAATAGAGACGTGCCAGCAGCGCTTTATCGCCTAGATTCTTGATAAAATCGCGCATCTGATCGATCTCACGTTCTGCTTCATCAAAGCGAGCCAATCGCATCAGCGCAGTTGTGCGCCGTAGCTTTAATTGGCCTAGCATACGCTGTCGATCCGATTGTGTACGCTCGCTCTCTAAATTGCTCAGTGCTTCCTCGACACATTTTGAGAGGCGTATCACTTCACCCATAGCCTGCTGACGCCAGGCCTGCTCGACTGCCGAGAATCCATATTTGAAGGCTTGCTCCCATTCACCCGCAGCATGGTAATGATAGGTGAGTGCTCCACTCACTGCATGTATCTTGCCACGATTCAATTCGGCGAGTGCACTAGCTACACGTGAATGTAAGCGCCGTCGCTGCCGTTTCGGTATTTCGTCATAGATAACCCGTCGTACCGTGCTGTTATAAAAGCGATAATCGTCACCTGATGCACCGGTCTCCTCACGCAATAGAAATGCCTTTACACCGGCCATAAGCAGTTTCTCGATATCGGCTTCTTCAAGTCCCGAGACCATCTGTAGTAACTCGAAGCGCACTTCATCGCCAATTACGGCTGCCTGTGTAAGCAGTTCACGTAACTGTTCTGAACAACTCTCTAATTTACATTTGACAATATTACTGATTGAATCGGGCAGTTTTATCTGATCAAAGGCAGCGCCGCTCCAAATACCATTCTGAAAAGTAATCTTTTGTGTATCGACCAATAGACGTATCACTTCACCTAAATAGAAAGGATTGCCATCCGTGATCTTATGCAGTACTTCAATATCTTCCTGACTAATCTCGACCGATTGGAAGATCGCTTGTAACAATAGTTGTATGGTTTGAGTATCAAAAGGTAGTAACTCGATCCTTTCATAGTGTAGATAGCGTGTTTGAGTAACAAACCATTCCCGGAATGGATGGCCTTTGCTAGTGGCTTCTTCTGCACGTGCTACTCCTACAAAACAGAAAGGAAGTTGTTCGGTATTGCGTAACAGATAACCAAGAAAGTCTAGGCTCAGCGAGTCAGCCCATTGTAGGTCATCCAGGATTAGCAGCACTGGCTGTAGTCGTGCCACTGCCATAAAAGCCGAAGTAAGCTGGGCGAAGCCTTGCCATTTGTCCGCTACATCTACACTCATCCCCTCATTAACAGCCATCTCCACGCCATAACGCCTACGGAACTGTTCACCTGCGCTGCTATAAGAGAGTTCACCAGAAAGCGTACTAGCAAGCAGATTCTTGAATAGCCGTAAGGGTTCGATTACACTACCACCATAATCGAAAAACTTTCCTGATAATACCATTGCGCCCTCGGCGGTGGCCCAGTCGCGTAGCTTGATAGTAAGCTGGGTCTTACCACTACCAGGACTTCCATAGATAAAGGTTGGCCGACCCCTACCTTCCAATGCATTCAAGTATTCGTTCTGCAGTCGTTGTAGTTCATTCTCACGGCCAACAAACTGATCAAAGTCGGGAGCGCGTAGAGCATTCACTTGCAAACGTGAGCCACGACTACCATGAGTGTTACGTAGACGCAGATCTTTACTTGATATAGGCTCGGTTGCTGCTGTGTAGAGTTCTGTAGAGGCAACGTTGGTCGAGAAGGTCGTGCTTACGTATAGGCGACTCTCTTGGGTAGCAATAGTAAGAGCCAGCTCATCAACAAGCGCATTGGCAGTCTGAAAGCGGTTTTCCGGGAGTTTTTCCAGCGCCTTCATTACTACTGGATCAAATTCACTGGATAGTTCAGAGTGGCGTGTTGAAGGCAATTCCGGCGCCGTATTGATATGGTCCATAATAATATGGAAAGTCTGTTTGCCAAAAAAAGGCACGCTGCCGGTGAGCATTTGATAGAGAATCACACCCAGTGCATAGATATCGGTAGTAGCGGTGATAGGGCCGTCCGAAGCCTGTTCTGGAGACATATAGACAGGTGTACCAAAGAGCTGACCATGATGGGTTATCGATACTCCGCCAGAAATCTTTGGATCATCATCTTGTACGGTGAGACGGGCGGTGCCAAAATCGAGTACTTTGATCAGTTCTTTCCCGGCTGTGTCTTTACTCAGCATCAGATTGGCCGGTTTCAAATCTCTATGAACAATACCTAGACTATGGGCAACATCAAGGGCGGCAGCTACCGGGCGTAATATCTCTAATGCGCGTTTGGGGGTAAGGGGAGCGTGCTCTTTAAGGTATTGCTCTAGTGTAATGCCGTCAACATACTCCATAACCATAAAAAGCAGACCATCTTCCGTCATATTGAAGTCGTGTACGGCAACCGCATTGGGGTGAGCCAGCCGACGTGCGGCCTGGGCTTCACGTCGGAAACGTTTGAGGGTATCGCTATTCTGGGTATGTTCTGGAGAGATAACTTTCAGGGCGACGGTATCGCCAATACCTAAATGTTTGGCGCGAAAGACTGCACCTACGCCACCCTGCCCAAGTTTGGCTTCAATTTTATAGGTGCGATTAAGCACTTTACCAATGAGCGTGCCCAGCGGATCTGCCTCTATAGGCATCAATAGAGTGCCATCAGCAGTGCAGAAGCGGGCATCATCTGACCATTGTTTGCCGCATACGCTGCAAACTTTCATAGTATTGCTCCGATCTTGCAGGCAGGTGATAGACTGCCTGCGGGCACGCAAGCAGTATGACAAATTTTGTAACATCAAAGCGGACGTAAATCAATGAATAAATCTCTATCGTAAGTATGCCAGCCGCTAGCATTGCTACGATTATTATCAAGTATGCTAATAATTAAAGCAGGAAACAAGTCTCCCAGATCAATTGACCGCAACAACACTTCGCGAGATATTTATAGTTATGAATCTGGCAGACAAATTGGTGACCTTACCCACCAGTCCAGGTTGCTATCTGCACAAGGACGTACATGGTAAAATTATTTATATAGGTAAAGCAAAGAATTTGCGCCATCGTGTACGCCAATATTTCCAGTCTGCGCGCCCACTCGATGCCAAGACTAGCGAGTTGGTAGCACGTATACAAGATTTTGAGTATATCGTCACAGATACAGAACTGGAAGCGCTGATTCTAGAGAGCAACCTCATCAAAACCCACCGGCCACGTTACAATGTCTTGCTTAAGGATGATAAACAGTACCCACACTTGAAACTTACTCTTAATGAGGATTTTCCCCGTGTGGTTAAGACTCGACGTGTGGTTAATGATGGCGCTTACTATCATGGACCCTACTTGCCAGCCTCACTTGCCGAAAATACTCTTAAGCTTATTAATCAACTCTTTCAATTACGTACCTGTGATATTGAGATTAACGGTAAACGCGAGCGTCCTTGCCTGGAATATCATATTAAACGCTGTTTAGGGCCATGTGTTGCCGGACTTTGCACTAAGACCGAATATAGCGAGG
>JBFLVQ010000735.1:0-4497 GCA_040758525.1 Acidobacteriota bacterium
TTTTATTGTGGTACGTTACTGCGCTGGACGGGCTTTTGCTAGTCTAGGCAACTGGTCAGCGGCAGTAAGCGAATTTGCCTATGCCTTTGAATTATCGGGCAAAAAGGATGAGGTTGCTCGCCAGGCGCTAGTTTCGATCCTCAAACTCACTCTCTATTTGTAAAATCAGACAACCAATAATTGTTTTTGGGCACCGCATAGAAAGTAAATTTTGCCGCGAGAGAATGGCTTGCGTGCGCTATTGGAGGATTTAGGGTGAAAAACGAGCGATTGTTAGATCTTATAGGGAATACACCACTGGTTTGCTTGGAGAGTTTTTCGCCAAAACCGGGTGTGAAGATATATGCTAAGTTGGAGATGATGAATCCAAGCGGATCATTAAAGGATCGCATCGCCAAATTTATGATTGAAGAGGCTGAGCGACGTGGGCAACTTACTCGTGAGAAAGTTATTATTGAAGCCTCAAGTGGTAATACTGGTATTGCACTGGCGATGGTTGGCTCTCTGAAAGGCTACTCCACACGTATCTTTATGCCAGAATCGAAGAGTCTTGAGCGGCGTGTGATGATGCGTATGTGGGGAGCAGAATTGGTACTCACTTCACGGCACAACCCACACAGCCATATTGAAGCAGCCAAGGAACTAGCAGCAAGCGGCAATGGCTATTTTTATATCGATCAGAATGAGAATCAGAACAATGTATTAGCCCATTACCATAGTACTGCAAAAGAGTTATTAGAACAACTGAATGGACCGATTGATGCATTTGTTGCTGGAGTAGGCACAGGGGGAACACTAATGGGTGTGGGTCGCCGTCTTAAAGAGAATAATCGCCAGACACGTATAGTCGCCGTTGAGCCTGCCGAACCCATCAGTAAGATTGAAGGGCTATTACACCTAGATGGTAGTTACTTGCCTGGCATCTATGATCTCTCGCTTATCGATCAAACAGTACATGTGCCAGATGAACAGGCTTTGAAGATGGCGCGCGCAGTAGCACGCCAAGAAGGGATCTTTGCTGGTATTAGCTCGGGTGCGACACTGTGGGCAGCATTACAATTAGCTGAGCAGATGGAAACCGGTCAGATTGTAATAATTTTTGGCGATCGCGGCGAGAGATACCTCAGTACCGATCTCTGTGCAGATATGCGTGGTTAAGAGATCACCTTACGCTCTTTAACGTTGTCAAAGCAGATTGGCAATCTGCTTTTGCAGCATTTTGGTATCTCCTGCCTGAAAATATTCAAAACCTTCCAAAGAGCCTCACTAAGAGACTGTAATGAGACGGCTGCTAGCGAAGGAATGAATTTTGCTCTTGAGCTATTTAAACCGCTGGGTACTACCGAACAGACTGGCACACCAGCACTACGGCGGTTCCAGCTTATATAGTCAGGAGAAGAGCATATGGCAGACGAAAGTGCAGCATCCGGAGCCGTCTGGGCATTAGTTACAATATTAATTGTGTTACTAGTAGTTGCACTGCTCTATTTTGGAGGTGTTTTTACTCATCGCAGATCGATCGACATCAATATTAAACCAGGCATAGTATTACTTAGGTAGCCTGATCAATATAGACTGTAAGCGCGCGTGTTGTCTGGTAGATGCTGATACAAGATCAGTTTTGACTATTATGCTGCTCTAGGGAACGGCTGCCAAGCATTTCTGCCACAACCGTGCGCAGTCTCTTGATCGAGATAGGCTTCTTTAAGATCTCTTGCCAGAGTTGCTTCTCCTCCTCTGGTAATACCAATTGATGTAGATCATAAGCAGTGAGGGCAATGATCGGCAAGGAGTCGCCACCCATTAGTTTGCGTATCTCTTTGGTCGCTTCCACACCATTCATCACAGGCATCATTAGATCTATTACCACTAGATCAGGCAGCTTTTTCCGTATAATCTCCACGGCTTCTTTGCCATCGGCTGCCTCCAGCGTGTTATAGCCAGCTTGGCAAAACAGATGCGACAGCATCAAACGTACTTCTTGCTCATCGTCAACTACGAGGATGATCCGCTCTTTATTTGTGCTCATAAACATAGATTAAAGAATGTTAGAGGCTACCCCATTCTGCTTATTGATATTCTACACCCTTATCAGCAATTTAATAACAATATTTGCTGCGATTGCTCTGATCTTGCTGGCAAATTTTTTCATCACTACCTTTCGCTAGATTCTGTTTTATAATAATGAGTCCGATAATGGCAAGCAATAATAGTAGTATTAGCGTAATGGGGAAGGTATTATTGATGTCTATAGCAAGGTGCTTGACTGGATTGGCTGTGTCGGATAACCTACGCGAAAGCTAGATTAATTGCATAACGTTAGAGATTTGGGGTGGAGGTGGGTATGAGTGAGGCAAATCCGCACCTAGCCGCGCTAGAAGAGTTTCTCCGCGAGACAATAAAGGCAAACTACTATTTAACATTTAACGATCTGGAGCCACAAGAGATTGTCAGTCAGCTTACTCAGCAGTTGAGCGACAACCAGTTCCTTTGGGTAGATAATACTGTCTATGTACCCAATCTACTTACCGTGTTGGTGCCTAGTGGTTCACCCGATAAGCTGGAAGAGATTGAAGTAATCTTTAATTCTGTAGTCTTTATGAAATATCTATATGAATATATGACAGAGGCTGGCTACAAGCTCTTCGATTTCGTTAAAGTAGATGTTGAAGAGATAAAGACAGGTGGCCGTGTCGCACTAAAGTTCTATTGGCCCTCACCTGAAGAGGTGCGAGAAGATTTCACCGTACAACTAGATAAGAATGAAGGTAAGATCCTTGAGGTCTATCCACCTAAATCCGAGATCCCACAATTAGCACGCTTGACCGCGCTTAATGCTGAGACTTACCGTGTTGATTATATAGTCACCAAACAGATCACCTACATTGGGCGTCTCAAGAATATTATTGATAAAGAGACCGGTCATATGTTACGGCGTAATGATTTCATCTTTGCGCGTCATCCAGATCCTATGTCAACCAATAGTTCTGTCTCTAGACTACATGCCAAGATCGTCTATATGAATGGTCAATTCCATCTATATGACACTGGTAGTGCCAATGGTACATCGATTACTCGCAATGATGATACGATAAACTTGCCACGTGCTGAGCACCGTTGTGAGCCACTGCAGGACAGTGACATACTCAATTTCGGTTCTGCACAGGTGCGCTTCCAAATGATCTCGTCAGAAGACGCAACCCAATTAGTTACATTACCAAAATCGATACACGAGATAGAAGAGACTAGCACAGGCGCTGACACCACCTATCGAATTACACGTGAGCAGATTGATGATGAGTTAAAGAAATTCCAATAATAAACTAGCTCCAGTGGATTAGACAATAGAGACTGAGATGGCTGCCTGACATTCCCAGGATTCATAGGTGCTTTGCTAAACAATTGCATTAATACGGTATCAATGAAGAATTTATTGGAATTCTTTCTTGACTTGGCTGCAACAGCGAGAATAAATTGGTCACCAGCATAATGGATCGCAATAGGACGTAAAAAATATTTCGGAAAAATTTTATTTTCTGTGAATGAGTAAATAAACACTCTGCATCTATGGTTTCATGAAAGAGATTTTCCTGAAGCCATAGCCCCATTTACGTGGCCTCGGGTATCAACCTGCTTGATCTTTCATATGATGGCTGACTTTTGTTATAGCTATCTGATCATAAATAAGAATATTTGATGTTTTTTGTGAGGACTAGTATAAATTCGGAACCTTACTTAACCGGCGAAAAGCGGGAAAGTTTGTGAAGCGAAACATTGCCGATCCGGGCGTTAATTGAGCATGGGGATAACTATGTCTATGATCTTTCCATTGCGCTCTGATGTTTAGTGCGATGATTAGTAAAAAACGCCTAACCATTACTGGACCAGGAAAAACATGTGAATTTTTGTGAGCCACTTTCCGATAGATTGCGCCTAGATCATGTAGAGGGTAAATTGATTTTGATTTTTTGACCATTGAAGCAGGTTTGACAATTAATGTGGACTGTTTCATTAATGCAACATACTTTTCATTATTGAAAAGGTGCGTTCAATATTTGGTGGTGTGAGATATGAAAAAGAGCCGATGGACAAGGAATGTGCAGTTATGCTTTCTTGTGCTGATGCTAATTAGTAGCGTCATACTCTGTCCGGCACAACAATATGGTGATCAACCAGTTGCACGCCATATCAGCCAAGACGATATCGAGAATGGCAAAATCAGTATTGCTGAGGTCCTCAAGGTGGGCGAGGCATTATTCAATGCTGAGTTTAACCGATTGGATGGCCTAAACCTGCGCGCAGATAAGTTTAATCGTGTCGCCGGGCCGGAAACACAATCCTGTGCCGATTGCCATTTTCGTCCGTTTATCGGTGGTGCCGGTCCTAATGTCGCCAATGTGTTCGCGGTGCCAAGTGATCTAAATCGTATTGACGCTACCAATCCTCGCAATACCAATCATATGTTTGGCTCAGGGGCACTAGAGCGTTTGGGTCTGG
>JBFLVQ010000736.1:0-4493 GCA_040758525.1 Acidobacteriota bacterium
AGTTGACGTGACAAAGTTAAGGGTTGATAGGCTAATCCCTCTCGCTATAATAACGTAAGAATCTATCAATGACTAGCCAGGAGAGAAAGTTTTTCCTTTGCTGGCTATTTATGATCAACTTTCCTCGCTTGTTAACCGGTCCAGATCTTTAAGGATATCATCCACCCAAGAGACAGCAGCCATCGCTGCTGGCCAACCAATTGTGGTGATTGCCAGTATTGCAGCATGATAGATCTCATCATTGGAGATACCAGCCTTTTTGCATTTGCGTACATGTGAGTGGACTGCTCCTTCCTCACCGGCGCCAATTGCAATACCAAGTTTGACCAGCCTTTGTGTACGTGCATCAAGACCTGATACAGAACCTATTGCGCTACCCAGATTCTCATAACTTTCCCAGACTTTCGGATATTTTTTCACCACTTTCTGTAGAAATTCTGGTAGTTCTTTATTCATCTCTGCATTTCCTTCCATAATTATGCCTTCGGCAGCCTATTAAGCATCGAAGGTATCGCAACTAGCTTGTTGCTGTTGTTGGGCTGCGATCTTGAGTGCTTTCTGCTCCATCAATTGTGTGTATTCTGCCCAAGCATTACGTTCTGCGTCACTGGCATGCCAGATAGTAAAGTGGCAGGTGGAGGCACCTGCAGGAATTGTGCTATCAAAGCGAACCTGGAAGTTATGTGCCTGCCCAAACTCGTGTAGCGCATCAAGCATTCCTTGCACAAAGTAGCGTTGCACACGACAATCGGAAGCCTGATAATGATCCTGATGTGGACACCAGAGAATATCAAAGCTTACTTGTTGATCACTATCAATTTTGGGGGCTTCTAGCGAGGCATAAACAATACGATTGATTATTGTGGCATAAAAGCTAACAAATTCTGCTTCGGACATCTCAGCAGGCTTCTCCGTGCCTTTAAGAATCTGTCTACCTATATCCAGTCCAATTTTGCGTAGAGCCTGATAGACGACTTGTTGGCCAGCAGCACCAAACTCTCGCTCACAACCTTTTAATACTTCTATGATTGCCATGGCCTGCATGGTACCCCACTGCCAGAGTGTTGCTGGATCAAAATCGGTTTTGGCTAGTACCTCTTCTTTTAGTCGCTGCAATCCCTTCTCATAGGGTTGATTGAAATGAAAGTTTTGCCAGGCCGCCTCTGGCCGCTCTTCCCAATGTGCCATGTTAATCTCCTTTGCTACTTAAACTATTTTTGTACTGCTGACCAGACCAGACAGAACCAGCCCCCTAATAACGCCAATCCACCTAGCGGTGTGATTGCTCCCAACCAGCGTAGCCCAGTAAGACTGAGCAGATAGAGACTGCCAGAGAAGAGCACAATACCGATTAGGAAGAACCAACCACTTACTGTTGTAAGTGAATTTGGCCAACGTGTATGTGCCCAAGCTGCTGCTAACAGGGCAAAAGCATGATACATCTGGTAGCGCACTGCCAGTTCAAAGATATTGAGCATTTCCAGCGATAATCGTGCTTTTAGACCGTGTGCGCCAAAGGCCCCTGCGGCTACGGCAATAAAAGCCATGCCTGCGCCTAATGCGAAGAAAATTCGCTCCATAGCTTAGATATTCCTTATCGTGAAGATTAGCTTTATCAAGATATGTAGACATGTTCCACAGGAAAGCCGGTCTGCGCTAGCCACTGTTCCCCCTTACAGTCATAGAAGTGCTCGTTATTTTGCCCAGTAGCCACTACGATGGCGTAATGTTGCGCCAGCAGTTTTCACCTCAACCTGGATCTTATGCCACTTGCCATCTGCCTGAGTACGGCTAGGATAGTAGCCTATGCTGTAGAGTGTACGCAGTTCCTCAATAACGGCTCGATATTGTCCTTCTAAATCTTCTATATGTTTGGCTACAAAGACTGAGCCACCAGTACGTTGGGCAATTTCACGCAGCTCTTGACGGGCAAGTTGATAAAGACCATGGTTGACCTCACGACGCTCTTCTGGGGTAAGCAACCAATGGTTGGCATAGTGCTCAAGCGCTCCTTTAGGCTGATAAACCTCAACATATTTCTGTAGCTGTTTGGGTGAGAAGTTGAGCCGCTGAGGATCTGTGCGACCACGTGCCACACCATCTTCAGTAAATTTCTCTGTATCAAGCTCAATAAAATAGAAGCCTGCGCTGCTACGTTCTATCGCTTCCTTGACACGCTGGTAATCGAGTATGCTACTTGAATCAACACCATCGGTAAGTATCAATGCTGCCTTACGCCCTTGTTGTTTTGCTAACAACTCTTTACCTACCACTAAGCTTAGTGCGTCATATACAGATGAGCCAGTGCGAGCATTTTCATAAAAGCCTATAAGCCCTAGCGCACTCTCTAACTTTGCTCTATCACTAGTAAAATCGGTTAGTAACTCTACATCATGACTGAACTGAACGATCGCAATACGATCACGCGCACCTATTTCAGCAATAAAATTACGTGCTGCTTGACGCATTAATTGGAGTTGTTGCTGTGTGCTGATGCTAGTGTCAATTACTAGTACAAGCTGGAAAGGGGTCTCTAGTGCGCTAAGATGGGCAATCTGTTGGCGCTGCCCATCTTCATAAACTGTGAAGTCTTCTGCTTTAAGATTACGTACAGGAAAGCCGCGCATATCACGTACACTCACCTCGAAAGAGACCAGTTCCGAGGCAATACGTATCACTTCATCTTTCTCTCCTTGTGCTCTGCCAATTAATACCGACATATTCACTAGCAGCATTACCGCTAGGATAGTCACAATTACCTTAAAAAGAGTCTTATTCATAACCTTGCACGTTTCTGTTCATTTAGTCGCTGTAGCGCCTCACGTATAGCAAAGCGTATACGCCCATCTGGCTCTACATTAAGGCGGCGATTAAGTGGATCTAGCGCACTGGTTTCACCTACCTCCTTAAGCGCTTCAACACTAGCCCGGCGCACAGAGTAGACAGGATCGGAAAGTAGCCCAATAAGGAAAGCTGCTACATCCTCACGTCCTTTGCCCAGTGCGCTGAGTGTCCTAATTGCTGCTGTGCGTGCACGACGCGGCGCGCCATTCTCAGCCCATTGTAGTGCTAGTGGCACGGCGCGGCTGTCTTTTAAGTTCTTTAATCCATCGAAGACACCTATACGCACAATCTCTTGATGGGAATTGCGTGTTAGTGCCAATGTAAGCAACTCAAAAGCGCGTGGTGTACCGGTCTTGCCTAGTGTGGCGGCCGCGGCCGCCACTACTGAGATACTGGAATCGGTCTCCAATGCACGCTTCAACAGTTCAAACGCCCGTTCATCGCGTGAGTTCCCAAGCGCTTCAATAACACTACGCCGTACCTTGAGGTTGGTGTCACGATAGACGGCAATAAGCGATTCTAATGCACTAGGGAGATTACTACTGCCAAGCGTATTAGCTGCCTCTGCTCTTACACCCCAGAAGGAGTCTTGACTAGCCGCACGGGTTAGCGCCGCGATTACTGTTTCATCACTTGTGTAAGCTTTTAACTCACGTGCTGCCTCAATTCGTCCCCAGGCCTCTGTATCATTCTGTAGTTGATATAGAATCTGATCTTTGGGGCGATTGAACTTCAATTTCTTGATTAGCACTCCGGTTTTATCAAAACGTACCATCAATGGCCGCAGGTCTGCTGGCAGATGGTACTCTTGCTCTTGACCAAGCACTTGTATACGATGCAACTGACGACCACGCTCTGTGACAATCTCGACATCAACAGGAGTGCGAAAGATTGGGGTAAGATCATCGACTGTTTGTGTCTGTTTTACCTGTAGACGAACTAGCTTGGCCGTCTCATCCCAATGATAATCGACAACAAATTCTGGGTATCCGGCTTTGTAGACCCACTGATCAAAGAACCATTCTAAGTCTTCACCAGTAACTTCCTCAATCGCTACCTTGAAATCATTAGTATCTGCATTCTTATACTCAAATTTGCGTGCATAATGATTCATCGCTTTCCAGAAGCGTTTCTCACCAAGCTGCCAGCGTAGCATATTGAGGACCAGTGCGCCTTTACGGTAGGTTGTACTATCAAAGAGAGTGTCTGGCTCATGGTAGCGGTTGTAAACAATGGGGCGACGATATAGATTCTCTTCTTCATCTGTATAGCTGTGAAAATGGCCGATCATTTCCATTAAATACTCATCTCGTCCTTGATCTTGCTCTTTCCAGAGCGAAGCAAAGAAAGTGGCAAAGCCTTCATTCAGCCATAAGTGTGACCAGCTACGACAGGTGACTAGATCCCCCCACCATTGATGCGCCAATTCATGTGCTACCAGTCCATCGCTAGGGGTATCCTCATGCACATCAGCAGTGTGAATCGTATCTTCGGTAAGGGTAGTGGCAGAGGTATTCTCCATACCACCAAAAGTAAAATCGGATACAATGGTCTGAGCATATTTATCAAAAGGATACTGATAACCAATCTTCTCTGTGAAGAATTTTATCATTGCCGGTGTCTTATTAAAGGAGCGTGGGGCATCCTGC
>JBFLVQ010000737.1:0-4476 GCA_040758525.1 Acidobacteriota bacterium
GCAAACGTTGGACTATGCCCATTAGGGATTGGCGCTCTGCTATGAATCAGTTCGCTATTATCTATGGTGATAGGGTTCCATTGTTATGATTGGAGAAATAATTTACACAAAGATCTTGACACGCTCTTTAGTTCATGGCGGCCTTTTAATTTTGCTGTACTATTTTCTGCTCTCCTTTTTAATCCCCCCACCACAATAGGTGGTAATGACTTTTTAAATGCTCTTTTTTCACCTGCAATACTACGTTTCTGTTGTCGCTCCATTGCTCTTTGAGCAGTAGCTTGAGCATCTTTAAGCCGTTGTTTAGCACCTATTAATGCCTGTTCAGCAGCAGCTTTTTCAATACTATGCTGTTGCTGATAAAACTCTAGATTGCCGCCATAGAGTTTTAACCCATTTGAACTGAATTCAGCAATCTGATCGACAAAAGAGAGTAGAACACGATCATGACTAACTACTAACAAACCTCGTTTCCAATTTGCCACTAGACGATAAACAAATTGTCGTGCAGATAGATCAAGGTTATTGGTGGGCTCGTCAAGAATCAAAAAATCAGGCTCTTCCAGTAGTAATCCAGCAATACGAACACGAGTTAACTCGCCACCACTTAGACTCGCCGCTGGTTGTGACCAAGCGATATGAGAGACTCCCAATTTTGCAAAGACTAGTTCGATCTTCTCAAGCAGGTCCCAATGATTCTCAACCGTCTCAAAATCCTGCAATGTAGCTGTGCCTGCAGCAATTCTTTGGTGTGCAGCGATCTCTGGGGCAAAGTGTAGTACTTCTGCCACCCTGGTATTTTCATTCAATATCAATGTCTGGGTAAGATAGGAGAGTTTGCCTACACGAGTAACACTACCAGTGGAAGGTATAATCTTGCCAGCGAGGATTTCCAAGAGGGTAGATTTACCAATACCATTGGGTCCAATCAGACCGGTGCGTAATAGATTAAAACGAAAAGTCAACGAGGAGAAAAGCTCATTACCATTAGGCAAGCAATAGCTGAGATCGGCTATGCTAAGGTGATTCTGCATATATCTAAGCTCCCTTTAATAAAAGAAAGAAGACAAACGCGCTAGAGAAACGTTGTAATTTGCTGAGCAACGTGTCTGCTAGTGTGCGCTCACATCTATTCGTTTTGAGAGCTTAGCGACGCATAATAACCTGGGATTCCATCAGCCTTAGATGTTTAGGTAAATGGCGATGGAAACCAGCAAAAGATCTCCTTTAGCATATCAAAAGATGAAAAAGCGCATTTATGCTAACACCCTTGGCAAACAGATTCAAGAGTAGGGTTTCTTGCTGCTATTATTAGCTAGAGGGAAAATATATGAGCGAGCTTAATACAGAAAGACTACATTTGCGTAAATTTATACCAACAGATTTAGAGGCTTTCTACCAACTCAATAGTGATCTTGAGGTAATAAAATATATCAGGCCGGGTAGTCCCTTTACAAAAGCAGAAGTGGAGACTTGGTTAAAAATTAAGATAAGGCATTGGCAAGAACACCATTTTGGTATCTGGGTAATGGAATATAAACAGGACAACAGCATAGTAGGATTTTGTGGTCTTCAATATCTAGAAAATACCAGCCAAGTAGAGGTAGGATATCGTTTGGCAAAACGCTATTGGCAGCAGGGATTAGCCACTGAAGCAGCCAAAGCCAGTATTCAATATGGCTTCGATATAATCAATCTGAATGAGATTGTTGGTATAACACATCCAGAGAATCTAAAGTCACAAAGGGTTTTAACCAAGATAGGATTAAGTTATCGCAAAGAAGCATACTTCTATAATACCGATGTTAAATATTTTAGTATTAGTAGAGCAGAGTATAACAATTCAGCATTTTATAAACCTAATTTATAGACCCACGCTGCCTAGCATTAGGAAGACAATTATCAAGAGAATAATACCTGCCGATATCAGTATGTAGCTGCCTGCTGGAGTAGCTAGCCAGATCAATATTGCCACCGCGGCAATAATTGCCATTTCTAGCGCAAGTGGCAGTTGTGGAAATTGAGGAAATCTGGTCGCCAGCGTAGCACGCAATCGCTCACCAAAAAGATAGAAGATAGGGATAATGCTAATTGCCATTGTGCCATAGCTATCCCCAGCCAGTGTAGTTGCTAGCAACATTACAATGGCGGCAGTGACACCCAGATCTAAACCGAATAGTAGACGCGGGTAATGAGGATATTTACAGGTCAACCAAGGCTTCAGTTTACTACCGACTAGATAGAGTATAGTAGCAATTACGATTAGCATGATGGCTGGCGCGATCGGCTGTGTTAGCCAGATAAAGAGAAGGAATCCAATCGCAATCACGGCACGTAAACAGGCAGAAAATAGTGCCAGTCGCGCCGTCAGGAGAACCGATGTGGATTGGCTATTTTTTGCCTCAGTACTATAAAGTGTACTAGCACAACGCGTGCAATAATTGAGTTGCGCATCAAAGCAGTCTGCTTGATGGCAGATATCACAGCGTACTGGTAGGGATTCAGATTTAACTTTTAGTTGCGTCAAGCCAATTACCCAGCCATTTTGATTAGTTGAGGAAAATCTTCTGCTCAGAGTCTAATAATAAGCAGTTGGGCTACTGCTAAGCAACTGGCCGTAGGGATTGGCACGCCGTCTATGGAACTGATAGACTCTCGGAAAAAGTTTTAATAGTGATTTTTAATATAAGGAGATCGCTTATGGATATAAAAGAGAGTGTGGTGCTTGTTACTGGGGGGGCCTCAGGACTAGGTGAAGCCTGTGTACGCCGACTTGCGACGGCGGGCGCGTCCGTTGTTATTGCTGACCTTAATACTGAACGTGGTGAGGCACTAGCCAAGGAACTAGGCGAAAGTACACGTTTTTCTAATACTAATGTTACTAGCGAAGCAGATGTCTCTAACGCGGTCAAACTCTGCAGAGAAACCTTTAGTGCTCTGCATGTAGTGATCAACTGTGCTGGTATAGGCAATGCAAAGCGTGTAGTAGGTAAAGAAGGCCCTATGGCACTGAATGATTTTACACGTGTTATTGAGGTCAATCTGATTGGTAGCTTTAACGTAATAAGATTGGCTGCTGCTGCCATGACGGAGAATAAGCCGAATGATGTAGATGAGCGGGGCGTAATCATCAATACCGCTTCAGTAGCGGCATTCGATGGGCAGATTGGGCAAGCGCCCTACTCAGCTTCAAAAGGTGGTATTGTAGCAATGACACTGCCTATTGCACGGGAATTGGCTCGTTATGGTATACGCGTTATGACAATTGCGCCTGGTATCTTTGATACACCATTACTTGCTGGGTTGCC
Source organism: Acidobacteriota bacterium (assembly GCA_040758525.1). Classification (GTDB taxonomy): domain Bacteria; phylum Acidobacteriota; class Blastocatellia; order Chloracidobacteriales; family JADJPF01; genus JBFLVQ01. Next base: position 3,309 of record JBFLVQ010000737.1, read on the forward strand.
AGAGAAGGCGCGTATCTCACTTGGTCAGCAAGTACCTTTTCCGCCGCGCTTGGGTCGGCCTGATGAATACGCGGCGCTAGCACAACATATCATCGAGAATCAGATGTTAAATGGTGAAGTGATCCGTCTTGATGGTGCGATCCGTATGGCGCCACAATAATCTATTGGATTGCGGATTTGAAGAAGTTTTCTTCTCAATCCGCAATCCATAATCATGTTGATGCTATTTTTTCAGTTCTTTATCGATTAGAGAGCGAGTAATACGTACAGTCTTTTCGGAAAAGAAGAAGTCGCCGTGGGTTTCCGAGGTCTCTCTATCTCTGCTATTAACAAAGGTTGCTAAATCCTCTTCAGTGGCTTTTTCGAAGCTCACACGTGCTGAGCCAAATATAATTACATCACCATACGCTAGTTGTACACCATGGGTTTGACTTGGGCTCACTATTATCTCTGTGCGCCCTTCATTTCGTTCGATCTTTGTGCCATTCGCACTGATACTATCAAGCAAGTAGAACTCACTATTACGAAATAGTATTGTTGCATGTTTACGCGATACACTATTATTGGGTGAATCTGGATCATTATGGCGTGTGAAAACAAAATCATTACGACGTATCACAGATCCCGTGGTCTTATCTGTGATATTACGCAGACGCCCTATGTAAGTGATCCTCTTTGTAACAATATAATCGTTGCGATAAACACTTGCGTTTAATACTCGCAAGCGTGCTAATCGACCGATCTCAGGTCTAGGCGCAAACACTTCCACTACTCGTCTATTTGCCATATCTGGCTGCACACTTACACCCTCACTGGCTAAGGCTGGTCCTGGCCAACTCAATTCGATAAAGCAGCGGTTGCTCTGTTGTAAGCCTGTGCCCATTGCCATTGGCTCGACTTCGATCTTAAAGAAATCAAATTGACGATAGCGTAGCGCATTGATGTATTTATATAGGCACTCAACAAAAAAGGTGGAGTTGAAGATTACCTCTACTTCTTCTAATTTCTTAGGATTAGCAGCAGGCACAGACACTTTGATCTGATTGGGGACATAAATGGCGCCGCTCCATTGTAAGCTTTTTTCGCTAAATTGGCTTTTGATTTGTAGAATGATTTCGTTGGGGTCTAGATCGATTGGGCTAACCCAGCGATTGGTTTTTACTATATC
>JBFLVQ010000738.1:0-4476 GCA_040758525.1 Acidobacteriota bacterium
CCTGTCTTCATTAACGGAACTTGGGCAATAATGTCTCCATTAGGAGTCAGAGCAGAAGTAGGACCGTAAGCAATCCTCCCTTCTCTGATTCCTGTAACGTCTGCCGAAATCATCCACACACCAGCTTCTACTGCGCGTTTTGCTCGGATTTCATGGTGAAGGAATTTGTATTTCTCTGCCGTTTCACGCCTCATCATATTGTTGGCTGGGCAAAGTATCAAAGTTGCTCCTTGTTTGGCAACTTCTGCCGCTGCTTCTGGAAATTGTGTGTCATAGCAAATATTTATACCAAACTTGATCCCGTTTACTTCAAAGATTGGATAGGAATTACCGATTTCAAATATGCGCTCACCATCTAGCAAATGGGTCTTTTGATATTTTCCCACTAATTGTCCATCTTTAACTACTACTGCAGTATTAAATAATGCCTCATCCTTCTTCTCAATTAGTCCAAATACCAGCATAGGCTTAAACTTTGCCAGGTTTTTAAGTATTGTGTTGAAATAGTCAGAAGAAAGATTGATAGCATACTTTCTCGCTAAATTTTCATCGGTTAAATAACCTTGCAGGAAGCATTCAGGGAAGCAGGCAATATTTGCGCCTTTGTCTTCAGCTTCTTGAGCAAACTTTTCTATCCAAGTTAGGGCACTCCCTATATCCTCGCGAACATCTGGAACTTGGCAAGCTGCAACTTTGATAGGCATTATTAAATCATAGCACATTAACCTCCCATCTCTCGACCTTCCAACAAAGGCCGGATACTGTTGTCGAATTCAAAATCCATTATGATTATGAGGGTTTCTATCGATAAAGCTCACTGAACCCAAAATCCTTGCGGGTCACTGATCGAATTCGGCAACAGTATCCGTTCCTTTGTTGGATAGTAAAACGGAACAGATAATGATCAATTTAGGATTAACTTTAGCTATTGCCGGTAAGCTTTTCCGTAGTATCTCTGTTATCATTCCTAGTTGTAGGTACTTAAAATATTCATAGCTTCTTACATCTCCTGTGAATAACTCTTTATAATATTCGCAATATTGATCTATAAATTTAACCGTCTCCATTGCTTCCCTGGCTATTGTCATGTCTTTTCTCTTTCATTGGGTTTTGCCCCGTAATGCAGGTTAACTACAATAAGCCTAAACTTACCATTTCTAGAATTGGTTTCCTTTCAAATAAACAACAAACCAAGGTGACTGTGCTCATCAATGGAAAGGAGATCCCATTATCCAAGGTAACCGTCAATGGTAATACTATTATTACTGCCAAAGGTAACAAGAAGAGATTAGCCATTGAAAAAGGCGTTAACCTGGTAAATGTGGTAGTAGATGGACTTGTTTCTAATTCGGCAGAACTGGATTTCTAGTTTTGCCTCTTGCTTTATACTGTTGGCCGCACTCTGTTATTATTGGCAGGTGCGGCTTTTTATATTTTTCTAAATAGACATCCTACCTATATATGAAAACATTGATCTTGCCTCCCATCATCATTTTGATCTAGCCATTTAAAGTGGGCTTATTAGCAACTATCCACTCTAAATATTCTTCTTAAGGACTTTGATAGACGACTGTGGTTTTCACAGTAACAGATACTTCTTTTCTCTGCCTCCTGACCTCTGACCCATTTCTTTTCTATGGGATTAACAGAAATGCTGCTGGCTGTCCATTAAATGAACCAACACCAATAATCTGCCCGAACTCATTAATATCCCTTGCTTCTCGAAGTATCCAGCCAGAATTAGGTGGGAGTAGAGTATTAAGATCGACCATTACGCCGTTATGCCATAGGAAAGCATGTGTTTCTGTGGTGCCAATGGGGGTATTGGCAGTTGAGCTACCTACTATTTGACCAGCTTCATTGATTGCAAAAGCTTTGCTTGAATGGCCAGTGCCATTTACCCCACTGAGAGTGCCAAGATAATCAACTACCCATTGTCCTTGACTATCTTTTGTCCATAAGCAAGCTTGTGTGTACTCGTTACCTTGAAAGATCACGCGATGAGCCTTTCCTACTATTTGGCCAGCATTATTAATATCCCAGGCTTCATCTTGAAGACCACCAGGAAGACCTACCATACCTGCGCTCTGTGTCCAAAAGAAACCTTGAGAGTTACTTGCAGGAATACCAGGAGAACTAGAGGAATAGCCCACCACCTGATTGATGTCGTTGACGCTAATACCTACACTATTATTGAGATTATATATCCCACCAAGTACTCCCAGATCCACCATAGGTATTGTTGTGGATTGTTTGAAAAAAGCATGATAAGTATTGCCTACGCTACCAAAGCCTACTATGCCTCCGGGGCTATTAATGCCCAATGCTTGACTATATGGTGTGTTAGAAAATACACCAAGGTCTGTCATATTAGGAGAGATCCACTTAAAAGCGTGTGTGTCACCATTGCCAATTAGTGATTTACCAACGATTGTAGTAGCATCATTAATGTCATAAGCATGACTGCTATTACCATTGGGAAGTGTACCAATATCAGTTAAACCATTACTTTGCTGCCAAAGTACGGCATGCCCGCCCGCTTCACCAACTACCTGAGTTTTATTATTTAGGCGCTCAGGATCTAACGGCAGTTCAATGATCGTTGAAGGAAGAGGTGTCATAAGAAAAGCATGTGACTCACCATTGATCGTGCCAGCACCAACAATCTGTCCTTTATCATTGATACTTCTTGCATTGGTAATGACCCAACCAGAGTTAGCAGGTATCAGATCGTTCAGATCCGTCATCGTGCTATTGTGATAAATAAAGCCATGATTAGTGTTAGCATTAATCTTAAAGCTTCCCACTACCTGACCATCGCTATTGATCCCATTAGCAAAGTTGTTTGTGTTACCAATAATCTGGAAACCATTAGTACTGTCAAAAATGAAAGAGCGGTAATTTCCTGTCTGGAAAGGCGCACTAGCAACATAGCCAATAATTTGTCCGGCTTGATTAATTGCCAAAGCATAGCTATAAGAATAACCATTAGGTGTGCCCAGATCGGTGTGTCCAGTAGCAGTTTCATACTTGAAAGCATGATGGACGTCATCACTCTGAAAATAGCCCACTACCTGACTGGTATTATTGATGCCATAGGCCGCACTAACAGAACCGTTACTGATATCAATCATCTGGTTGTTGCGATATAAAAAAGCTTTTAGAGTGCCATCCGCGGACTGTGCCCAGCCAACTACTTCTCCCGTATCATTGATATCACGACCATGAGAGTGGGTAGTGCCGGGAAGTGTGCCAAGATCTCGCATTGTCACAGAATTATAACGAAAAGCGTGGGTGTTACCATTGGCAAGCTCTGCGTCACCAGTAAAATTTGGGCCAAAGAAACCAGGATTAGAAATGGCAACACCCAAAGCCCCTTTTCCATTGGCGAGGGTGGGTAGCGCTGTCATAATGCCGCGTTTCCAAACAAAACCTTTTGTTATTGTGGCCTGACTTATTTGTGACCAACCTGTAATGTCTCCATTTTGATTAATATCGTTACCGATACTAGAGTTGCCGCCCAGTGTGCCAAGATCAGTAATTGTGTACTGCTGTTGAGCTAGCGTTAATTGTGGTGAGACGATACTTAACAGGAAAAAGATTAATAACATTAAACCAAGACGATAATTGCTAAAACTCATAAATTATCTCCTTCAATTGCAAAGAGGTGAAATTTAGGCTTGTTTACACAAGGATCTATTAGGGTGGGTTTTATTAATTTGTAAAATTGATGCACAACCTTACCCATAGTATTAAATCCCCTAACTCTACCTGACGTAAGAACCATAATAAACTTTGCCTTTCAAGGTTAAGACGTAGGGAATGTGAAAAGATTCTCACGAGAATTGAAACGATGTCTAATAATTTGTTAACTACAGAGATCGAGAGTCGATTTAATGAAGTTGTAGAAAAGTATGGTAACTTTCTACGCAACACCATTGCTCATTTGTGCCCCAAGGATCTAGATATGAGTTTCTTTAGTAACGTATAGTGTTGGCGAATTCCGTCGGTGATTGATAAAGACTTAAGATTCAGTGAACCTCATTGGTGGAAGATCTCATAAATCTTATGGATTTTGAATTCGCCAACACTATACGTTACTATAATAGTAGTAGCAAGGTAGTTTCATTAATTAGTCGCTTAATAGAGGTAAGTGCTTTGATTGAGAAGATTAAGTTTTCAGACAATCTTTTTATTCTTCGTGATGTCCTCTCTGCTAATGAGTGCGAAGTGCTTATTATGCGGGCTGAGGAAGTCGGGTTTAGCACAGCTCCAGTAATAACAGAGTCTGGATTCGATTATCGACTTGATATACGTAATAATTCAAGGATTATTGTTGATGATCAAGCTCTAGCAGATATGCTCTGGCAGCGAGTCAATCCCTTTATTGCTCAAGCCTATGCTGGTCTAAAAGTAACTGGATTAAATGAGCGTTTTCGTTTCTATCGATATGACTTAGGACAACGCTTTGCTATT